>PXBG01000095.1 GCA_003566995.1 Syntrophobacteraceae bacterium
CAAAAAGTACGAAGCATTTGGGACATCATTCACCAATTGAGGGGGGAATCGGGATGCCCCTGGGATCGGAAGCAAACCCCGGGAAGCCTTCAGGCCTATCTCCTCGAGGAATCCCACGAAACGGCTGCGGCCATTCGAGGGGAACGGCACGAGGAAGTGTGCGAGGAGCTTGGCGATTTGCTCTTCATGGTTCTTTTTCTCGTGTATCTCTATGAAGAAACGGACCGTTTCGCCCTGGAAGATGTGTGCGACCGCATTTGTGAGAAAATGGTTCGCCGGCATCCCCACGTTTTCGGGAATCTCACTGTGGAGTCCAGCCAGGAAGTCATGGACAACTGGGAGAAAATCAAGGCCGGGGAAAAAAAATCGCAAAAAAACAAAATGGATGCCGTACCTGCTTCTTTGCCCGCCCTCCTGAGAGCGCACCGCATGGTTTCGCGGCTCAAAGGCCAGGAAAAGGATGCCTGGAACGATGTGCCCTTCAGAGCTCGACAGCTGGCGGCCCGGAGCGATGAGGTTGCGGGACTTGTGGAGAACGGGAAAGAGGTGAAGCCTGAAATCATTGGGGACATGCTCCTCGAGCTGGTCAACCTGGCGCGGGTCAATGGGACCCGTGCAGAGGACTGCCTTCACCGGCGGCTCATGAACTGGAAGGATGGTGCGGGTGGCCGTGGAAACGAGTGATTGCCTGGTTTTTCAAAGGATTCGAAGGGCGAAAGAGATTCATGATGAACATGGAACCCACATGCTTGGTGTGCCTGCCATTGCCATGGCCCTTGACCGCTACAGGGAACTCATGGGGCAGACCCAGCTCGCCATGGTGCGTTTCGGAGTGGTGGCCGGCTGCACCCGGTGCGCTCAGGAAGAGCAGGGCAGCTGCTGTTTTGAGGGAATAGAAGACGGATACAACACTTCTCTGCTCCTTTTGAACCAGCTCATGGGTTGTGACATTCCCGAGGAAAAGGAAGTTCCGGGAAGCTGTCTTTTTGTGGGACACGAGGGTTGCAAGCTGAAAGGGAGGTTCTACTTTTGCCTTCACTATCTTTGCCCCCGGCTGCAGGAAAGTCTCGGAGGAGAAAGGGCGAAAGTGCTCCTTCAGATTCTCGGCAAGGAGCTTCAGGCGGGATGGGAAGCTGAAATGGCCGTTCTCCGGTGGCTGAGAGCCCATGGCATTTCCGTCCATGTACAGCAGCCGTGAAGCCCGGCTCCCCATGGAAAAACCAGTGGCTTCCTTTGCGCGCAGGTTTGGCAGAATAGCCGGCGCCGCCCTTTTGGTTTTCATTTGCCTCCTGTTGACCGTGATTTTCACGCTTCGCTTTGTGCCCCCTCCCACCAGCGCCTTCATGGTCCAAAGGCACTTTCAGGTCTTCCTGCAGGGAGATCATGCCGTGTCCATCCATTATCAATGGGTTGACTGGAAGGATATTTCCCCTCATGTGGCCCTGGCTGTGGTCGCTTCGGAAGATCAGAAGTTTCCCGTTCACAGGGGATTTGATTTTCAATCCATGAGGGATGCCTGGAAGGAGCGCCACACCAGGGGAAGGCTGAGAGGGGCGAGCACCATCACGCAGCAGACGGCCAAGAATCTCTTTTTGTGGGAAACAAAAAGTTACGTTCGAAAGGGGCTGGAAGCCTGCATCACCGTTGTGCTCGAAGCTCTCTGGCCCAAAAGGCGGATTCTGGAAGTCTATCTCAACATTGCCGAATTTGGAGACGGCATTTATGGGGTGCATTCGGCGGCGGAGATCTTTTTCGGAAAAAGTCCCTCCCAGCTGACCCGGACCGAGGCATCTCTCCTTGCGGCCGTGCTTCCCCATCCCAAAAGATACAGTGCGAAAGCTCCTTCCGGCTATGTTCTTCACAGATCGGAACAGATCCAAAGACAAATGAACAACCTGGGAAGGTCTTATTTGAAAGACCTTTGATGCAGCCTGAAGGGGGAATGCTCTTCGGGCCGGAAGGTGAAAAATTTTGTTGTTTTTCCCATCTTTTTATGAAAGGACCAGGACTTTCAATTATTATTAAAAATTTCACAATCCCTTGGCGTGGAACAGGTGCCCGGTCAAGGGAGGCGCACCCCGGAAAATGACGGGCAAAAATTTCATTGCGAAAAGGTGGCGACATGGGTGGTTTGTTTGGCGTGGTATCCCGGAATGACTGTGTTTTTGATGTGTTTTATGGGACGGACTACCTGTCCCATCTGGGGACACGGCGTGGAGGCATGGCGGTCCAGAACTCCAAGGGCATTCAGCGCTCCATCCACAATATTGAAAACAGTTATTTTCGAACAAAATTTGAAAGCGAATTGTCCACTTTTCATGGAAACAAAGGAATCGGTGTCATCAGCGACACCGATCCACAGCCCCTCCTGGTGGGCTCCCACATGGGAGCTTTCGGCTTGGTCACTGTGGGAAAGATCACCAATCTGGATCAGTTGGTGCGGGAGGCATTTGAACGGGGCCATTACTTCAGTGACACCAGCGGGGGAATCATCAACCCCACAGAAGTTGCGGCCATGCTCATTTGCCGCGAGAGTAACTTTGAGGACGGCATTCGCCAGGCTCAAAATGCCATTGAAGGTTCCTGCTCCATGCTGGTGCTCACAAGGGAAGGAATTTATGCGGCCCGGGACCGGCTGGGAAGGACTCCGCTCGTTATTGGCCGCCGGGAAGGGGCACTGGCTGTCAGCTCCGAATCCTGTGCCTTTCCCAACCTGGGGTACGAAACAGAGAAATTTCTGGGCCCCGGTGAAGTGGTGTTCATGGATGCGGAGGGGTGGGAGCAGCGTTGGAAGCCAGGGCCGAAGATGCAGGTCTGTGCCTTTCTATGGGTCTATTATGGCTTTCCCGCTTCCGAATATGAAGGGATCAACGTGGAATGCGTCCGCAATGCCTGTGGTGAAGCCCTGGCCCGCCGCGACCAGGTTTCCGTGGACCACGTGGCGGGCATTCCCGATTCGGGAATCGGCCATGCCATAGGTTATGCCAACGCCAGGAAGATTCCTTACCGCCGGCCTTTTGTGAAGTACACTCCCACCTGGCCCCGGAGCTTCATGCCCCAAAGCCAGAAGCTACGGGAGCTTGTGGCCAGGATGAAGCTCATTCCCGTGCGCCAGCTCATCGAGGGCAAAAGGCTCCTTTTCTGTGAGGATTCCATTGTTCGGGGCACTCAGCTCAAGGACAACATCCAGATTCTTTTCGATTACGGGGTGAAGGAAGTCCACATGCGTGCCGCTTGCCCTCCTTTGCTCTATCCCTGCGAATTTCTGAACTTCTCTGCTTCAAGGTCCACCCTGGATCTCATCGGGCGTAAAGTCATTCGGGATCTGGAAGGGGAAGGACGAGTGAACCTGAATCCCTATGCTCATGCGGGGTCTGAGAGCAATGGAGCCATGATCGAGGAGGTCCGGAACCGTTTGAGGCTCACCTCCCTGAAATACCAGCGGCTCCAGGACCTGGTGGCGTCCATCGGGCTTCCCAAAGAGCGGCTGTGCACTCACTGCTGGGACGGTTCCAGCTATTATTAGGCATTTTGTTGGTGGCACTTGCCAATGAGCGTGGCTCAGGAAGGGTTTGAGATTGATGAAAAGCAAAGCCGGAGCAATGGTCATGGGGTCCTTTGCGGGGGATGCTCTCGCACTGGGTGTTCACTGGATTTATGACACGGAGATGATCCAAGGGAAGTTCGGCCGCGTGGAGCGGTTCCTGAGGCCCCTCGGTCTATCCTTCCATTCCTCCAGGGAGCTCGGGGATTTCACCCATTATGGAGATCAGGCGCTGCTTCTTCTGGAGTCCCTTGCGGAGTCCGGGGGGTTTTCCCTTGAGGCCTTTGCACAGAAATGGAAGAAGAGCATGGGACAATATGGAGGGTACCTGGACAAGGCCACAAAGATGACCCTTGAAAACTTTGCTTCGGGAAAAAGTCCCGGTGATTCGGGCTCTCCATCCACGGAACTGGGGGGAGCGGCGAGGATCGCGCCCCTCGTCTTTTTCTACGAAAAGGACCCGGAAACACTGGTGAAAAGCGCCAGGGCCCAGACGGCCATGACTCACAACACCCCCCAGGTGGTTGACATCGCCGAATTCTTTGCACGGGTGGCCCACGGGGTGCTTCAGGGGAATGGTCCCGTGGAAGTCATGAAGCACGTGGCGGACAGGTTTTTCGCCTCCACATCCCTGGCGGAACAGGTGGATGAAGGTCTGGGGCTGGCAACACAGGAGTCCCGACAGGTCATATTGGATTTGGGCCAGAACTGTGCCAGCGATTCCGCATTTCCCTCTTCCGTGCAGCTCATTGCCCGCTATGAAAATGACTTGAGGGAGGGTCTCATAGAAAATGTGATGGCGGGGGGAGACTCGGCGGCCCGCGGGCTTGTGACGGGCATGGTTCTGGGCGCTCACCTGGGGATGGACAAAATTCCCAGGGAATGGCTGGAAGAGTTGCGTCAGGGTGAGAAGATCAACCAATTGCTCCATGCACTGGAAAGCAAGAGCGGCTGAAAGGCAGGTGGACGGTCTTTTTCAAAAAGAGGGCGCGGGCCCTCAGATCTCTCACTTCCAGCTCAGGCAGTCCACCACGCCGTGACAACGGCATGCGGTGGCAATGATGTAGCATCCCGGGGACTGAGCTGTTTGCTTCAGAAGATTTTTCAGTGCCTGGAAGGGGTATCCTCCCACGCCGGGGGCCAATTGATGGCTTCTCACCACCGCAACCTGGACATCCGCCACCTTGATGGCGGCGAGATGATCGAAAAGGTTGCCCTGACGGGGCTTGCGCGTGTGACTGCAGATGTCTGCGGGTTCGTTGCAGGCGTCGGGACAGATCCAGGTGGCATAGCTGGTGTATAGGGTACCCGAAGGCATTCGCATGGGATTGGGGACCTGCTGGTCAACAGCAGGGGGCACGGGAACCCTGTTCACCATCCTTTTTTCTCCCAGATGACTGACCAGCCACTGGTAAGCCACGTGCACGGGCACTGCGGGCACAATCCATGACTCGGCGGAGAGGCGTTCTGCCAGCAGGTGAGCGATGGAGTCTTCCTGAAAACACTTCAGCCCCAGTTCCTCTCTCACTTTGTTCAGGCGGTCTTCCCTCGTGTCCACCACGGTGAAGTCCGCATGGGGAAAACATTTGGTGAGCCTTCCGGCAGCCAGGCGCCCAAAGTGGCCCGCACCCAGAATGAGGATTTTTGCAGGGGAAAACGTTTCGTGTTCTTTGGTGCTCATGGGTGATGCCCCTTCCTTTCGCGGGGATTTGGGACTGCATGCCTGACAGTTGCAAGGAGTGCAAGAAGAAAAGTGCACCACATAAATTCCAGGTCAGTTGCAGACCACCGTCTTGCCGGAATTTGCAGAAAATGTTTTGCATCGACCATGTAAGCGGTGTTGTTTCAAGGGTGAACAGTCAAGCTCGGGGAAGTTGCGTTTTATTGGAATGAGAAGGAATGGCATGGGAAACATTTTCACCATATTCGACAAAATAGCCGATGAAAAAATTCGCGAAGCCATGAATCGGGGTGAATTTGATGATCTCGAAGGCAAGGGCAAACCTTTGGACCTGGAAGATGACAGTCACCTGCCCGCCGATATTCGAATGGCCTACAAGATTCTGAAAAATGCGAACTGTCTGCCGCCGGAGGTTCAGCTCAGGAAGGACATTCAGTCCACGCGCCAGCTTTTGGCAGGCATTCAGGACACTCAGGAAAAATACCGTCAAATGCAGAAACTCAATTACCTCGTCATGAAGCTCGGCATGACCCGCACAATGTCGCCCCTTCTTCAGGAGGGCGGGGACTACTTCGAAAAAGTCGTGGATAAAATGGGCACATCCGAAGATGAACGAGACATGAAAACAGAAAAAAAGGACAAAACCGAGCACCCCCCGCAGCAGTGAGAGTTCCCTTCACGAACAGCTTCCGGCCGTGAAGGTTTTACCTGCCCCCTTGGAGTTTCTTCCTTGAATCTGCGGGAGAGCTTGTCTCCCGCTTCCAAAATGTTCCCAATTCTCACGGCACTTCTTCAACGGGTTCTCCCACTTCCGCCGGTTCCACTTCCTCAGGGTCAGGAATGGGTTCCACCGGGAATGGCGGTTCGTCCATCACTGGCGGCATGGGATCCGGCAGGATGCGCGGCACGTCGAGCAAGGGATCAAAGCGGGTTGGGCCTGGAACCGGCGGCCCTTCGATGATGGGCCCGAAGCGCGTCCTGATGCGCTCCATCTCCGCATCCGTTCGCTCCTGAAGTGCCACGTATGCCTCCTCCAAAGACCTTTCCATCACCACAACCTGTCCCTGGCTCATGATGAGCCGTTTCAGCTCGGGAATTTTCAGCTGGCCGGCAGCTTTGAGGTAAACGGGCTGAATGTACAAGACGACGTCGCCCACGGGCAAAATGATCATTTTGCCCCGGGACACTTCCGATCCTATCTGATCCCAGAGAGTGAACTGCTGGGCGATGGTGGTGTCCTGGTCGATGAGGGCATTGATCTGCGACGGGCCATGGATCAGTTCCCCTTTGGGAAGGTCGTAAATGATGATCTGGCCATAAAAGGGCGGATCACACCCCGCAATGGCAATGGCTCTCAGGTTGTCCCTTCCCTTGGGGCTCATGGGGCAAAGGAGCAGAAAATCGAACCGGGGAGGAGAGACGAGATTGAGCGTCAGATAATAGGGCGTTATTTTGACCTGGTCTTCACCTCTGTATACTTTGGGAAATTGCCACTTGTCTTCCTGCTGGTAAAAAACTTCCGGATCTCTCTGCTGGTACTTGGAATAGACGTTCATCTGCAAGGTGAAAATATCCATGGGGTAGCGGACCTGTGTGAGGAGTTCCGGCGGCATGTCGGCCATCCTTTTGAACAGGCTGGGATATATTCGGCTGTAGGCCGTGATGATGGGATCGTCCGGTTCGAAAATATAAAAATCCACGTTACCGTCGTAAGCATCCACCACGATTTTCACTGAGTTGCGAATGTAGTTCACCCACTTCTGTCCCGTGTGGTAGGGCATTGCGTAGGGATACATCTTGGAGGTGGTGTAGGCGTCCTGGATCCAGTAGAGCCTGTCGTCGGTCACCACCAGGTAGGGGTCGCGATCCAGGGTGAGGAAGTGGGCGATGTTGCCGATTCGTTCCAGAATGTTCTGGCGGAAAAGAATCCGGCTGTCGGGATTGGTTTTGGTGGTGAAGAAGACATCCCTGTGTCCGAAATAATAGGCGAAAATGAGTTTCTTGAAAAGTGAGGAAACGGGAACGCCCCCCGTGCCCGTATAGTGGTAGATCACATTGGTGGCGCCCTTTGGAAAGTGCATTTCCCCCGTGTCGTTGGGAGCGATGGCGTAATGGTATTTCCCGAGGCCGTAGTAGATGGCAGGCTGGTTGATCTGTAGGCCAAAGTCCGACTCGGGAGGAATGCCGCGGATGAACCAGGTCATGGGTTCATCTCCCCCCTGGCTTGCGGGCACCATGACGGTTCCGTAGCCATGGGTGTAGGAAAGGTGTTCGTTGATCCAGTTGCGCGCCCCGGGAGGAAGCATGGCGTGGTCAAGTTCACGGGCTGAAAGAAAGACCTGCTGGTAAACGTTGTTCACGTAATAGCGGGCCACGTCCACGGGGGAAAACTGGTAGTAGGTTCGCAGCTGCTGCAGTTGCTGAAACACATCCTCCAGAAGTTCCCCGTCCCAGACGGGTATGTTTCGCAGTTCCGCCTTGATGCGCGGCGCCTCGATGTCGGGCATGAGAAGAGACGGGGAAAACTCCCGGGTTTCCACATTGTCCAGATTGAAGGAGGCCAGGGTCGCCTCGATGTTTCTCTCGATGTAGGGGCGCTCCCTGTGAATTTCGTTGGGTTTGACAATATACTCCTGGACAAGCTTGGGAAGAAGGGTGGAGTGGCGCAATCCGAAGGCCACCAGAAATAGAACGGTGAAACTGATCAGGAACTTCAGTCCCTTGCGGGCGTTGATGTAGGTGAGCAGGGAAAAGGCTATGCCCATGAGAAAAAGCAGGGATAGCCAGATGAGGGGCAGAACAACGTTCATCTCCGTGAAGCCCGCTCCGAAGAAAAGGGGCTGGTGCGTTGTGCTGTAGACGAGGCCATGGGCCTGCAGAATGAAATGCCAGATTTCTATGAAGAAGGCCACGAGTATGAGGGCGCTCAGATGCCACCTTGCACCCCGGGCGAGCTTTTGCTCCCTGCTGGCCAGAATCCTTCTTTCCACCAGGTAAAGGACGGCCAGTGCGGCGAAGAGGATGAGAAACGCCAGCAGAAGACGACGCACCACGAGAGTGTAAATGGGGTATGAGAACAGAAAATAGCTGATGTCTTTACCGAACGTGCTCTCGGCAACTCCCGTGGAGGGGGCGAAGAGATAGAGGAGGAACATCTCCCACTGCTCGAAAAGGGGCCATGCAATGATGACTGCCAGAATGAGGGAAAAGGGGGTGTAGACCCAGAGGGAACCCGTGAGAAACATTCTCACGAGATCTTTGTAGGTTTTTCGGGCCTTCTCCTTGAGTTCCGAAGATTCGCCGGCAATCAAGTCTTCGTAATCGTCAGGCTCCTGTTCGTATGTTCCCACGTAGCGGGAAGCGACCCAAAAATTGAGAAAGAAAAACAGGAAAAAGGCAAAAGTCACCGATATTAGGACAACATATTTGTAGAGCAGGCGCTGGATGAAATAAAACAGGTAGCCCAGTGAATCGTACCACCAGAAGTCGACCAGGAAGTCTGCCACGAGCAGCGCCAGAATGATGACGACAAGATTTATGAAAACAAAGCCGGCCCCAAGGATCAGCAGCCAGCGCTTCAGACGGGCCATTTCACACTCCTTCTCTTGACATCTTGTCATGAGCAAGCTTTTTGACGTTAGCAGACCCGGGAATCTAACCACAACGACTTCGCCTGGTCAAAGCATTTATTCGCACGATTCATGGGTTGTTTCAAGCTCGTGCGGGCACTTTCGACGAGGCCCAACGGCCCCATTTCCATTGACCTCAAAATACATATGGGGTAAGGATGAATCGGGATTAATGGCCCATTCAGCAAAAGGGCTATGGCAAAAGTTCCCGCTCGTGCGGCCACCGAAGAGGGGTGGACGTTGGTTCATGATGGAAGTTTCCAGCAATCCATGGCCTTGCCGTTGGACGGGAAACGAGGATTTCCATTTGATTTGCCGGTCGATGTCAATGGTCAATTGGATCGGGGTGCGGTCCTCGGGTGCCTCTCCAGAAAATGTGAGGACTCGGGGACTTTTTTTTGCTCCTCCGGACAGACATGTTTTCAAAGTGCATTCCTCAAGAGAAGAGGCGAACTGAAATGGCCCCGCATGTTGTGAACGATCAGGGACTGAACCGTCCTGGCCTGGTGGGCGCTGGACAGGATATTGAGAGGGAAAGTTTTCGCATCATCGATTCGGAGGTGGGAGATCATGGATTTCCCCGGGATCAGTGGCCCATTGTGCGCCGTGTCATTCACACGACGGGAGATTTTGATTTCACCCGTTGGATGCGGATTCATCCCCGGGCCATCAGGGAAGGGTGCGTCGCCCTTCGGGCAGGACGCCCCATTTTCGCGGACACGAGAATGGTTCAGGTGGGGCTGTCGCCCTGGCGGTTGAACTGGTTCGGCAATGAAGTTGTGACCCCCGTTTCCAGGCCCGAAAGCCAGAAATGGGCGGAAGAGCAGGGCACAACACGATCCGTGGCAGCTTTCAGACATTGCTCCAAACAGCTCGACGGTTCCCTCATCGCCATCGGGAATGCGCCCACGGCCCTTGCAGAGGTCTGCCGCATGATCCGGGATGAGGGCTTGAGGCCTGCCCTGGTGGTGGGAGTGCCCGTGGGTTTTGTGCAGGCAGAGGAGTCCAAGGACCAGTTGTGGAGCATGGACCTGCAGCCGAGCATCACTGTTTTGGGGCGAAAAGGGGGAAGTGCCATTGCTGTGGCTATATTGCATGCGCTTTTTGAGCTGGCGAATCAAGAGCGACAATAGAGAGGAAGGGGATTATGCTGGGCACATTGTATGGCATTGGTGTGGGGCCGGGAGACCCCGAACTGCTCACGGTGAAAGCCATCAGAATACTCAGGGAAGTGCATCATGTTTTCACCGCAGCTTCAAGCAAGAACGACTACAGCGTTGCTTTTGAGATCGTCAAGGAACACCTTCCCGCTGGCACGCCTGTGGACAAGTTGTACTTTCCCATGACCTTCGATCCCGAGGACCTGGAAAATGCCTGGCATAACAATTGCCAAAAGGTCGCCGATACCCTTCAGGAGGGTAAGGACGCCGCATTTCTCACTTTGGGGGATCCCCTCACCTTCAGCACATTCATCTACATCATGCGCAAGATCCGCCAGCGGCTTCCCCAGGCTCCCGTGACCGTCGTTCCCGGCATCACCTCGTATCAGGCCGCTGCAGCCTCCGCCAACGTTCCCCTGGGAGAAGGGGAGGAAACCATCACCATCATCTCTGGTGCCAAAGGGGGTGAGCGGTTCCGGGAGGCTGTTCACGCCTCGGACAACCTGGTTCTCATGAAAACCTACAAGCACTTCAACGATATCCTGGCTGAAATCAAGGGTGCAGGGCTGGAAAGCGGCTGTTGCTTTGTGAGCCGCTGCGGACAGAACGGGGAAGTGGTGGAAACGGACTTTCAAAAGCTGGAGCACATGGAACGGCCTCACTACCTGTCCCTCATGATTGTCAAAAAAAGAGGCCTTGACGCCTGATTCCAGGAAAATTCCCTCAAGCACCAAATGTATCGGCGGCCGGACAAAGGTCTGCCGCCCCTGTGCATTCACCTGACCGGTGAAAAGGTGTTTTTCCAGGGGCGTCAGCAGCCTCTCAGTGCCTCCGGGCGCAGTTCCATTCCCGAGGGCACCCTCCGTGCTGCGGAAGGGGAATGCGATTATTGTGACGCAGCCCCTCTTTTTCCCGCGGCCACCTCCTTTGAGGGGGGCTGGGAAAAAAATATCCCGGGAGCATTATCCGCAGAGGTTCCCGGTGGGGAAAAAACCAAACGTTTAAAAAACTGTAGGGCATCGCTTCATGGCCGATGGTTCTGACAAAAAAAAGAGCTCTCGCAAAAAGCTGCGAAAGGGTTTCAGCACGGGAACGGCAGCGACGGCCGCGGCTCAGGCCGCCCTCAGGTTCCTGCTGACGGGGGCGGAAAGCCGCCATGTGTCTGTGAGGCTTCCGGCGGGCTATTTTCTGCCCATTCCCATTGATCGTGTGCACCGGGAAGGGCGGAGCGCCGTGGCTGTGGTCATCAAGGACGGGGGAGATGATCCCGATGTCACCCACAAGGGGGAAATCTCAGCAGCAGTGGACCTGACCTGCTTGCATGATCTTCATTGGGAAATGAATCAGGCACCACTGTGCCGGAGGGAAGAGGAGTTTGAGTCCCGGGCATCGTCGGGAGTCATCCTTCGAGGGGGAGCGGGGGTTGGGCACGTGACCAAACCCGGCCTGCCCGTGCAGCCGGGTGAACCCGCCATCAACCCGGTGCCAAGGCTCATGATGGCTGAAAACCTGTATGAAGAGCTTCTCCGGTGGAGTTTTCCATGGAGTGCGGAAAAGGAAGACTGTCTGCAACTGGAAACTTTGGACAGGTCTTCCGTTTTCATGCCCTTTCCATCCAATGGGTTTCTGCCCGAAGGGTATTGCCTGAGAGTCAGTGTGGAAATCCGGGTTCCCAGGGGTGAAGAGATGGCCCGCCACACTCTCAATCCACGCCTCGGCGTGGTGGGAGGCATCTCCATCCTGGGCACCACGGGGCTTGTCAAGCCCTTCTCACACAAGGCTTACGAGGAAACCATCGAAGCGGGTCTTTCCGTGGCCGTGGCCGCAGGCGGTGACACGGTGGTGCTCAGCACAGGGGGCAAAAGCGAGAGGTTTGCCCGGGAACTTCTGGCTCATCTGCCTGAGGAATGTTTTGTGGAAATCGCCGATTTTTTTTCCTTTGGCGTAAAGGAATCCGTAAGGCTGGGTTTTCGTGGCATCGTGCACAGCGTCTTTTTCGGCAAAGCGGTCAAAATGGCCCAGGGACATCCCTACACTCACGCCCATCGCGTGGCCCTGGACCTGAAGCCCCTTTCCCGCCTGGCGCTGGAAAAAGGCTATGGGGAAAACTTTTCCGGGAACATTGCCCGGTGCAACACGGCTCGCCATGCCTTGGAACTGCTTCAGGAACGATCTGCTCTGGATGTGGTGGAGGAGGTGGCTCGAAAAGCGCGGGATCGCTCCCAACATTTTGCGGGAAGCGGTGTGGACGTACGGGTTCTCGTTTTCGACTATCATGGTCTGCTCATGGCGGATACGGGAGGGGTGGCCGCATGGGCATGAAGGCAACGCCCGCAGACTGGAAGCCTCCCCTGGTGGTGGTCGTGGGGATGGGAATGGGACCCGAAGATCTTGGTGTGGAAGCGCGGCAGTGGATCCTGAAAGCGGAGGTTCTTGCGGGAGGGGCGCGCCATCTGGAGAATTTTCCCGAACACAGTGGCGATCGGATTCCTCTCAAAGGTCCTCTTCAGTCCTCCCTCGATCGAATCCTTGAGGTTTCCGGCCGAAAGAGAACGGCGGTACTTGCTTCGGGGGATCCTTTCTTCTTTGGCATAGGGCGGCAGTTGACGGGCCGGCTGGGAAAAGAGAGGGTTTTGGTCCTCCCCAACGTCACCAGTCTGCAGGTCTTTTTTTCCCGCCTCAAGGAATCCTGGGAGGGTGTGTCCGTCCACAGCTTCCATGGCCGTGATGCTTCAGCGGATCCCGGTAACTGGCTTTCCCTCCTCTCCTCTCGTTCCAAACCCGTGGCCTTTTTCACGGATCCTTTGCGCTCACCCGGCTGGATGGCCCGGGAAATGATCAAGGCTGGATGCGTGCACTGGGAGATGGCTGTGGGGGAGGACCTGGGTTTGCCCACGGAAAGAGTGGGCCGCTTTTCCCTTCCCCAGGCTGCGGCAGCGGAGTTTTCACCGCTCAACATGGTGGCTCTTTTTCCCATGGCCAGAGAAAAGCCACAGGTGCCCCCCCTGGGCCTTCCCGAAGAGGCTTTTCAGCATGAGGCGGGGCTCATCACCAAGATGGAGGTCCGCGTGATTTCCCTGGCTCATCTTCAACTGCAGCCAGGACAGGTGCTCTGGGACGTGGGCGCCGGCAGCGGCTCCGTGTCCATGGAAGCGGCGAGGATGGTGCCATCGGCGAAAATCTTTGCCCTGGAGCGCCACCCTCAGAGGTTTGAGGACATCGGGGAGAATTTGCGCCGTTTTGAGTGCTTCGGAGTGAAGGCTCTACGTGGAGCCGCTCCCGAAGTTTTTGCAGACCTTCCCGATCCAGACCGTGTTTTCATCGGGGGAAGCGGGGGACACCTGAGGCCCATCCTTCAGGGAGTGGCCCAGCGGCTGAAGCTCCAAGGGCGCGTGGTGCAGACCATGGTGAGTCTTGAAAACCTGGAGCGTGCCAGGTCTTTCTGGCGCGAACGGGGGTTCACCGTGGAGGTGAGCCAGATTCAGGTGAACCGGGGGGCGCCCATCGGAAAAGGGCTGCGCCTTGAAGCCCTCAATCCCGTTTTTGTCATGGTTGTGTTCAAACCCTTCCAGGCAACGGCAGAGGCCCCTGGGAATGAGCCATGACCGGTGCGCATCACCGCGCCCGGAACAGACCCTTGCCTGTTGCTGGAAGTGGTCTGAGACATTCATCTTTTTCAGCGATTTGGGAGTGAAGGAAGGAAAAGGACTTTGATATGACCCATCCCATATGGTTTGTGGGCGCGGGGCCGGGCGATCCCGAACTCATCACGGTGAAGGGAAAGCGCCTTCTCATGGAGGCGGATCGCGTGGTTTATACGGGATCCCTGGTGCCCGAAACCCTCTTGAACGACTGTTTGCCCCACGCCGGAATCCATGACAGCGCCCCTTTGAATCTCGAGGAAACCCATGCGCTCCTGCGGGATGGCTATCGGGCCGGAAAAAAAGTGGTGCGACTTCACACGGGCGATCCCAGCCTTTATGGCGCCATTCAGGAGCAGATGGAACTCCTCGAAAAGGAGGGGATTCCCTGCGAGGTGGTGCCCGGAGTTTCCGCAGCCTTTGCGGCGGCGGCAGCCCTCAGGCAGGAACTCACTTTGCCGGGAGTGTCCCAAACGGTCATTCTGACCCGCATGGCGGGCAAAACCCCCGTTCCCGAAAAAGAAGCCCTTTCAGCCCTTGCTGCCCATGGAGCGACCCTGGTCATTTATCTCAGTGTGCAGCAGATGGAAAAAGTGGTCCTGGAGCTTTCCTGTCAGTACCCTTTGAGCACACCCGTCTGCGTGGCCTACCGTGTGGGCTGGCCCGACCAGAAGCTTGTGGAGGGAACCCTGGAAACCATCGCTGCCAGAGTGCGTGAGGCGGGAATTCGACGCCAGGCTCTCATCATGGTGGGGGACGTTTTCAAGGCGAGAAAGGAGGGCCTTTCCCGGAAATCCATGTTGTACGACCCTTCTTTTCATCATGGTTTCAGAGGGAAAGGCAGTGGAAGCTTTCCTGAAGAGGGTTGATTTGAAGGGTGACTCTTATGATCCATGGGAGAGGACATGAACATTGGTGACATGAAAGTGGCTGTCCTGGCCATCACGCGTCATGGGGTGAACCTGGCTTTCAGCATTCGCGAGAAGCTTCCCGGGGCCGTGTGCCATGTGCCCGAACGGCACAAGTTCGCAACGGCCATGGGGGCTGTGGGGTTTGACCGTTTGGGATCCGTACTTCCTGAAATCTGGAAAGAATATGACGCGGTGGTGTGCGTGATGGCCACGGGAATCGTGGTGCGGCATGTGGCCCCCCTGCTCGTTCACAAGGCCACGGATCCCGCCGTGGTGGTTCTGGATGAAAGGGGCCACTACGTCATCAGTCTGGTGAGCGGCCATCTGGGAGGCGCCAATGCCCTGGCAAGAGAGGTGGCTTCCGTGACGGGAGGGCACGCGGTCATCACCACGGCCTCCGACGTTCAGGGACGTCCCGCTCTGGATCTCATCGCCCGGGAGAAGGAGCTGGAAATTGAAAACCACGATGTCTTGAGCCGCTTCACCCGATCCGTACTGGAAGACCAGCCCTTTTGGATTTTTGACCCTTACGAAATCATTTCCGAAGAGTTCGAGGGGTTCGAAGGGGCCGTTTTTCTCAGGGAGGAACCTCGTGGGCGGCGTGACATGGAAAAGGCCTTTTGCACTCACGATTCATGCCGGACAACCTATGATTCCGGCGGCGCATCTCTGGTGGACTCCAGTTTCGATCCGGTGGGCGTTTGGGTTTCGGAAAAGATCGCTCCCATAGACCTGATCTGTGTGGCCCTGCGCCCCCGCAATCTCGTGGTGGGTCTGGGCTGCAATCGCGGCACACCGGCGGGGGAAGTGCTGGAGCTCCTGGAGTCGGTTTTTGACCGGGAAAATCTTTCCCTGTTCTCCATTCGAAACCTGGCGAGCATCGACATCAAAGCTGATGAAAGGGGGCTTCTGGAAGTGGCGGAATGCCTCAAAAGGCCCCTCCATTTCTGTTCTCCGAATGACCTTGCGACGGTCAGCGTGCCCACTCCCTCGGACACGGTGGCCAGGCACGTGGGAGTGCAAAGCGTATGCGAAGCGACCGCTCTTTTGAGCTCACAGACCAAGACCCTGCTCGTTCCCAAACAGAAAACGGCCAACGTGACTCTCGCCATCGCCCGGGTTCCCTATCCGTAGTGAGTCTTGGTCCCGGCGCCCGACCTTTCATGGTTCCCGAGGCACTGGAGGCTCTCGCGCGCTCGGAAGTGGTGATGGGCTACACCCTTTACATGGAGCTCATAAAGGATTTGCTGGAGGGCAAGGAAGTGCACTCCAGCGGCATGCGCAAAGAGGTGGACCGCTGCAGAGACGCCATCGACCATGCTTCCCGGGGGCGCAGGGTCGCTCTCGTTTCAAGCGGCGATGCGGGAATCTACGCCATGGCCGGCCTGGTGCTGGACCTTTGCCGGGAGCGGGAGTTCACTGTGGCCCGCCAGGACACGGGTCCCCTTTCCTCTGGAGTGGATTTTTGTCTGGAGGTGATTCCCGGGGTGGCCGCCTTCAATGCGGCCGCCTCCATCCTGGGAGCACCTTTGATGCATGACTTTGCGGCCGTCAGCCTGAGCGATCACCTCACACCCTGGGCTCTCATTGAAAAACGCCTGGAAGCAGCCGCCCTGGCTGATTTCGTGCTGGCTGTCTACAATCCCAGGAGCAAGGCGCGACCCCATCTTCTGAATGAAGCCCGAAGCATTCTCCTGCGGCACAAGTCTCCCCAAACCCCTGTGGGAATAGTTCGAAAGGCCATGAGGGACGGTCAGTTTCATTGTCTCACAACCCTGGAAGAGATTCCCATGGAAGAGGTGGACATGCAGTCCGTGCTCCTTGTGGGCAACAGCCGGACTTATGTGTGGAACGGGTGGATGGTCACTCCACGAGGCTATCTGGACAAGTACGACCCGGATGGAGCCAGAAAATCCCCGGAAAAAGAATGAGCGATGAACGAGGGAGAAGGAAAACTTCTGCACCCGTCACTCAAAAAGCTCTCTCAGGGCGATGCGGTCCGAATCCCATCCCTTCAGCTTCACCTGCAGAGTGGCCAGTCGTTCTTCGAAGGGGCCCAGGGTCCAGCACATGTCTTCGTCCAGATCTTCGATGGGCGGGATCGTGTCGTTGAGAGGGCAGATGTCCCTCATTTCCACCACCTGCCCCTGGGGTGTTTCTTCGATCCAGCGCAGGGGAAGTCCCTGTGTGCGGCACACATAGGGACGGCTTTCGTAAATGCGGCAGCCTCCCCAATCGTCCAGAAAAGCGCAGGCTTGCGGTTCATGGGGCCGGCCTCTTTTCAGAAGGTCTTGGTGATTCCTTCGAATGTTTTCCGCTTCCACCTCAAAAACAGTGATTTCGTCCACGCAGCACTGAATGCACCCGTGGCCGCATTTCAGGCGACTTTTGTGAAGGCCCTGAAGGGGGCTGATGGCTTCCTCCAGGTTTTTATAAAAATCCTTCAGTTCCTCCAGGATTTCTTCCGGCTTTTTCGCATTCATCATCATTTTGAATTCCCTCGCTGATGTGAGAACGACTTGCTCAATGTTTGTCCACAGGGAAAAAGGGCCTGCATGTGGAGATGACCTGGGGCACTGCGCCCCCATTGCCCCGGTGAAGAACTCCCCCTTTGACAGGATCAAAAAAACAGATCTCATGAGGAATGATAACGGCCCGGACAAGAGTTCATTGCGGGAGTGGAGAGCAGGGTATGAGAAAGGAGGTGAGGAGGAGTGAAAAATCTTCTTGTAACGTCTGAAAGGGCATGTTAATTGCCCTCACATACAAGCTTGTATGTTTGCCGATGCCATCGGGTTTTTTTCTGCGGCCTGGAAAAAGGATCACCATGAGAAAAGCGTATGCAGGAACCGTCACAGCCTCCAAGAGCAGGAAAGCCGGCAGTTTTATCTTTCTTCCCGCTCTTCTCTCCCTTTGGATTCTTTTTGCCGCAACCGGGTGCATGAAAGTGGGTCCCAATTATGTCCCGCCCGAAACGAAATTCCCCTCTCAGTGGCCCGCCGTTCCCGACCCCGCTTTCGCGGTGGAGGAGGAAATGATCCGGACGTGGTGGACGGTTTTCGAGGATCCTCTTCTCACACGTCTCGTGGACGAGGCTGCCGAAGGAAATCTGGACCTGAAAACGGCGGTGGCAAGGGTCAGGGAGGCTCGAGCCCGGCTGGATTTTGCCGCCGGCGGGTATTTCCCCGGAGTGGATGCCGACGGCAGTGTCATTCGGCAGCGAACCAGTGAAAACGTGGGATTGAGGGCAGGGGAAACGTTGACCTTTTATAGGGCTGGAGTGGATGCCGGCTGGGAAATAGATCTTTTCGGCCGCATCAGCCGTTCTGTGGAAGCGGCGGCGGCCGATTACGAAGCCAGCGAGGAAGACCGGGGAGATGTCCTGGTGAGCCTGTTTGGTGAAATCGCCACCAACTATCTCACTGTTCGAACCCTTCAGGCGCGGCTGGCTTCAACCCTGGGCAACATCGAATCCCAGAAAGAGGTGCTCGAACTGACTCAAAGCCGTTTCCGCTATGGTTTGGCCACAGGCCTGGATGTGGCGCAGGCCGAAGATGTTCTGGCCAGTTCCCAGGCTCAGGTGCCTCCTTTGAGAAGCGAGTTGAATCAGGCCATGAACAACATTGCCCTCCTGGTTGGAAAAGCACCCGGCTCCCTGCGCGAGGAACTCATGGAAAAGGAAGACATCCCCCTTCCCCATACCGCCGTTGCCGTGGGCCTTCCCGCCGATCTTCTGCGGCAGCGCCCCGACGTCCGGCGCGCCGAACGGCAGCTTGCCGCGCAGACAGCCCGCATCGGGGTGGCCACGGCGGACCTCTATCCCGCCTTTTCCTTGCTGGGGACTCTGGGCCTCGAATCCATCGATGCGGGGGATTTCCTCACTGCCGGAAGCCGGTTTTACAGCCTGGGACCAAGATTGCGCTGGAGCATCTTTGATGGGGGGAGAATCCGAAGCCTCATACGGGTGGCGGACGCCCAGACGGAACAGGCCCTTCACCAGTACGAGCAGACCATTCTGAGGGCTATGAGTGAAGTAGACAATGCCATGTTTGCCTATGTGGAAGAACAAAAACGCCTGGAAGCCCTGGAACGCTCCGTTGAAGCAAGTCGCCGAACCCTGTCCCTGGCCGTGGAACTCTACAGGGAGGGTCTCAGGGATTTTCAAAGTGTCCTGGACGCCCAGCGATCCCTTTTCAACCAGGAAAATCAGTTGGCCCAGAGCCGCGGGAGTGTTGCCATCAACCTGGTCTCGCTCTACCGGGTGCTGGGTGGAGGATGGGCCCCCGGTGAAGGCAGAGAGGCAGGAGAGCACAGGGAACAGGCCCGGGGGGGTGAATAGCGCACCTGGCCCACTCTCCCGGTGAGACAAGAACCTTGCAAGACCTGCTGACCCTGAAAATTTTTCAACAGGCGGACTCCGCAGGCATATCCATGCATTTGGAAGGAAGTGAACATGAAAGAAAAAACTCAGGAATGGAATGTCACAAAGGCATGCTGGATTTTTGCGGCCGTGGCGCTGATGGTGGGGCTGGCAGGTTGTCAGCGACAAAATGAATATGCTCCCCCGCCTCCACCCCAGGTGACCGTGGACAAACCGGTCATCCGGTCCGTGACGGAACATGCTGAGTTCTCCGGAACCACGGAAGCTTACGAGTCGGTGCAAGTGAGGGCACGCGTGGAGGCATTTCTGGAGAGTGTTCACTTCACGCCAGGGGGAGTGGTCCAGGAGGGAGACCTTCTTTTTACCCTGGATTCCAAGCCCTTTCAGGCCCGGCTGGATGAAGCCCGTGCAGAACTTGTGCAGCGGCGTGCCCAGCTTCAGCAGGCGGAGGCGACCCTTCAGCGGAAGGAAAGTGCTTTCAGAGCCCGGGCGGTCAGTGAGCTGGAGGTGATTCAGGGAAGGGCTGACCTGGAAGTGGCCGAGGCTGCCATTGAAGGTGCCAGGGCCGCTGTTGAAACTGCGAAAATCGATCTGTCCTATACCAGAATTCATGCACCCGCTTCGGGACGTATCGGGCGGAGCCTGGTGGATTTGGGCAACCTGGTTGGATCCAATGGTAAAACACTGCTCACGACCATCGTGCAGGACGATCCCATTTTCGCCTATTTTTACATCAATGAACGGGATTACATCCATTACCAGGCACATCGAACGGGAACGGAAGGACCCACCAACGGGGACGGCCAGGCTCCCCTGGCATTGGGATTGGCTGGCGATGACGTCTATCCCTTTGAGGGGCGCATCGACTTTGTGGACAACCGACTGGATCCTTCCACGGGCACCATCGAGGTGCGGGGTGTTTTTCCCAATCCCGGGCGGGAACTGTTGTCGGGGCTCTTCGTGCGCATTCGTGTGCCCCTGGGTGTGAGGGAAGATGCCATCCTGGTGCCCGATGCAGCCTTGGGGAGTGATCAGCGGGGCCGATTTCTTCTCACCGTTGATGAAGAAAGCATCGTTCAATATCGCCCCGTGCAGGTGGGGGTTCAGGTGAACGGCTTGCGGGAGATCAGGGAGGGCATTTCACCCGAAGACCGAGTGATCGTCACAGGAATTCAGCGGGCGAGGCCCGGTTCCAAAGTGACGGTCCGGGAAGCGGAGGATCAGAATGCTTCCAATTCCAGCCCCTCCCAAAGGGATCAGTGAGGTGAACATACATGTTTAGCCGTTTTTTCATTGACCGCCCCATTTTTGCCGCGGTCATCGCCATGATCATCGTCATCGCGGGGCTGATCACTTTCATGAATCTGCCCATCACCCGCTATCCCGACATTCTGCCCCCCACCGTCACCGTGTCGACCGTTTACCCCGGGGCGAGTGCCCGGGTGCTTGCGGAAACGGTGGCCCAGCCCATAGAGGATCAGGTCAACGGTGTGGAGGGCATGATTTACATGTCCAGCACCTCTTCCAACGACGGTCAGTATCAGTTGACGGTCACCTTCGAAATGGGGACGGACCTGGACATGGCTGCGGTGCGGGTGCAAAATGCGGTGGCCCTCGTGGAGGCTCAGCTCCCTGAAGAAGTGCGCCGGGTGGGGGTTCAGGTACGGAAGCGGTCCGTCAACATTGTCATGATGGTGTCCCTGACCTCTGAAAATGAAGAGTTTGATGCTCTTTTTTTAAGCAATTATGCAGACTTGCGCATTAAGGACGAGCTGGCCCGCCTGGAAGGGGTGGGCGATGTCATGGTTTTCGGGGGCACCTACAGCATGCGCATCTGGCTGGATCCCCAAAAACTTAAGGTACGGGGATTGACTGTCAATGACGTGGTCCATGCCATTCAGGAGCAAAACGTTCAGGTGGCTGCAGGACAAATTGGAAGGGCCCCCATCCCGGAAGAACAATCGTTTCAGTACACGATCAATGTGGAAGGTCGTTTGCAGGATGTGAGCCAGTTTGAGAACATCATTGTCAGAGCCGAGCCGGGAGGTCGGTTCATACGCATCAAGGACGTGGCGCGCGTGGAGCTGGGAGCCCAGTCTTACGACGTGAACGCAAAGTTCAAGGGCACCCCTTCGGCGGCCATGGCCGTTTTTCAGCTTCCCGGAGCCAATGCTCTGGACGTTTCCCAAAGAATTCAGGACAAGATGGCCGAACTGGCGGGCACATTTCCCCAGGGGATGCAGTACAACATCCCTTTCGACACCACTTTGTTCGTGAATGAAGCCATCAAGGAAGTGATTCTGACCCTGTTCCTCGTTTCTCTTCTTGTGATCTTCACCATATTCATCTTCCTTCAGGACTGGCGGGCTTCGCTCATTCCCGCCGTCACCATTCCCGTGAGCCTCATCGGAACTTTTGCCGTCATGGGTCTTTTGGGGTTCACCCTCAACATGATCACCCTTTTCGGCATTGTTCTCGTCATAGGGATTGTGGTGGACGATGCCATCATCGTGACGGAAAACGCCTCCCGGCACATGGACGAATCAGGCCTCGGTGCCCGGGACGCCACCGTTCGGGCCATGAGTGAAGTCACGGCTCCCATCGTGGCCACCTCCCTGGTCCTTCTCTCTGTTTTTCTTCCGACGGCGTTCATGGGTGGAGTGACCGGTGAACTTTTCCGCCAGTTCGGCCTCACCATCGCCACGGCGACGGTGTTCAGTTCCATCAATGCCCTCACCCTGAGCCCTGCCCTCTGTGCCCTGGTGCTGCGGCCCACACCCGAGCGGCGAAACCCCCTTTTTCGAGGTTTCAACTGGGCTTTCGACAAAGGACAAACCTTTTACCGGTTCGTGCTGGGTGGCATGGTGCGCCGGGCGCTCCTCATGATTCCCCTTTTTCTGGTCATTTCGGGCGTTTCCTACTGGGGTTTCACCGCTCTTCCCACAGGTTTTCTTCCCGAGGAGGATCAGGGGTATGTGATGCTGGCGGTGCAGCTGCCCGATGGCGCTGCCAAGCCACGCACGGACGCTGTGGTGGACAAAATCAATGAACAGCTGGGTCGTATGGAGGGGCTGAGCGGTTACGTGTCCGTTTCAGGCTACTCGCTGCTCAATGGCACCACGTCAGCCAACGCCGCCACCTTCTGGATCATCCTCGACCCCTGGGACAAACGGACCGCGCCTCACCTCAGCCTCGAGGGCATCATGGGGCGTCTGTGGCAGTTGGCTCACACAACCGAGGAAGCCAATGTCATCCCTTTCGCCCCCCCGGCCATACTCGGCCTGGGTCAGGCGGGTGGATTTCAGTTGGAGTTGCAGGACCGGGAGGACGTGGGACTGGACCAACTCCAGCAAATAACCATGGAGATGGTGCAGGCTGCCAATGCTCAGGGAGGGTTGACCAACGTGTTTTCCAGCATGAGGGCCAACGAGCCCCAGCTTTTTGCCGATGTGAACCGCGTCCAGGCCAAATCGCTGGGCATTCCCCTCTCAGACATTTTTCTGACTCTCCAGGCCTACCTTGGGTCATTTTATGTCAATGATTTCAATAAATTCGGAAGAACCTACCAGGTCAATGTTCAAGCAGACGCGCCCTTCAGGCGGCAGGCGGAAGATTTGCGGCGTTTGGAGGTGCGCAACGAAAAGGGCGCCATGGTTCCAATGGGAACCATAGTGAATGTGGAAGAAGTTCTCGATGCCCAGATCATTCGCCGCTACAACATGTACCCTTCAGCCTCCGTCAGCGGAATGGCCGCCCCTGGATTCAGCTCTGGCGATGCCATGAACATCATGGAGGGAATGGCCCGAGAGACGCTTCCCGCCGGCATGGGCTTCGAGTGGACGGGAATGTCCTACCAGGAAAGGCTTGCGGCTGGCCAGGCCACCATAATTTTTGCTCTCGCCCTCCTTTTCGTCTATCTGGTGCTTTGCGCCCTTTACGAGAGCTGGTCCCTTTCCTTTGCCATCATCCTGGCTGTTCCCCTTGCCCTGGTGGGGACCGTTCTGGCTCTGTGGGCGACGGGCCTGGACGTGAACATGTACACCCAGATCGGCATGGTGCTGCTCATAGGCCTCGCCTCCAAGGCCGCCATCCTCATTGTGGAGTTTGCCCGGACTTTGCGGGAATCAGGAAAATCCATCAATGAAGCCGCTTTGGAAGCCGCCAGGCTGCGTTTCCGGCCCATCCTCATGACGGCTTTGACCTTCGTCCTGGGTGTCGTTCCTCTGGTCATCGCCACGGGCGCCGGGGCTGCCAGCCGCCGGTCTGTGGGCACAACGGTTTTTGGAGGGATGCTTTCCGCCATCGTGCTCATGGTGGTTTTTGTCCCCGTTTTCTTCGTGGTGCTGCAAAGGTTCAGCGAATGGCTCGGCACCAAGAGAAAAGGGCAGTGAATGGCTCGCAAAACCAAGGAGGATGCTGAAAAGACCCGGCAGAACATACTGGGTGCGGCCTTTGAGCTGTTTTCCAGCAGAGGTTACACGCGCACCACCCTCAGCGAAATTGCATCATTGGCGGGAGTCACAAGAGGTGCCGTCTACTGGCATTTCAGGGATAAAGTGGACCTGTTCATGGCTCTCTGGAAGGAAATTCACGCTTCTGCCGGTGTGCAGCCGGAAGATCTCAGGCTGGACCTGGTGGAATCCCTTGAGGACTGCAAGCAGGAAATCATGAAGTATCTGGAGCATTTTGAAATCAATGACCGCTATGCGGTCTTTTGGGACATTGTTCGTCACCGGACGGAATACACGGAAGAGCTGGAGCCGGTGATGGAGAGGCAGCGGACAGAGCAAAAGGATATCCTGAACAGGATGACCCTCATGTTCGCCCGGCTCAAGTCTCGCGGGCGCTTGCGGGCAGATGTGGA
This sequence comes from Syntrophobacteraceae bacterium, assembly GCA_003566995.1. Taxonomy (GTDB): domain Bacteria; phylum Desulfobacterota; class Syntrophobacteria; order Syntrophobacterales; family Syntrophobacteraceae; genus SLCH01. The sequence continues at coordinate 23,812 of PXBG01000095.1, forward strand.
TCCTGCCCACGCCGCCCTCAGCATCGCCGCTTTTGTCACCGGAATCATCGAGATCTGGATCAGGGATCGGGAGGCATTTCCCTTGTCTCAGACGGTGTTCCACATGATTGACCATCTGTTGAGGGGCATGGGGACATATGAGTGAAGTGTCCGGTGTTTCAGCTTGCCATCGCTTCCAGGGCTTCCCATCTCTCGTAGGTTTCCCGGAGCTCCACCTCCAGGGTTTCAAGCCTTGATTTGGCCCCGACTATCTGCTCACTGTCCTTTTTGTAGAGTTCCGGATCGGCCATGGCGTCATAGAGCGCCTTTTGTTCCGCCTCAAGGGCTTCTATGCGTTCGGGGAGCTCTTCCAGTTCGCGCTGCTCTTTGTAGGTGAGTCTTCGGGGCCGGTCCGTTTTGGGTTTTTTCCGCTCCACTTTCGCGCTGGGTTCCCGGAAAGTGCTCCTGGCCCGGGTCTGTTCAAGCCAGTCGTCGTAGCCTCCCACGTATTCGCCCACCTTGCCCCCGCCCTCCAGGACCAGGGTGCTGGTCACCACATTGTTGAGAAATGTGCGGTCGTGGCTCACCACAAAAACGGTTCCCGGGTAATCCAGGAGAAGCTCCTCCAAAAGTTCCAGGGTTTCCGCATCCAGGTCGTTGGTGGGTTCATCGAGTATGAGGACGTTGGAGGGTTTGCTGAAGAGGCGTGCGAGCAAAAGCCTGTTTCTCTCCCCTCCTGAAAGAATGCTCACGGGGCTTCGGGCCCGCTCGGGGGAAAAGAGAAAGTCCTGAAGATAGCCGATGATGTGCCTGGGTTTTCCGTTGAACAGAATGGTGTCGTTGCCGCCGGCCACGTTGTCCTGTACGGATCCCGTTTCCTCCAGCTGCCCGCGGAGCTGGTCGAAATAGGCCACTTGAAGTCGGGTGCCAGTGCGCACACGGCCCTTCTGCGGCTCCAGTTCCCCCACCAAGAGCCGCAGAAGGGTGGTTTTGCCCGCTCCATTGGGGCCCATGATGCCCACCTTGTCCCCGCGAAGCACGATGGTGGAAAAATCATCGATGACGGGATCCTGTCCGTAGCTGTAGCTCACTGACTGCGCTTCCAGCACCAGCTTGCCCGAGCGTTCGCTTTCCTGCATTCTCAGGCGCACATTGCCCGTGCGCTCGCGCCGCTGCCGCCTTTCTTCGCGCAATTTTCCCAGAGCTTTCACGCGCCCTTCGTTGCGGGTTCGGCGGGCTTTGATGCCCTGGCGAATCCACGCTTCTTCCTGGGCAAGCTTCTTGTCCTGTCGCTTCCAGTCCTGGGATTCCGCATCCAGGAGCGCCTCCCGGCGCTGCACGAAGGTGTCGTAATCGCAGGGCCAGTCCACCAGGGCTCCGCGGTCCAGTTCCATGATGCGTGTGGACAGCTTTCTCAGAAACATGCGGTCGTGGGTGACGAACATGAGTGTTCCGTTGTAGCGCAGGAGAAAATCTTCCAGCCACCCGATGGCCTCAATGTCCAGGTGGTTGGTGGGTTCGTCCAGAAGGAGGATGTCGGGCTCCGTGGCCAGGCTGTGTGCAAGGAGCACACGGCGCTTGAGACCCGCCGAGAGGGTTTCAAAGGTGGCCGCCGAATCCAGTTCCATCCGGGAAATGACCCGCTCCACCTGCTGTTCCCGGCGCCAGTGCAGTGTTTCCTCCCCTTCTGAAGAGGGCACCTGTCCGTTGGCAAGACCTGAAGCGCTGCGGGACACCACCTGGAAAACGGTGCCTCTCAGATCCCGCGGCACTTCCTGGGGAAGGTGAGCCACCCTCAGTCCCGGTTGACGCACCATTTCCCCTTCATCCGGGGGAACTTCGCCATGGACCATTTTCAACAAGGTGGATTTTCCCGCGCCATTACGACCGAGGAGACAGATGCGGTCACCTTTTTCAATCTGAAGACTCAATTTATCCAGGACGGGAGGCCCTCCGTAGGAAACGCTCACGTCTTTCATGCTCAGCAGTGCCATTTACGACTTTTCATCCTTGTTCATCGATCATCCCCTGCGTTCCGGGCTTCCATTTCCATCACCCCGGGGAATGATCAGTTCATAGCGTTCGAAGGCTGCTCATTTTCCATTCGGTCTCCACCGCATGAGGGACAGCAGGGTTGAGGGTCCCCCATGGTGAAATTGACCCGGACCAATTCGGTTTTGCTTCCCACCCATCCGCAATCCTGGCACTTTACCCAGGCAATATCCATTGCTGTTTCCTCTTGTGTGTGTTTTCTTTGCCACAACGGTACCGACTCTGAAAAGGATTCTCATTTGACGATGGGCAGAATTCTGCGAAATTCATCCGTGTTCGCTCGCAGGGCCCACTGAAAAATGACGATTTCCGCCGAGGTGATCACCGCGCCTGCCTGTCTGAACATTTCGATGGCAATGTCACGGTTCTCCCGCGTCCTGGATGTCACCGCATCCGCCGCCAGGTGTACCTGGTGGCCTGCCTGAATCAGGTCGAGGCCCGTTTGAAGGACGCACACGTGGGTTTCCATCCCCACCAGCACAATTTTGCTGCGGCCATGGCCGCGTATGAGGGGAAAAAAATCCCCTTCCAGGCACGCACTGAAATGCTCCTTGTGCATTATAGATGGTTCTTGAATTTTTTCAAGAACTTGAGGGGTTGTGTTTCCCAGTCCTTTGGGGTACTGTTCCGTCAAGAAAACGGGAATGCCAAGGGCCCCGGCGGCTTGAGAGAGCTGATTCACTCTCGTGGCGGTTTCTTCCCAGTGGGGCATGGCTTTGAGCATGCCCGACTGAAAGTCGATGATCAGAAGAAGGCTGTCTTCCCGCCTGGCAACAAATGAATGGCGCATCAGATGGGCTCCTTGTGAAAGGCCGATGGGGTTGAAGGTGCGGAAGAGCCTGAAAACCACCCTCCGGAATCTTTCTCCCGCATCTTTTGGAGGGACTTGTGGTCAATGGCTTCATCCATCGTGTTTGAAGGTCGTTTCAACCGGTCCCAGAAAGCCCGAATGCCCCGGCGCATCCTTTCCGCTGCCGGTTCTGGAGGCCTGGTGTATTGAGCCAGGGGAACAAATTGCCAGAGGGGTGAAGCATCATCATCTGAAGTTTTCATCTGCTCCATGCCTGATATCACGCTCCAAAAACAAGCCCTGTCACAGAAGATCGATCCTCAAAGGGGCGGCCGGCCCTTGAGAGCTCTCACCAGCAAACTGATCACCAGCAGGATGAGAAAAATGAAAAACAGGATTTGGGCGATTTCACTGGCAACGCCGGCTATTCCCGTGAATCCCAGCAAACCTGCGATGATGGCGATGACCAAAAATGTTACGATCCATCCCAACATGGCGTTCACCTCCTTGGTGATGCTCAAAAAAAGGGTCAATGGAAATGGTGGCAAAGTGACTGAAAATCAAGGATCATTCACATTCCCTCTGACGCTCAAGTTTCAGGTAGATAATTTCCTGAACTTCTCACCGGTTGTGAAGAGAATTTGCAAGGTCATTCCCGGGGTGCGGGAAAAATTGGAATTTCAGCGTGTCGTGTGAAAAAGGGAATGGGTGGACGAAAGGCGCATTCTAATTTCGGGTAACCTGCGATTTCACAATTCTCTCATGTCCCCAATATAGGAATCAAAAGGGTAAATGCGCAACTTTTTTTAATCATGTTTGTATGAATGCATCCCGAGAAGGAACAGCCGAAATGGACACTATCAGAAATTTTTTCAAAGAAAAAGACCGGTTCGCCCAATGGGTGGGGATTGAGTTGCTGGACGCTTCACCGGGCTTTGCCAGGGCAAAGATGGAAATCAGGAAGCACCACCTCAATGGCTTGAACATGGTTCACGGTGCGGCCATTTTCTCCCTGGCGGACCTGGCTTTTGCGGCGGCGTCCAATTCTCACGGGAACGCAGCCGTGGCCATAAATGTGAACATTTCTTATTTGAAAGCAGCTTTTGCCGGGACCCTTTTTGCAGAAGCCACGCAGGTTTCGAGAAATCCAAAACTTGCGTCCTACACGGTGCGGATCACCAATGAACAGGACGAACTCCTGGCGGTCTTTCAGGGCATGGTCTACATCAAGAGGGACAAGATCGATTTTTCATGATCTGCTTTCAACCGGTGGCGGTTTTGTTTGTGGAGTTCAAAACCCATGAACGGTTATGGAGTTCAATGAATGGGGCGTTCCTGCCGGGGATGGTTTCCGGCTCCAGGCAAGGAAACTTGGGGCATGCATGTCATTCCCCGTTGAGCACCGAACGGATCTTGTGCGCCAGATTTTTCAAAGGAAAAGGCTTTTGAATGAAATGCACCCCTTCCTCCAAAACACCATGGCGGGCAATGATGTCCGCCGTGTAGCCCGACATGAAGAGGGTTTTCATTTGGGGACAGGAGGCTTGGAGACGCTGGGCCAGTTCCCGGCCGTTCATGCGGGGCATGATCACATCGGTGAGGAGCAGGTCGATGGTGAGGCCGTGTTCATGTGCCAGTTGCAAGGCCCCGTCAGGCTTGGTGGCCGTGAGAACCCGGTAGTTCAATCTTTCCAGCATTTTTTTGCTCATGTTCAGGATCGCTGGTTCATCTTCCACCAGCAACACCGTTTCGCCCTGGCTCAGAGGGATCTCTGCGCCCAGTTCAGATCCTGAAGATTTCCATTCCCTTTCCTGGCGCGGAAGGTAAACCCTGAAAGTCGCTCCCTTCCCTTCCTCGCTGGACACATGGATGAAGCCTCCGTTCTGCTGGACAATGCCGTAAACGGTGGCCAGTCCCAGTCCTGTGCCCTTGCCCACTTCCTTGGTGGTGAAAAAGGGCTCGAAGATGTTGTCCAGAGTCTGCTTGTCCATGCCGCATCCATTGTCGGTCACGGAGAGCAGGACGAAATCGCCAGGGGAGAACTCCGGGTGTTCCCTTTGAAGGGTTTTGTCCACCGTCACATTGTCTGTCTCAATGGTGATCCGGCCCACTCCGGTGATGGCATCGCGGGCGTTGACGCAAAGATTGGCCAGCATTTGATCGACCTGAGCAGGATCGATTTTCACCGGCCAAAGTCTGGCCCGCGGAATCCATTGAAGGTCAATGTCCTCGCCGATGAGGCGGCGCAGCATTTTGAGTGTGCTTTCCACGGTTTCATTGAGGTCAAGCACTTTGGGGCTGATGGTTTGCTTACGGGCAAAGGCCAGCAGCTGCCGGGTGATTTCCGATGAACGATGGGCGGCACTGAGGATCTCCTTGAGAATTGAATGAAGGGGATTTTGAGAATCCACGTTGTCCATGGCCAGTTCCGTATAGCCCATGATCACACCGAGCATGTTGTTGAAGTCATGGGCCACACCGCCCGCGAGACGGCCCACCGCTTCCAGTCGTTGTGACTGGATCACCTGCTTTTGCAGGGAATCGTGTTCCTTTTGGATTTTTTCACGTGTCTCACTCATTTCAATGTTGTGCAGGGCATAAGCGATGTCTTCCGCCATTTCCTCCATGAGCTTCTGCTCCTCCACATCCACTCCCAGCCCCCTTTGCAGAGCCACCACAAGGTAGCCGAAGGCTGTGTCTCCGTGTTTCATGCGCACGGCCAGGGAAGAGGTGTCAGGGCAAAAGCCCCCCGCGGGACAGGTTGAGCAAACACCAGAGCGGTCTTGTAGGAACACGACCTCACGGGCGGCTTTTGCGTGGGGGCAGCAGGGAGGAAGGTGCCCCTTTTCGAGCATCTCTTCAAGAGGTCCGGAGGCTCCCTAGAGACCCGCCTGAGCCCAGGACAGCAGTGCGTCGCCGGAGTCTGTCAAAATGATGAGGGAGGATCTGTAGCCGCGATTGCCCACCAGGAGCCGGCAGGCTTCCAGGATCAGTGAGTCCCGGTTCCGTTCGCGCACAATCAGCTGATTCACATCACGAATGGCCCTCAGGACATTGTTGAGATGGTGGATACGTTCCTGTGCCAGCTTGTATTCGGTGATGTCCTGATAGGTTCCGTAGAGAGAAATGACCTTTCCGTCGGCCCCCTGTTCCGCATAGCCACGGGTGAGACCATGGCGCACGGTGCCATCGGGCCGAAGGGCGCGCAACTCCACTTTTCCTTCTGCCAGTTCCCTGAGCATGTCTTCCTGAGTTTCCACGAAAGTGATCTGCTTGTCATGTCCCAGCCGGCCCAGGACTTCATGTGTGACGTCTCCACGCTGAAGGACAATGCGTTTGTGTGCCAGTTCGTCCACGGACGACGGAGGGGGGCCTTCGCCCTTGCGCACCACGGTCACATAGTGATTCATGGTGTGAGGTTGCGTGAAATGGAATTTTGAGGCGCGATCGGGGGAATAGAACATCCCTTGGATGACGTCGATTTCCCCTTTTTCCAGGGCTTCGACCACTTCTGCCCAGGGACCGAAAATGTATCGGTTGTGTGGAGGTGGATGCCGTGATCCTTTCGCCGAAGAAACTCTTCCGCGTTGTCATTTTTCATGACGGCCACCCGGCGGCCTTTGAGGTCAGCCAGGTCCTGTATGTCCTTGGTGTCTGTGCGAACCACGATGGCACCATGGAGTGACATGTAGGGAAAGGTGAAGTCGAAAAGATGCTCCCTTTCAGGGGTACGGCCCACCAGCGGCAGAACCTGAACGAGCCCCTTTTCCAGGGAACTTTTGACTTCCGACCAGTGGCCGGTGCGGAAGGTGACCTGGTGACCCATGGCACCGAGAGCTTTTCTGAGCAGTTCCACGGAAAATCCGGTGGCCCGTCCTGAAGCATCCATGATGGAAAAGGGTGGATAATCGATTTCTGCGGCAGAAAGGATGGGTTCTGCATCTTTTGAGATGGTTTCGCCTGAGACGGGCGAAGCTCCAAGAAGCGTGATGATGCAAAGAATCCGTAGGGCGGCTTTGAGCCAGTGGTGTGCTGTGGACATTTTGTTTCGACCGGCATGAATGTTCACTGCCTCAATCCTCTGCTGATGAAGGAAGAACTTTTGACGAACTTTTTTGGAGTTCAGGAGGTTGATTCCTATGAGACGGGACGGCCATCTTCATGCTCAAAGACAGTCATTTAATTGAATACGCATCGAACTGCAAGACTTGCAAAGGACCTGAAAGATTTGAGGGCGACGCGGACAAAGCCGGCAGCAGACAGGGGTGTCGTTTGAATCCTGAAAGCTGATCCCTGCAGGGTTTTTCAGAATCCACGGTGTCCATTCAAGTTCAGGTGGCTCCTCACGAAATGGGAGAGTTGCTCCCTGTTGCACAGTGGTGCTGAGCGTATTCAGGTTCAGGTGGGTTTGGATATGCTTGAATCGTGCCAGAGAACAGTCCGGAAAGTGTCCGGTAACCATCGAGGGGGAAACTTCAGGAACTTTTGAATTTTCAGGCTGTACCTTTAAAGCAGCGATGGACCAGCTCTTCAGGATTTTTTGCGCAGCTTGAGTCGGCATCTCCGACCTGAATGAATTTCATTCCCAGCGCCAGCGCTCCCATGCCATCAGTTTGCGGGTTATCGCCGATCATGGCCACTGCTTGCGGGGGACGACCAAGCCGACGCAAGCCCTCCTGCAGGAGGGGTTTCTCAGGCTTTCCAAAGATGATGGTTGGCAAGGCGCTTGAGCAAGCCACAACGGCCTGCATGAGCGCTCCTGTCTCCGGAACCACTACCCGTCCCCCCACTCCAGGATGGGTCAGGTCAGGGTTGGTCACCAGAAACTCCGAGCCATTGCGAATCCAGTTGGCCAAGAGAGAGAGACGCTCATAGCTGAATGCCACGTCGCGAGCCAGGAGCACCACATCAGGATTTTTGTGAACCAGGTTAAGATTCTGCTCTCTGGCGAATTCCCGGAGTATTGGTGAGCCAGCCAAAATGATCCTCTGATTCCGTCTGTTTTCAGCCAGCCATTTGACGGCGAATTGACCGGCAAGGAGAATTTGCAGTTCTGAAACCCAGAGCCCCAGTGTCTGAAGTTTTTTTGAGAGGCTGAAGGACGTTTCCGTTGAGTTGTTGGAAGCGATCACAAAACGGTCTTGTAAAAGGCTTATGAGCTTATTCGCTCCAGGCATGAGGTGGTTTCCGCTCAGGAGGGTGCCGTCCAGGTCGATGAGGTAACCCTCTTTCTTGTCACAGCCCAGTTTTTCGCACTTCAAAATGCAGTTTCCCCCG
>PXBG01000006.1 GCA_003566995.1 Syntrophobacteraceae bacterium
GCCATTTGGGCAGAAAGCTGTCCGAAGTGCCCGTGGGGTTTAAATGGTTTGTGAGCGGCCTCCTGGACGGCTCCTATGGATTTGCCGGAGAAGAGAGCGCCGGGGCATCCTTTTTGCGCAAAGACGGAACGGTCTGGACAACAGACAAGGACGGAATCATTCTGGACCTCCTGGCGGCGGAAATCACCGCCAGAACCGGCAAGGATCCCGGCGAAATCTACAGAGACATCGTTCGCGACTTCGGGGAGCCCATTTATGAAAGGCTGGATGCTCCCGCCACGCTGAAGCAAAAGGAAGTGTTGAAAAACCTCTCGAAGGACATGATCAAAGCCACCATCCTTGCAGGTGACAAGATCACCGCAGTGCTCACGCATGCCCCCGGAAACGGCGCAAGCATCGGTGGACTGAAGGTGATCACCGACGAGGGGTGGTTCGCAGCCCGCCCTTCGGGGACCGAAAACGTGTACAAAATATATACGGAGAGCTTCAAGGGCGAAACACATCTGAAAAAAATTCAGGAGGAGGCTCAGGCCATGGTGAGCGAAGCCTTCAAAAGCGCCGGTGCCTGACAATGGCTTTGATGAAGGATCCGCGCTCAGCGCCGCGACTGAAAGAACACTCTTTCGGAGAGTGGGAATGGAAAGGTTCCGCCCAATCTTTGAGGAGCTGACCGCTCCATGGGATTTTTTTCCATGGAGACCTCATGCCCCATGGACTGACGCCCTGTGAAAGGCCCAAGGAAGGTCTTTCACAGGAAAAGCCATGAATTTTTCAGAGGGGGGGGTTCCACAACAGAGCAGGTCCCGCATTGAGAAAGGCCCTGATCACAAATTGCCTCTCCAAACCGGAAATGAGGAGATCTCCTTTTCCTGAGAATTCTTTCGCAGTTCCACAATCCATCCTCTCATCCGGTTCTCCGTGGAAAACCATCCCGTCTGTTCCATGGAACTCACCTGCTTCTCCACATACTCAGCAAACTGTTTCACATCGTGCAATCCGTAAAAACTCAGGGACTTCATGGAACCATACTCTGCGCCAATCCTCATGACTCACTCCTCATGCAAGGCAAACACATTCAAACGGCACTCGAGTCCATTAGCCGAGCTAACAAGGTGGATTCAACCCTACAAAATCCAATTTCCTCCACATGACCTTTTTTTATGGTTTTTTCGGGTGCCCAAGGGGGATTTTTCAAAAATCGAAAAAATACTATATTAGCCACACTTTATAGTAAAGGCTTTTTTCTCGCACGCATGGGTGTCCCGGGGAAAATTTCAGAAGGAAGGAGTGAGATGAGGGAGGGGAACAAAGGCTCAAAAAGTATGCGGGGCTTCCCTGAACGGCCGCCAGAAATCCCTGGGCCGGCCCGGAAAAAACTCACGCGATGATGGGGCAACAGGAATGAGGTCTGGCCGGGAGATCACTCCCAGCCAAACAGAACCCGGCAGTCATGGGGTGAAGCGGCGGGAAGGAGGCGGCTTTTTCCTCATGGAAGCAAAAAATCCGGTGAAAAAAATGTGCGCTGAAAAGGTCCGCCCCTGGTGAAACATCCGCTTTTCGGGCAAAGCTTCCACAGCTCAAATGGCTTCCCAGAATTCCTCGGGCATGTCCTGAGCCAAAGCCAGGGCCCCGTCTGCACCCGCAAAAAGGGGCTCTTTCACGCACACCAGCTTGCATGGGGCCCACTCCGCGAGGGTTGCGGAGAGGTGTTCAGCGATTCCAGTTATTTGACTGCCTCCACCCGCCAGAATGATGTTGTTCCGCACTTTCTCCTGGAATTCGGGATCGAAGGAGGCAATCAGGTCTATGGCGGTTTCCGCGATGGGAGCGATGATGCTTTCACAGGCTCGCCTGATTTCTTTGGAAATGTCGTAGGTCATCATTTTACCGCCCACGGGTATGGACACCTCCGCTTTTCTGCGGATGTCTCCCACAAAACTGAATTTTTCTTTATAGCGTGTCACCATGTTCATGGTGAAATCAGCATCGGGATATTTTTCAGAGAGCAGGTTGTAGAGAACCTTGTCCACATGGTCGCCTCCCTTGAAGAGTGTTCTCTGATCGTCCTCCCCGGGCATGGAGCCATGCATGATGCAAAAGTCCACTGTTCCCGCACCTATGTCGATGACCATCGCGTTGTCAAGGGCATCGACTCCGTAAGCCACCGAAAAGGGCTCCGATACAACGATGAGCTTGTCCGCAAACCGGGAAACGGCCTCCTTGATGGCCGCCTTGTTGACCTTCAGAGCCTGGGCCGGCACTCCCACGGCAGCATGAATCTTCTGCTCTTTCCCGGCACTGGCGAGGCTGATCAGATGGCCTATCAATTCCACTGCGGACTCTCCATCCCTGCCCGCGAAGTCCTTGATCACGCCACTTTCCAGAGGACGGGAAAGATGCAGTGACAAACGGTGCTTGAGGGCGTCTTCACCGAAAAGGACACGCCTTCCGAGCAACTTTTGCGCCACAAAATCCTTTGGCCAGCCCACGTAACTTTCCACCCAGTGGCGCACTCCCTTGTTCGTGGAAACGGCGGACCGGGATGTTCCCAAATCGATGCCAAGGGCCAGAACTTCATCCTTTTCCATCTGCTCTTTGTTTTCCATCTTGCTTCGCTCCGTCAGTTAAGATTCTCCGGGATAGGCGGTCGTTCAAATAATTGGCGATACCATGCTCCAGATGAGAGGCGACTTCATTCAAGTAGGAACTTTCCGCAAGCCTCTTTTCTTCTCCGGGATTGCTGATGCAGGCGATTTCTGCCAGCACACTGGGCATGTCTGCCCCCAGCAGAACCACAAAGGGGGCTGTCTTCACGCCCCGGTTGATGATTTTCTCATCCTGACGCTTGAGGTGTCTGTAGAGGCTCTTTTGAATGGACAATGCAAGGACTCTGGATTCCTGCTGCTTGAACTGATCGCCGATTTTCTTGATCATGCCCTTGAACTCCGCCATGAGATACTCTGAACCCTCGTTTTCGGCCTCCGCCAGCCGAAGGCTCTGCGCATCGGTGGGAGCACCAAAATAATAGGTCTCGATGATGTTCAAGTGTTGCTGCTCCAGGGCGTTCACATGAATGGAAATGAAAAGATCCGCCTGATGTTCATTGGCAAACCGGACACGGTCTTTCAGTGAAACCCACTCGTCACTGTCCCGGGTCATGAGGATGCGATAACCGGGGTGTTTTTGCAACCTGTCGCGCAACTTCAGGGCAATGCGCAGAGTGACATCCTTTTCCAGAAGGCCTCCCGGACCGATGGCCCCCGGATCTCTTCCGCCATGTCCCGGATCGATCACAATGGTTTTTACACCCAATCCGAAAAGGCGTGCCAGAGAAATTTCCGAGTTGTTGGCAAATCCCGCAAAATTATGCAGCAGGGAAACGCCGGATTCGTCATGGGAGCTCACCTCGTCAGGCAAATTTAAACCCAGGCCTTTGATGAACCGGGCAGCAAGGTCGGCGCTGGAAAAAATCTTTGAATGAGGATTCGGGACCATTCCGTCCGGTCCATCCTGAACCGGTGCTTCCGCATGTGTCCGCAGCACGGGGCGGGCCGGTGGCGGCGGTGCCTCCTGAGGCAAACGCATGGCTTCGTAAAATCTTTCGGCGGGTGAGTGCAGGGAACGGAGGGAGCTCAACGTTGTTCCCCGCAAAAGTCCTGTGCCTGCCAAGGGTTCCCCTTCCCAGGGGGGCGGGAACCCTTCACCTTCCCATTGGGAAACCACGCCCGAAAGGGAAAAGCCCTTGTCATCCTCAAAATTTCCGGCGACCCGGCTGTTCATCTGGGAAACAAGCACCAACATTGCAAAAAAGGAAAACATCACGGGAAAAAAAACAGAGTTCCAAAGCAAACTTGAGGCTCCCCCCCCTTTTCGTTTCCTGACAAGGGGGGCCCTGCTTTGGCTCTGCCCAAGATTGTCAATGAACACATCCTTGAGTATGGCTCGCTTCTGACGCAGTTCCTTTTTCGCCGGCGCAGTGGACATGGGGTCACTCAAAGGAGAATGGTGAATCCTGTTCTGACTCCAGAACTCAATCGTCAAACCATGCAACTTGTTCACAAAAGATTTGCAATATACATACCTCGACAGAGAGAAAAAACGCTCTTCACCACATTTTCACCTCTTTCGTCAGAGGACCTTTGACGCAAAATACAACAGGAGACGAACAGTGAAAACGGGTCTTTCACTTCGACGCCGGAACTTCATGCGCCCCCTTCTCCCCCAATGACGGGCACTTTACCTCAAAGGGGAAATCAATGACAGGGGCGCATAAAAACTTTGAAAGACTCAAGGGCTTTTTTACCTGCGCCTGCCGTGCTCGCGCTTCCTGTGGGAATGACTGACCGGGGCGGGGAAGCGCCTGAGCCAATGAAAAACAATCTGCTCGTCATTGTTCCATGGGGAACGCACCCCTCCTGACTTTTCATTGAAGCTCAGGGCAGAAAGAATGGAAGACCTGCCGAACCCTGCGTCTCACTCTCATCACATCTTCCCAGCTCTCCAGTAAACTGCTCACTCCCGGCGCAGGCCATAGTCCCAGAAGCCTCATGTTTTCAAGATGATGAGGAGTCAGCTTGGAGGCGGCCGCATTGGTGTGCAGTCTCAACCGGTGTTCCATGGCCCTCAAAGCCTCATGCACCGTGCAAAACTCCCGTGTGAGCGTTTCATCCCCGAAGGTGCGATCAAGGACCTTTTCCAGGCTCTTTCTCACAGACGACTCTCTCAGTTCAGGGTCCTTCCAGCCCTCGGTCAGTTGAGTTCCCTGAACAAGAAACTCAAAATCGGCCAGGCCTCCAGGCCCCAGCTTGAGATCCATCACGTTGGGCTTTTCATCAGCCCTCTCCCGCTGCATGCGTCCACGAAGATGACAGATGCGTCCCCACACTTCCCGGGAATCCCTGGAAGAGTAGCAAATCTTTTTCGATTCCTCTTGAATCCATTGATTCAGCCGGGAATTTCCCGCCACACAGCGAACCCTCAGCAAAGCCTGAATTTCCCATATATCCGCCTCCTTTTCATAATAGTCCGCCCAGGTTTTTCGTGTGACGATGAGAGGCCCGTAATTTCCTGTAGGCCTCAAACGCGCATCCACCGCGTATCCTGGACCTTCGATGAGAGGCACACTGAGCATTCGCATGAAACGCTGAACAAACCGCACAATTTTTGTGGGAATCTGGTCCACCAGTTCCCCCGGTTCGGGATCATAAACGAAGGCCAGATCCAGGTCAGAGAGATAACCCATTTCACGGCTGCCCATTTTGCCCAGGGCGAGGACGGAGAGAGGCGTGGAAGGTGACAGCTCCACATGGGCCAAAATCCGTTCATATGTGTTTTGAATGATGAAGTCCGCCAGCGAAGTGAGCTGGAGTTCCAGAGCCTCGTGGTCCAGGGCCCCCTTGAGGTCCTGCAGGGCAAGCTGCAGCAGGCGCTCATTCTTGAGCCTTCGAAGCCACTCCATGCTCTCTTCCAGGTCCCTGGTCCTTTCCACCAGAAGCTGGCTCCTGGATTTCCATTTAGCGTCAGAAGGAAAAATCCCCTCTTCCGTCGAAACCCCTTCCACGAGGCCCGGATGATGCCCCAGGAGTTCCGCGAGAAGCTCACTGCGGACCAGGCCATCACAAAGGTCAAAAATCCAGGGGCTGCCGGACTTGAACACCTTTGCGAGACCCGGTCTTCTGGCCACCTGGCCGAAGTAGCGATCAAGGCGCACTATTATTTTTTCTCTGAGCGTGACGTCTTTCAGGGCCGCGTGCTTTTGCAGCACGGAAAACACCGTGTCACCCACATCGGCAGGAAGTGTCTCCAGGTGCTTTTCAAGGCGCGAAAGCATATCTGAGGAAAACGATCGCAGCAGATCCCTCCCGACGGAACCCGATTCCGTGGTTTTGTCCTCCTGAAAAAAACGCTCTTCCTTTTTTGTTGCCTGAAAAAGCCCCGTGAAATGCTCGTGCACCTTCATGCAACAATCTTTGAGTTTTTCAAAAAACAGATTTTTCTCTCCCTCAAACCCCAGGGCTGCCATGAGGCGTTCCAGGGCTTCCGGGGTCTGAGGCAATTTCTGTGTCTGGCGATTCTGGTCCAGCTGTATCCAGTGCTCAACGCGGCGCAGAAAAACATAGGCCTGTTTCAACTCTTTTGCCACTTCCAGCTCAAGCACCTCGACGGAAACCAGCTTTTCCAGGCACTTCAATGTGTTGGGCTCATCGAGTTCAGGATTCCGCCCACCATAGACCAACTGAAGGGACTGCACCAGGAACTCTATTTCACGAATGCCGCCAATTCCGAGCTTGACGTCAAACCCATTCCACCCTGTTGTGCGCTTCACCGCTTCCGCAAGGATTCGATCCCGCATGTTCCTCAGTTCGTCCAATGCCTGAAAATCCAGAAAGCGTCTGAACACAAAGGGCCTGACTTCCTGGATAAATGCCGTTCCCAGGGAGCGGTTTCCAGCCACCGGCCTGGCCTTCAGAAGCATTTGCCGCTCCCAGGGATGCCCCCGAAGCAGGTAGTGCTCGACGGCCATGGCTGAGGAAGGCACCAGTGGCCCATCCTTTCCCTGAGGCCGAAGCCGGAGGTCCACTTCAAAGACCCGGTCTCCTTCTGCACGATCACTGAGCAGCCTTGAAAGCTGCTGGCACAAGCGATTGAGAAGGATCGGTTCACCCCAGGGATCCGCCAGGGCGCCCTTGCGGGGAGTGTGAAGAAATACGAGATCCACATCGGACACGTAGTTGAGCTCCTGTCCTCCAAGCTTGCCCAGCCCCAGCACTGTGAGGGGAAAGTCCTCCAGGACACGGGAGAGTTCTGAGAATTCAGCCTGAGGCCCCCAAAGTTCAGGGCGGTCGGTGAGAGTTTTCAAACCCACCTGGAGGGAAACGCACGCCAGATCGCTCACCTGAGAAGTGGTTTCAGCCAGATCCGCAAGCCCTGTCAGATCCCTGGCACCAATGCGCAGGAAATGCATTTGCTTAAACTCCCTGAATATTCCAAGCAGATGCCGGACACTTTCCGCCCCGTTTGCCCTCTCCAGAAGATTCTGGTAGAGGCCGGTCAAAGGGTATCTGCGGTAGAGGTTTCGGTCGTCCAAAAGCCACTTCACGTATTCCGGCCGACGCCGAATGAGAGTTGCAAAATAACTGGAACAACGGCCGACACGTTCGATAACATCCATTTTTGAACTCCACCATTCCCTTTCGGAGTCTTGCCCATGAGTGTCATTTTGCCAGCCGCCAGAAAAGTATCGCGGCGTTCGCTCCCATGGACCCCAATTTCAAACAGGAACCATCATCTTAAAAATTTTTTCATTTCCGTTAATGATGGATAAAATTCATGTATCTATGCTACTAATAATATTTTGACTGCCTCCCACAGGGAGAGTTCACCCGTTTTGCTTTTTCAGAACCCACTCCATGCAGGAAAAATCAGTCCGTCTCAACGGGAAAGGATCCCTGAAGCGGAGAGTAACAGAGAATACAGGAAAAGAGATGAAAATCATCGCCATCATTCCCGCAAGATATGATTCCACAAGGTTTCCAGGAAAGCCGCTGGCCCTCATTGCCGGCCGTCCCATGATTCAGCATGTGTGCGAAAGATCAGCCCAAGCCGGTGTCTTACAGAGGGTGGTGGTGGCCACGGATGACCACAGGGTGGCTCAGGCCGTGAATGCTTTCGGGGGAGAAGTCATCATGACCCGGGAAGACCACCCGAGCGGAACCGACCGCATCGCCGAGGCAGCCCGAATCCTGCAGTTGGAAAGGGGTGACATGGTCATCAACGTGCAAGGTGACGAACCCATGGTTTCAAAGGACATGATCGAGGTCCTGGTGGAATCGCTCAAAAATGCGAATGGGCCGGAGATGGCAACCCTGGCCTTTCCGACGGAGAGCCTTCAAGGTTATGAGGACCCCCATGTGGTGAAAGTGGTGGTGGACATGCATGGGCGGGCTCTTTACTTCTCCCGTTCTCCCCTGCCCTTCTTGCGTGACGGGGGAAGCGCTCCCCTTTCATACTTGAGGCACCTGGGCTTTTATGCTTACCGGAATTCTTTTCTTCAGACTTTCACTCAATTGCCCGAAGGCAAACTGGAGGCCCGGGAAAAACTGGAGCAACTGCGTGCCCTGGAGCATGGCCACTCCATTCAGGTGGCCATCTCCCCCCGGGAAACCCATGGAGTGGACACCCCTGAAGATCTCGCCACCATCGAGCGCCAATGGGGGAAGCCACAGGCTGACTGAATTCATGGAACACGGAAAATCAGACAGCTGAAGCAATATTGGTTTGCCAGGAACAAAATTATGAGTAAAGTTCTCCGGTTCAGCCCGATGAAAAACCAGCTTTTTTTTACCGTGAAAATCACTCCCTGTTTTTCGTGCTGCAGAAACGCTCAAAGGTTTGCCCTGGCACATGGAGTTCGGAAACAGGCGAAAATAGGAATGAGAAAGGGAAGGAAAGGACCATGATTTCTCCATGGAAGAAAAGCAGAGCAATCCTGCTGCTCGAAGATGGAACGGTTTTCAGGGGACACGCATTCGCCGGACAAGGTCGAACATTGGGAGAAGTCGTTTTCAACACGAGCATGACGGGATACCAGGAGGTTCTCACTGACCCATCCTACAAAGGTCAAATTGTGGCCATGACCTACCCTCTCATGGGAACCTACGGCATCAACGACCAGGACCTTGAATCATCAGCGATTCAGGTGGAGGCCCTTCTGGTGAAGGAATACCAGGAATTCACGAGCAACTGGCGCAGCACGCGAAGCCTGGCCGACTTTTTGAACGAACATGAAAAAATCGGCATGGAAGGCATCGACACCCGCGCCCTCACACGCCACATTCGCCTGACGGGTGCCCTGAGGGGAGTCGTCGCCACGGACACGGACAACGTGAAGGAATTGATGGAGCAGGTTCAGGCCTTTCCGGCCCTTTCAGGAGTGGATCTGGTTCAGCAGGTGACCTGCCGCAAACCTTACCGCTGGGTCAGCGGCCCCCAGAAAGTGGACCTCGGCCAACCTTGGGCACCCCTTGAAAGCCATTTGCGCGTCGCCGCCATTGACTGTGGCATCAAATACAACATACTCAGAAAGCTGGAGCAATCGGGATGCCAGGTGGTCGTGTTTCCTGCCGACACTCCTCCTTCCGTCATTCTGGAAACCCAGCCCGACGGAATCTTTATCTCCAATGGACCCGGAGACCCTTCAGCCGTCCACTACGTCATCGACACCGTGGGCAAGCTCCTGGGGAAAAAACCGGTGTTTGGCATCTGTCTGGGACATCAGATGATGGGGCTCGCTTTGGGGGGAAAAACCTTCAAGCTCAAATTTGGCCACCGGGGAGGCAATCAGCCCGTGAAAGACCTCACCACAGGAAAGGTCGAGATCACATCTCAGAATCACGGGTTCTGTGTGGCCGTGGATTCCCTCGAAGGTGCACCCGTCAGGTTGACTCATGTGAACCTCAACGACAACACCCTCGAAGGAATGGAACACCTTGAAATTCCGGCCTTCAGTGTGCAATATCATCCGGAAGCGGCACCCGGACCTCACGACGCGTCCTATCTTTTCGAGCGTTTCACAAATCTCATGAAAAAATGCAAAGGGAACTGACTCGATGCCGCCATGACATCACTCATGAGAAATGAACTGCCCGTTGCTGCACCATGGAAAAAAAGCGCAAAACGCTTTTTTTCCCGCTCACTTCTTGAGGAAGGCTCAGGAAGCCAGGGCGGCCATGTCTCAAAAAAAAAGATGAGCCGGCGCAAGTCAACGGCAACTTTTCCAGGATAGGAGCTCATGCCCAAGCGAACGGACATTCAGAAGATTCTCATCATAGGCTCCGGCCCCATCATCATCAGTCAGGCGTGTGAATTCGACTACTCGGGAACGCAGGCCTGCAAGGCCCTCCGGGAGGAAGGCTTTCAGATTGTTTTGATCAACAGCAATCCGGCCACGATCATGACCGATCCGGAACTTGCCGACAGAACCTACATCGAACCCATCACCGCTGAAGCAGTGGCAAAGGTCATTGAACGGGAGCGACCCCATGCCCTTTTGCCCACCCTTGGAGGCCAGACCGCTCTCAACGTGGCCGTGCAGGTGGCCGAAATGGGCGTGCTCGAGAAGTTTGGCGTAGAGATGCTGGGAGCACGCGTGGACGTGATTCAGAAAGCTGAAGATCGCCACCTTTTTCGTGAAGCCATGGAACGCATAGGGCTGCGGGTTCCCAGGAGCGGCATTGCCCGGAACATGAAAGAAGTGGAAAGCATCGCTCTTCAAATAGGATTTCCCATCATCATTCGTCCTTCTTTCACCCTGGGAGGAACGGGAGGGGGAGTGGCCTACAACCGGGAAGAGCTTTTTCATATCGCTCAGGGTGGCCTGGACGCCAGCCCCGTGAACCAGGTGATGCTGGAGGAATCGATTCTGGGGTGGAAAGAATTCGAACTGGAAGTGATGCGCGACCACATGGACAATGTGGTGATCATTTGTTCCATCGAAAACATGGACCCCATGGGAGTCCACACAGGGGACTCCATCACGGTGGCACCCGCTCAGACACTCACTGACCGGGAATACCAGGTCATGCGGGATGCCTCCATCCGCATCCTGAGAGAAATCGGCGTGGAAACGGGAGGCTCCAACGTTCAGTTCGCCATCAACCCTCAGAACGGGGACCTGGTGGTCATCGAGATGAATCCTCGCGTGTCCCGGTCTTCAGCCCTGGCCTCCAAAGCCACGGGATTCCCCATCGCCAAGATTGCAGCCAAATTGGCCGTGGGATACTCCCTGGACGAAATCGCCAATGACATCACACGGGAAACGAAGGCCTCCTTCGAGCCCACCATTGACTACTGTGTGGTGAAAATTCCCCGTTTCACCTTCGAGAAATTTCCCAAAACCCAGGATTTCCTGACCACGGCCATGAAGTCCGTGGGCGAAACCATGGCCATCGGGCGGACCTTCAAAGAAGCGTTGCAAAAAGCCATCCGCTCCCTGGAAACAGGTCACTGGGGATTTACGGATCCCCCTCCCTCCCGGGACCCCTCCCATGTGGAACTCCTGAAGCAAAAGATTCGAATCCCCAATTCCCAGAGGCTCTTTCAGATCGCAGAGGCCTTCAGGCTGGGAGTGAGCGTGGAGGAGGTTCACGATCTTTCATGGATCGATCCCTGGTTTTTGCATCACATAAGCCAGATTGTTCAGCTGGAGGAGGCGATCCGCTCACAGGGCCATGAACTTCTACAAGACTCCCATAGCCTTCGATTTGTCAAATCCTGGGGCTTTTCCGATGGAAGGCTGGGCCAGCTCACCTCCACCGACGAGGACACAGTGCGCCAGGCCCGCCTGGAAAAGGGAGTCATCCCTGTCTACAAACTGGTGGACACCTGCGCAGCCGAATTCGAGGCTCACACTCCCTACTACTATTCCACCTATGAAGTGGAGGACGAATCGAGGGGCTCCCGGCGGCCCAAGGTGGTGATTCTTGGAGGAGGCCCCAACCGCATAGGCCAGGGCATTGAATTCGATTATTGCTGTGTGCATGCATCCTTTTCCCTTCGCGATGAAAACATTGAATCCATCATGGTCAACTCCAACCCGGAAACCGTTTCCACAGATTACGACACGTCGGACAAGCTTTACTTTGAACCGCTCACCAAGGAAGACGTCCTCCACATTGTGGAAACGGAAAAACCTTTGGGCATGATTGTTCAGTTTGGCGGCCAGACCCCCCTCAACCTGGCCGTCCCCCTCGAGAGGTGCGGCGTAAAAATCCTGGGCACCTCCCCCGATGCCATCGATTTGGCCGAAGACAGAAAACGCTTTCAAAAGATGTTGCAGAAACTGGGCCTCAGGCAACCCAGGAATGCCACCGCCTTCACCTATGACGAAGCTCTTCTGGCGGCCCGGGATATCGGATACCCTGTCGTGGTCCGTCCTTCTTATGTCCTTGGGGGCCGTGCCATGGAAATAGTCTTCGATGATTCCATGCTGCAAACGTTCATGAAAACCGCAGCGCATGTCTCACCCGGCCACCCCATACTCATCGACCAGTTCCTGGAAGACGCCGTGGAGCTGGATGTGGATGCCCTGAGCGACGGGAAAGTCACCGTGACCGGCGGCATCATGGAACACATCGAAAAGGCTGGCATTCATTCGGGGGACAGTTCCTGCGTGCTGCCGCCCTTCACCGTTTCTCCTGTCATTCAGGAGGAAATTCGGCGCCAGACCCGGCTCCTGGCTCAGGAACTGGGGGTGGTGGGCCTCATGAATGTTCAGTTTGCCATCCAGAACGACGAGGTGTTCATCCTGGAAGTGAACCCCAGGGCCTCCAGGACGGTGCCTTTCGTCAGCAAGGCCATCGGGGTGCCCTTGGCAAAGCTGGCCACCAAAGTTATGCTTGGAAAATCCTTGACAGAACTTGGTTTTGACAGGGAAGTGGTGCCGAAACACGTGTCCGTGAAAGAATCTGTCTTTCCTTTCGCGCGCTTTCCCGGTGTGGACCTGCTATTGGGCCCCGAAATGAAATCCACGGGTGAAGTGATGGGCATTGGAAACAACTTCGGCATCGCATTCGCCAAGGCCCAGGCAGCCAGCGGGTACCAGCTTCCCACAGAGGGTACGATCTTCATCAGCGTTCACGATGGGGATAAACCCGCAGTGATTCCCGTGGCAAAAAAGTTCAGAGAACTCGGCTTTCGCCTCATAGCCACCGAGGGCACAGCCGGGTATTTGCACGAGCATGGGGTGGGGGCAGAACAAGTGTGCAAGCTGAGCGAAGGGCGTCCCAACGTGCTGGATTTCATAAAAAACCACCAAATAAGCCTCGTGATCAACACAAGTCTTGGCAAAAAGACCCATTCGGATGCCTATGAGATTCGGTGGACCACCTTGACCTACAATGTGCCCTACACCACAACCATCGCAGGGGCGAAAGCCATGGCTCAGGCCGTGGAAGAATTGCAGCGGGACACCTGGAGTGTGAAAACGATTCAAGAATATCACACAGACTCGGCCATTAAAACCTGATTCACGTCACGGTGCCTGAAGGGATTCGGAAAGCGGTCAATGAGGAAAAAAGCGACCGGGCGCACATTATTTTCTGCCTTTCAGCGCCCGTGTCCATGGATTCTTCTCTTTCACGCAATGGGAGCTTCTTTTTCACACATGAACATGCAATCACTCCCCACAAACTTTGCCCCTCACCATCCGAGGAAGCGCGAGGAGTGCGGCATCTTTGGGATTTATGGAAATGAGGATGCAGCGAAACTCACTTACTTCGGTCTCTACGCCCTTCAGCACCGAGGCCAGGAAAGTGCGGGCATTGCCGTTTCCGACGGCTGCCACATTCAAGACTACAAGCACATGGGCCTGGTGCCCGATATCTTCAATGAACAGACGCTCAACCGCCTGAAAGGCCACATGGCCATAGGCCATGTGCGCTATTCCACCACAGGCTCATCCCTCCTCAGCAATGCTCAGCCCTTTGTTGTCTTCCACGACAACGAACATTACGCCATCGGTCACAATGGAAACCTGGTCAATGCTTACGAGTTGAGGAGGGAACTGGAATCCAGGGGCGCCATTTTTCAATCCACCATGGACACGGAAGTGGTCATGCACCTTATGGCCATCAATCTGAAGCATGGCATGGACAAAGCTTTGGTGGAGGTCATGAAACGCATCGAAGGGGCCTATTCCCTTGTGATGTGCACCAAAGACAAGCTCATCGGAGTGCGGGACCCCCGAGGCTTCCGCCCCCTCTGCCTGGGAAAGCTCAAAGACAGCTATGCCCTCGCTTCAGAAACCTGTGCCCTGGATTTGATCGAAGCAGAGTACGTCCGGGATATCGAGCCCGGTGAAATCGTCATCATCGACGCCAATGGCATTCAATCCATCAAGCCTTTTCCACAAGTGCGCCCGGCGCAGTGTATTTTCGAGTTCATATATTTTTCCCGTCCAGACAGCAGTGTTTTCGGACGCAATGTCTACGAGTTCCGCAAAAGACTCGGCCATCTTTTGGCAGAAGAAAATGCCCCCCTCACAGGGGACCTCATCCTTCCCTTTCCCGATTCGGGCAATTATGCGGCTCTGGGTGTGGCCGAAGCCTCACGAATTCCCTTTGAAATGGGGATCATTCGAAACCATTATGTGGGCAGAACCTTCATTCAGCCAAGCCAGGCCATGAGGGATTTTGGCGTGCGAGTCAAGCTCAACCCTGTTCGCGAACTTTTGAATGGGAAAAATGTGGTGGTGGTCGAAGACTCGATCATTCGCGGAACCACAACACGCACGCGCATCAAAGCCCTGAAGCAGGCGGGAGCCAAAGAAATCCACATGCTGGTGAGTTGCCCTCCCCACCGTTTTCCCTGTCCTTATGGCATTGATTTTTCCACCAAGGGAGAATTGGTGGCCGCCACACACACGGTGGATGAAATCAGGGACTTCATCGGACTCGATTCCTTGCAATATCTGAGCCTCGAAGGCCTTCTGCGGGGAGCCGGATCTTCCCCCCATGACCATCCCTACTGCCTGGCTTGCTTCGATGGAAATTATTCCGTGCCCTTTGAAAACCAGGTTCGAAAAGACTGCTTTGAGCACCGGGTATAGTGATGCCTGACGCGCCACCTTAATTTTCAAACGAATGAATGAACAGGAAACCCCCTTGAAAAAGAACAGTTTTTTGAGTTCGCCTCAAAGAGGCCCCCTTCAAAACGATTGTTTCGCACCGCAGCCCACCTCCTGCGAACATGATTCAACCCAACCAACCTGCGCCAGGGATGAGATACTGAAAACGGCCCGTGACGTCCTGAAAACGGAGGCCGAAGGAATCCTTCACCTCATGGATCACATGGATGATTCCATTTGTGGGGCGGTGGAGTGGATTTATGACACCAGCGGCAGAGTCATCGTGACCGGCATCGGCAAGTCGGGCATCGTGGGCAGGAAAATCGTGGCGACGCTGAGCAGCACGGGAACACCCTCCTTTTTTTTGCACCCCGCCGAAGCCATGCACGGAGATCTTGGAATGGTGCGCAGCGACGACATCGTTCTGGCTTTGTCCAACAGCGGGGAAACCGATGAACTCAACATGATCCTTCCCAGCCTCAAGAGGACCGGAACCCGCATCATTGCCTTCACGGGCAACTTGAACTCCACCTTGGCACGCAACTGCGACCTGGCCCTGTACACCGGTGTCCAGAGAGAGGCCTGTCCTTTCGGGCTTGCGCCCACGGCCAGTTCCACCGCCCAGCTGGCCATGGGCGATGCTCTTGCTGTGGCTCTCATCAAGATGAGAAATTTTCAGCCAACGGATTTCCGCCGTTTTCATCCCGGCGGCCACCTGGGAGAACGCCTTCGGGTGCCCCTCTTTGAGGTGATGAAACAAGACGACGCCATCCCCAAGGTGGAGGAAAACACACTCATTGCGGACGCCCTCAAGGAAATGAGCCGAAAAGGGGTGGGGGCAACCCTTGTGGTGAACTGCGAGGGCCGGCTCACCGGAATCTACACCGACGGCGATCTGCGAAGAACCCTCAATCAGGTCCCTGACTGGCACTCCAGGTTCATTGTGGAGGTCATGACTCCAAATCCCATGTGCATTGTTTCCGAAAGGTCCGTTGCCGATGCTTTGGAGATGATGGAGCAGAACCTCATCACCGTGCTCCCGGTGGTCTCCGCGTGCGGCGCACTCAAGGGCATTCTGCACCTGCACGATCTTTTGGGCAAAGGCCGCATCAGGTTCACCGCATAGAGACCGCCTCATCTTCCTTCCGGCACACCGCTTTTTCCATGGATGGACCCGACTTCACACGAAGATCGCTCAAGGATCCACAAATCTTGAGTCGGACGCCGTTTCCTTCATCTTCTGAATGTTATGGGCGAGCCACCCTTCCTTTTGTGTGACATGAACATCCATTTGAGTCACATATGGTTTTATGTCCAAAAGTGGAGTACCATCCAAAATGTCCACATCCACAATGTGAAGGACACTTCCCTCGATTTCTACCAGCCGGACGATGGAGAGGCCTATGGCATTGGGGCGCCTGGGGGCACGTGTGGCAAAGACTCCGCGGTGCTTTGTGTCCATGAAAGGGATCACCTGAAGGTCAAACCCTTGTGAGAGATGAAAATGGTAAATCAGATAGATGTGCGAAAAACCCTCCAGGTCCTTCAAACCGGAACGGTAGGTCTCCTCAAGCTGAATCTTGCCCGGAATGTCCCTGGCGGCCGACGACTGAATGGGCATGCCTTCCCTCGTCTTGAAGGGTGAATGAACGGTTCCGATAGGATGAAACGCGATGCTTTCGTCCATGCATGAATCCTTTCTGTTGGTTTGCGGGCAAAATGAAGTGAACTCCGGATAAGTCCATGTATACTCAAATCATTTATTTCGTGATCGCACTGTCCCTTTTCGGCCTGCAGCAGCCGGGAACTCAACCCGTTCTTCCTGCTCACGCCACCCTCCTGGCTGCCCTCGGTCTTCTTGGAATCTACGGCCTCTTTTGCCGGATCCTCTACGGCAAGCTCATTCAGTTCGTGAAGGCCGATGTTCCCCGCTCATGGGCCATGGCACGGCACCACACTCTTCAAAACCTCCTGTCTCTGCTGGCCCTCTTCTTTCTCGCCCTCAACGTCTACGTGCTCAACATCAAGTATCACCTGGTCAAGATTCCCCTCATCGGAGAATCACTCACGGCAACGGGTTTGGCGGCCCTTTTCATCTATGGCCTTCACTTGACGGTCATGTGGTGTCAAAGCCATGTTGCCCATGTCATGCTTCATGACTCCAGGTTGACAAAAAGGGCCTACGTCAAGAGCCAGTGGACCTTCAGCCTTGGAATTCTCGCGCCCTGGCTCGTCATATCCCTTGCCATTGACTTGATGGTGGCCATGGGACTGGGAGATCTGCTCGACGCAACCTGGGGCCAGGTGGTCTTGCTGGGTTCCCTGATGCTGTTTTTCATGCTCCTGGGGCCTTGGCTTGTCGTCCGCCTCTGGCGGTGCGAACCTGTTTCAGATCCCCACTCTCTGCGGGAGATGGAAGCTTTTTGCCGTGAACACAGATTCCCGGTGGCCAACCTGTACCAGTGGCCTGTCATGGGGGGCGAATCACTCACTGCAGCCATCATCGGCATTCTTCCACGATTGAGATACATCCTCATCACCAAGGGGTTGCTGGCCATTTTAAACAAGGAGGAATTGCGGGCGGTCATGGCTCACGAAATGGGACACGTTCGCCGGCTTCACCTTCCTTTTTTCCTTCTGCTTTTCATCGTGTTCTTTGTCTTTGCCTACTCTGCCAATGATGTGCTCGTGCTGTGGCTTCTTCAAAACACCGCGCTTTTTGCGTGGAGCACCGGGGAAGACAGTTGGAGGCAAACACTGTTCTCATTGATTTATGGACTCCCCTTCCTTTTCATGCTGCTCCTCTATTTCCGATTCATCTTCGGGTTTTTTTTGAGGAACAGTGAACGCCAGGCAGACCTGTATGCCATGGAACTGCTGGGGAATCCCTATAGCCTGGTCACTTCTCTGAAAAAGATTGCTCTTTTCAGCGGAAACACTGAAGACGCGCCGAGCTGGCACCATTACAGCATTGGGGAGCGCATCGCATTTCTCCTTGACGCTTTTCACGACATGAGGGCGCGCCGGAAACACCATTTGAAACTTTATTCCATGGCGGGTGTTTTCTTTGTGGTCACCGCCGGGGCCACCTACTCCCTGAACCAATTTCAGCACACAGACTCTTTTGCGGCCTGGCAGAGGACGGCACAGCTCAACATTTTGCAGGAAGCGCTGCAAAGGGAATCACACAATGCCACGCTGCTGGGGGCATATGCAGGAGTTCTCCTTGAAAACAAGGCTTATGAGGAAGCAGAAGCCATGCTTCTCAAGGCACTGAGCATTGACCCCGAACATGCGGTCAACCTCAACAACCTGGCCTGGCTGTACGCCACAGCCCCTGAACCTTTTTTCAACCCGCAAAAGGCGGTCAAGCTGGCGGAAAAAGCGGCTCAACTGGAACAGGAACCCTACATTCTGGATACCCTTGCGGAAGCTCATTACGCCAAGGAACAGTATGTCGAAGCCATTGAGATCATTCAAAAAGCAATCGACCAGAAACCTTCCGGTCTGGAATACTATCTCCAGCAGGAACAAAAGTTCAGAGAAGCTTTGGAGTTTTCCGAAAACGGGAAGTAAAGTTTCTCAGTTGGCCCATGAAGCCTTGGGAGTGGTTCCCGGCAGCCGGGGGAAAGGAGAAAGTGGGGGGCAGGGCATATTTTCCAGCATAAAAGACGCGGAAGCTCCCTGAATGATCCCGATTGGTTTTCAGTGAGCGCTGGCGCTGTGAGAAGATGCAGCGGGTTGGAAAGGGGTGGAGGACGATGTCAGTTCAAAGGGCTTTGGGGAAGTGCGGCAACGTCAATCAGAGCCGGCCCATCACGCCCATGAGGTGCAAGACTTCGCTGAGGGGCGCATTGAGATTTGCCCGATGATTGGCAAAGATGCCATCCAGCCTCGAATTCATGACATACCAGGGATTGATTTCTTCCGCCCGGTCCAGCTGACGAAGAATCTGATCCATCATTTCAATACCGTACAAAGTGCTTTCCAGGGGGGTCTCAAAGCCCACTCTCACCACCTTGAGAATTTCATAGTACACGTGGGCAACTCCCTTTGCATAATAGAACTGATCGTCCGTCTCGAACCACCCCACCGGTGAGGCCACCAAAGTCTTGTTCACATTTCCCAGGAGGTCTTTGTAGGTTCCCATGAGAGCGAGCAGAGTATCCTTCCGGTAGTAGAAGCTTCTCTCTCCGCTTTCGAGTTTGGCGATAAATTCATTCAAATGCTTGATGGCCTTGGAATAGGATTTCTCTGCCGAGGGAAACATGAAGCGGGTGGGACTGATCATGAGATGAGCCAGGGCTTCCTCCAGGTCTGGATCATAACTGTCCGCTTCCCCCAATCGGGTGAGGCTGTCTTTCAACCGCAGGGTTGTGAAACGCAGCGCCTCGAGGACGCCCAGTTGAAAGTTGTTCACATTGTCCGTGAGGCGGCCGATGAGGATGTCATTGGGGCGCCAACCCAAAAAGCGTTCGTTGAGTTCATAATCGAGCAGTGCGATCATCGTCTCGACAAAACTCACACCCGCAACGGGAGAAATTTCGGGCAAGCGGACACCCTCCACTTCCCCTTCCCCATAGTAGGCTTCCTCGGATGTGCCAAAATCGGCCATGGGATTCAGGTTGCGCGAGGAGGCTGCCAGAAAGGCCACCTGCTCCCCAAGGACTTCCACTGAAGATTGGGGGGTTGCAGTGAAAGACGCCGTTTCCTGTGCTTTCTGCAACTGTTCCGAAGGTCGGGCTTCCGCCTCTTTGGTCCCTTGAACATCCCCGTCAAAGGGAAGTGCGGCCAAAGATTTTTGATCAGCAGGTTCTGCAGGAGCGGTTTTGCCCTCTTTCAACTCCCCAATTTCACCCTGCAAACCCTGTTGGGCAAAGGTGAGGAATCGCTGGGGAATGCCAGCCGTTTGGGAAAAGATCAGCAGGACACAAGCTGAAGCGAGCAGGTATGCCCACCAGGATCGACTTGAAAAACCTGGACCGCCTGGCGGTTTTTGCCCTTCGTTCCGGGCCTTTGCACCTCGCATGCTTCGCTCCTCGTTGTGTGATCGGGAAGGATGATTCAGGGGGTTCTCATGTATGTGGCACACGCATCCGTGGACTCCCAGGCAGAGACGCTGTGTACCCAGTGAGTCTCCGTGTCGAGCCTTGAAGACAAACCTTCGAAAAGAAAGCGGGCGATGTTTTCGGAAGAAGGATTTTGATCCTGAAAGAAGGGATGGTCATTCAGGTAGCCATGATCCAGTTCTGCCAGAAGGTTCCGGGTGGCAAGCTTCACCTCCCCAAAATCGATCAAAACGCCACTCGCTTCCAGTTGAATGCCTCTCAGCACCACTTCGATCTTCCAGTTGTGGCCATGAAGGTTCTCGCACCGCCCGCGGAAATTTCGAAGCTGATGAGCTGCAGAGAAGTCGCTGATGATTTTCAGCTCATAGATTCCTTGCTGGCCGCTGTCTCTTGTGCCCAACTCAGAGCCTCCTCACCAAAATCGACCTGCATGCAAAACCTCTCCTTCACCAGTTTCATGAGTTCCGTCACTGGCATATATTCTTCTCAGCATCAAATGTTTCAAAACAGTGCATGCGGCAAAAATGGTTCTGTCCACAATGGGTTGACCACATTTAGCCGAAAGGGCCTGCTTTGTCAAATCCAATCCCTTCAATCCAATCCCTTCATGATGCTTTGAGGCACAGCATGAAAGAAACGGTCATTTTGAGGTTGACTCCAGGAGCATTTTCCATTACATATCACCCTGCCTGTGGCGGTGTAGCTCAGTCGGTCAGAGCATACGGCTCATATCCGTAGTGTCCGGGGTTCGAAACCCTGCACCGCCACCAAAAACCTGAAACAATGGGGTTCTTCACTCACGGGTGAGAACCCTATTTTTTTGTTGAAAAACAATGGATTGTATTTTAATAAATGATTTTTGGAATTTATAGGAGCGCCCCAATCGTTTTCACACGGCGTCCCCTGAAAAAGGTGCGCATTCAGTGAGAGAGGAATCACCATGACGCTGACAAAGGCCCATATCGTGGAAAATTTATTTGCCAAAAACATCTTCACCAAGACAGAGTCCGCTGAGATCATCGAAACCCTGTTCGAAATTGTGAAACAAACCCTCGAGGAAGGGGAAGATGTTCTGATCAGTGGCTTTGGCAAGTTCAGCGTCAAGGAAAAAAACCAGAGGCGGGGACGAAACCCTCAGACGGGGGACCCCATCATGCTCTCCCCCCGAAAGGTGGTGACCTTTAAATGTTCGGGGGTGCTCAGGGAGAGGATCAATGAGGGCAAATGATCTGCTGCCTCTTCAGGGCAGATTCAAAAAAGCGAAAGAGTTTCCCCGGGGGCCGCGAGTGCTTTTTTCCGGCTTGGGCCAGGCTGAACCCGCTGAACCCCATGAACGGTCCTGAACCCGCCTCATGAAACAGGGCGGGGTTTTCCCGTGAGGACAAGTCCAAGCCGGAAGAAGGAAGTCTTCCCTCTCCCTTTGTTCCCCTTTCCCGCCAGGTCAAATGGTCAGGCAACTCCGTTCCAGCCGACGGCTCACATATTCCAGCTGTTGCTTGAACCTGTTGTTCTTTCCGTCAATTTCCTTCAACACTCCGTTCACTGCATACAACACGGAACTATGACTACGGTTGAACATCCTGCCAATGGCGCTCAAGGAGTCCGTGGTGTATTGACGGCAGAGGTACATGCCTATTTTCCTTGCCAGCGCTATGTCTTTGCGCCTCTGGGGGGACGTGAGCTGATCGATGGTCACCTGGAAGGATGCGCAAATGATTTTTTGAATGTGTTCCACGGTGATTTTGGGCAGATTGTCGAGCATGGTCTGAGTGACTTCGCGGGCCAATTCCAGGGACAGGGGCACTCCCAGAATACTCGTCTTGGCCATTATTCCCACCAGACAGCTTTCAATTTGCCGCACATCTCCCGTCATCCGCTCAGCGAGGAATTCCGCCACCTCCATGGGGATGGGCAGATTTTCAGATTTCGCTTTGCGTTTGATGATTTCCAGCCTCGTGCGAAAATCAGGAGTTTCAATGGGTGCCATGAGACTCCCGCACAGTCTTGACTTGAGTTCGCCAGAGAGCTTTGGAATGTCCCTGGGATGTGAATTGCCGGTGCAAAGCACATGTTTTCCCCGGTCCATCAGCTCATCAAGAGTATAAATCAGTTCGCTTTGCACCTTTTCCTTGCCGCTCAAAAACTCCACTTTCTCCAGCAGAAGGACGTCACAGCCAACGCGGAATTTATTCTTGAAAGCCTCGATGCTTCCATGCTTGAGAGCAAAGATCATTTCGTTGGCGAACTGTTCGGCTGTGACGTATTGGACTCTGAGCGACGGATTGCTGGAGACAAACTGATTTCCCACGGCATGGGACAGGTGGCTCTTGCCAAGCCCTGTTTCGGAAATGAGATAGAGAGACTGGTTGTGGAACTGAGAACCATTCACCATGGCCATGGATGCCGCATAGGCAAAATGATTGGAGTTTCCCACCACAAAATGGTCAAAGGTGAATCGAGGATTGAAAGAAGGCCCTGATCTCTTGATCAGGTCATGGAAAGAGATTTGCCGGGGCCCCGTTTGATCCTCATCCTGCACACTCTGAACATAGCCCTCCCGAATGATCTGGTATTCGATGTGCTCCAGCTTGGGAAACAGTTCCCGTGCGGCAGGAATGAGCCGCTCTTCCAGCTTCTCTTTCAACCATTCGATGTGAAACCGGTTTCTGCATCCCAGGACCAATGCGTTTTGCTCAATCCCCATAGGCTCTATGGTCGAAACCCAAAGATCATACTGACCCTTGGACAGGAATTTCTGAAGACTTTTTTTGATCTGCTGCCATTCTTTGTCCATACTAAAGCTTTTCCCTTTCAAACATTGACAGTCAAAATCTGTTGTTCCGTCTTCCCAACCGCAAGAATCAGCTTCTCTTCAGGAGCGAGACCACTGGAAAGCCTCGTTTCCGGGGCAGAAGCCGAATCGAAGACAGGCGAAGTCTTCCATAACCCGTAAAAGTCCAGCAGGACGGAGGAAAAAACAGCATGAGGAAAGTGTTTTTCGATGTGGACCGCATCGGTTTGCGTGTCGGTCGGAACTGTTCATATCGGAGATTCCCGGACGGGTCAAAGGCGATATGGTCAATTTCAAAGAAGTTCAAAAGAGATCATTCGGAGTAAAGAATTTGTCACAATCCATGGATGTTACGAGTCGGCGGCGCTTAACATGTTGACACCTCTGCAAATTCTCAAATTCAGAGTTTTACATAAATTTCGAGACTTTATGCAACAATTGAAAGGATCCTTCTTCACAAAGTTCAAATCAATCTTTGTTTTTCTCGTTTTTTCTCAGAAAAACTCCTTCCTCCGAAATGCCGTTTCCTTCACAAAGGGAAGTCGCAGTGTGGACAAAGAGTTAGGGTTTCCAATACTTTTCATTTTTATGACAGATCCACCTTCAGCGCTCCCCTTCCTCCAAAGCGCTTTGCGGGCTTGAAGGGCGTCCGTGACATGAACCGCATTTTTCCACTTCCCCTTTCTCCTCCTCTGCTGATTTTTTTCTCCTGATGTGATTATATAAGGTCCTGATCCTGACCTCATTCTTTTAAAGGGAGCTCCTTCATGCCCGTTTCATGCATTCCTTCCCGGGGACAGTGCCTGGCTCTCATAAGACAGCATGAGATGCCTCCACACATACAGCGCCACAGTTTCATGGTGGCAAAATTTGCCCACTACCTTGGAAAACTGCTCCAAAGAAAGGGTCAACCCATCCATGGTGAACTTGTCCACTCGGCCTCCCTCCTCCATGACATCGGAAAGGCTCGCAGTCTCGAAACGGGCGAAAAACACGGGGAACTGGGAGCCAGGATAGTCGAGGAGTGGGGATACCCTGCGGTTGCCCCCATTATACGGGAGCACACCACAATGGATTGGCAGCGTGCCCGGGGACCGCTCAACGAGTCCATCCTTGTCAATTATGCGGACAAACGCGTTCGGCATGACCAGGTGGTGACCCTCAGGGAACGCTTCATGGACCTGGCCAACCGATATGGCAAGACACCGGAGCAGCGAGCCGGCATTTTGAGCAAAC
Source organism: Syntrophobacteraceae bacterium (assembly GCA_003566995.1). Taxonomy (GTDB): domain Bacteria; phylum Desulfobacterota; class Syntrophobacteria; order Syntrophobacterales; family Syntrophobacteraceae; genus SLCH01. Next base: position 23,720 of record PXBG01000006.1, read on the forward strand.
TCAGCTTGTATGAGGAGATTGAGCGAAGGGTTTTTAACTGCCCGAATCACTTTTACACCTGTGATGGGTCACCTTTTATCGCAGAGGGGGACTTTGAAAAGAAGTCTCAGGGGTGAAAAGAGGACAGACTCAGGAAATGGAGATCACAATGACCGAAAAGATGATCAGAATCGCCCTCTTGTCCGGGGGAAAATCAGCAGAGCGGGAGGTTTCCATAAAAAGTGGTGATCAGGTTTTTAGCGCCCTGGACAAAAATCGCTATGTCATCACCCGCTATGACCCGAAAGAGGACCTCCCCAGGCTGGCGAGAGATGCAGACTCCATCGACGTGGCGCTCATCATTCTTCATGGCAGGCTGGGAGAGGACGGCACCATTCAGGGATTTCTGGACTCCCTGGACATACCCTATCAGGGAAGCGGCGTTCTGGGCAGTGCCATGGCCATCAACAAGGTCATCAGCAAAGAACGGTATGTTCAAAAAGGCATTCCCTCAGCTCCCTATGTGGTTGCCGGAAAAGGCAATGCGATGGATGAGGAAAAGATTCTGAAGGAATTGGGATTGCCGGTGGTGATCAAACCGGAGCACGAAGGCTCCAGCATCGGCCTCAGCATTGTTCGAAAGAGGGAAGATCTTCAGGATGCCCTCAGGAAAGCCTGGCAATTTGACGCGAGGTGCCTCGTGGAGAAGTTCATCGAGGGCATTGAAGTGACGGGAGCGGTGCTGGGAAACGAGGACCTGGAGGCTTTGCCTCTCGTGGAGATCATTCCCGGGGAGAAATACGATTTTTTTGATTACGAGGCCAAGTACACGCCCGGAGCCACCAAGGAAATCTGCCCCGCAAGACTTTCCCCCGAGATCACGGCGAAAGCTCAGGAGTATGCCCTTCGAGCCCATCGGGCACTCCATTGCCGGGGCTACAGCAGAACGGACATGATCGTGGATGGAAGCCAAATCTACGTGCTGGAGACAAACACCATTCCCGGCATGACAGAAACAAGCCTGTACCCTCAGGCAGCTCAGGGAGCGGGATATTCTTTCTCCGGTCTCCTGGATAAACTCATTGAACTGGCCCTCGATCGCTCACGAGACCGGTGAAACACTGGGAAGTTTTGAAATTTGACGGCATTTTCGCGCATGGCTCTCAGCCACCACTTCCAGAAAACTTTCATCCAACGGCTTTTCTGTGGAGACCGTGATGAGCATGGCCGCATCTGTGTCCCTCAGGGGTTCATATTCCGCTGCCAGAGCATCCAGATGCTGAAGGCGTGCGTCGGAGGCGCCCGTGTGTGTTTCGCGCTCCATGAGCCTTTGCCTGATGCGCTCCACTGAAGCCCGGCACTCTATGAAAATCATGTTGGTGTCGAGATCACCCGCAAGCTGGCGTGCATCGTCACGCCACTTGCGGTGGCTGAACGTGCCATCGAGGATCACCGACCGTCCCCTTTCCAGGCTCTCCTGGGCCATCAAAAGCATTCTGCCGTAGACCCGGTGGCGGAAAGAAGACCGATACAAGCCTTTGCCGAAAGGCACCACCTCGCTGTCCTGGGCAGACATTCCCGCTGCTTCCTTTCTCACGCGGTCTGACTGAATGAGGGGCACATGCAGCGTCTGGGACAGTTTCTCCGCAAGGGTTGACTTTCCACTGGCGGGAAGACCACAGAAGACCCACAAGGTGGGCCGTCCGAATCCCAGAGCATAGGTGTTTGCCTGCTGCAGGTAATGCCCGGCAGCATCTCTTTGAAGACTGCGCTGCTCATCCGTACGTGAACCAGCAAAGCTGAAACACGCCACCTTCAGCTTGACCACAGCCCTGTAGGCGGCATAGAAATCGATGAATCCATACAAACCATGATCGCCACTGGATCGAACAATTGCCTTCAGAAGGACAAAACCCAGATCCATGTGCCCCAGCCGATCCAAATCCATATAAAGGAAGGAGATGTCCGAAGCCACATCGCCATATCGAAAACGGTCATTGAATTCGATGCAGTCGATCACCTGAATGACATCTTCCAGGTAGACGTGTTCCGCCCGAAGGTCCCCGTGTCCGTCCACGACACAACCCGACCGGACGCGCTCTTTGAAGGCATTTTCATGGTTTCGGAAGAAGGCGCGGCTCACTTCCCTGATGAACTGCCATCGCTCGTCATTGACGAGATCACCCACAAAGGGATGAACCTGATCAAAATTCTCCTCCATGTTCATGGAAATGACATGAGGATCCCCGAAACGGCTGATCTCTTCACCGCCAGAGGAACTGGCATAGAACTGTCCCAAACGCTCTCCCAGGTCTTGCATGTGGCTCTCTTGGATCACCCCCTTTTTCAGAAGCACCTCGAGATTGCTCTCCTCGGAAAGCTGCCGCATCTTGACCACATGATCCAGCACCCGCCCCTGTCCGCCAAGCCTTATCTCTCCCCCGGCATCCTGAACAATCTCGACCACCCCTTCATAGACCTGGGAGGTCAGCCGCTGGTTCAACAGCACCTCCCTGTGGCAGTATGTCCTTCGTGCCTCAAGGCTTTCGAAATCCAGGAAGCCGAAGTTGACCGGTTTTTTAAGCTTGTAGACCCAATCACCCGTGAGAAAGACCGCAGAAATATGAGTCTCCCGTTTTTCCAGGCGTGTCACGGCATGGGGGTAAAAGCCGGGAAGGCTCATGGCGCGACAGATTTTTTCGAAGGTTTCCTGTCCATTCATGGCATTCACGAACCGGGGATTGCTGGGTTGAAGGGATAGGTCTTCTTCACTGCAGGCGTCACCGGCCTGGAAAAAATCCATTCCGTTTTTCTATGCAAGCATAAGCGCTATGATTGTGAATGGACTCAAAGTTTTCCACGGCCACCTTGAACCAGGTGATGTTTCTGTCCTGTTCGAGCTGCTTGGCAATGTCACGCACCACATCCTCAACAAACTTTGGATTTCCATAGGCCTTCTCGGTGACATATTTTTCGTCGGGGCGCTTCAAAACAGAGAATACGTCGCAGGAAGCGGCCCCTTCGACGAGTTCCACCAAATCCTCGATCCAAACGAACTTTGTGAACCGCACAGCAAGACGCACCACTCCTCTCTGGTTGTGCGCGCCGTGTCTGCTGATTTCTTTGGAACAGGGACAGACGGTGGTTATGGGGACATTCACCTCCGAAATGAGATCGAAATCGCTTTTGCGCCCTATGGAGCCTGAGATACGGCACATGTACTCCATGAGTCCCGCTGAAGCGGTCACAGGAGAAAGTTTTTTCATGAAATAGGGAAAACTGATTTCCAGGTGAGCGGATTCAGAATTGAGCCTCTCCTGCATGGCTTTCAAAATGGTCGAATATTCCCGAATGTCCAGGTTGCCGTGAAACTCATTGAGAATCTCAATGAAACGACTCATGTGAGTCCCCTTGAATTCCCTGGGCAGACTCACATACATGTTGATGAACGCAACCGTGTGCTGAAGACCGTTGCACTTGTCCATCACCGTGACAGGATAACGGATGTCTTTCACCCCCACCTTGTCCACGTTGATATTTCTATGGTCAACCTGGCTCTGCACATCGATCATGGGCCACAGATTCCTCGCATGAGTCGCAAATCACAGGTCTTCAACCATTTTTTGCAGATTTTCTGCAACTTCAGAAAGGCCTTTCGTGCTCTCCGGTCCGAGTGCCGGGGGAAAACTGCCCATCATGTCCGCATCGATGATCCGCTCATCATAGGGAATGAAACCCAGGAAAGCGTAGTCTTTCATGTTCTCAAGGAGAAAGCTTTTGTCCCTGTCACTTCGAACCTTGTTGCCCACCATGCAAATTTTGGTCAGACCCAGGTCAGCCCCCAGTTCCTTTATGCGGCGAGCAGTCTCCATGCTGCGGCGGCCGGGTTCGACCACAACGATGAGGCAATCCACGGCCTGTGAAGTGGATCTTCCCAAGTGTTCGATTCCTGCCTCCATGTCCATCACGATCAATTCGTCACGCCCGAGGATCAAATGCTGCACAAGATTCTTGAGAAGGACATTTTCCGGGCAGGCGCAGCCCATTCCCCCCTTTTTCACGCCTCCCATGACCATCAACTTCACATTGTTTCCACAGGGAACGGCCAGCTTGTCAGGGAGGTCATCCACTTTGGGATTCATTTTGAAAAACCCCCCGAAACCTCCGGGAACGGACTCCGTTCTCTCTGCGATCAGTTCCTTCATGTTCGCAACGGGGACGATCTGGGAAATGTCACGCACACCAAGAGCATTTCCCAGGTTGGCATCGGGATCTGCGTCGATGGCCAGCACTGATTTGCCATGATCCGCAAACCACCGCGCCAGGAAAGCCACGAGAGTGGTTTTTCCAACACCGCCTTTACCACTGACAGCAATCTTCAAAGACGATCCTTTCAAACAATGTGTCCATGAACTCATCGTGATCCATGACCGCACGAGGTGTGATTTTACATCCAGGGATCAAGGATCAGTGTGTTTCTTCCTTCCGAACAGGCAAATACCTCGCGCGCACTTGAAGCGAACCAGTTTCACGGCGGATTATACCGTTTGAAACTCCATCGAATCAACAGGAACGTATGGACCGTAACAAGAAGAGCAGTGAGTCGGGCCAAATGGTTCCACTTGAAAATGCACGGAATTGTGATTACCAAATGATGAAGGAAAAGGTTTCTATCGTTCCATCAAAGAGGCCAACTGCCCATTGCGGGTTAAACCGTCGTTGAAAAAATGGAGTCTCAATATGCAATGCAAAACACTCACGAAGGACATGCTGGTAAATCCCATTGAGATCAATGTATCCCAGTCCCTCAATCTTTCGGAGGCCATGGAGATTGCCGCCACAAAAGCGTCCCAGATATTGGAATCTCCCATGTTGCTGGCTTGGCTCAACGGGAAAACCGGCGAATTTTCTCCCAAGGTCGAATGTTGCAGCGAACTGAAGCCCGGGTGGCTTGTTTATGCAGAATCCAGAGGGGGAGACACGGTGATCGACATCAACGACGAGGAATTTGTTTTCGTCTACAGAGAGTCACAATCGTGAATGGGGTCTTCAGAATGCATTCCCCGCAAAAAACCTGGACCGGCATGGACATCACCTTGCCTCCTTTCACAAAGAGAGGCCTGCCGCGGGGGCGGCAGGCCTCTTTCACAAACGTTTCCTCAGGGCACGACGCAGTGAGCGATCTTAATTATTCCGCTTCCAGCATGCCCTGAACTTCCAGCAGGCGCCGGTTGGCCACTTCATCAGTGGAGTAGTCAGGAAGAAGGATGGGTGCCACAACGGGGCTTTCTATGCCCGCGTCAGCAAGTTCCTTTTCATATTTGACCACATGATCCATCGTGAGCTTCTTGACCTCAACACCGCCCTTCACATATTCCGCTGCAACGATTCCCGCACGACGGCCAAAGGTGATGACGTCCTGAAGGCTGTTGCCCATGAGGCGGTTCTCTCCGTGAACGCCACCCGTGCACTCCCCAGCGCTGTACAAGCCGGGGATGACCGTGCGGCAGTCTCCGTCGATGGCGATGCCGCCATTCTGGTAGTGAAGCGTTGGATAGACCAGCATGGGTTCTTTGCTGATGTCGATGCCATGGCGTTCGAACTGAATGAACTTGGCCGGCAATTCCCGGCGCACGGTGCCCTCTCCATGGAGCATGTCAATCATGGGAGAATCCAGCCACACACCATACCGGCCTGTGGGAGTCAGAACGGCTTTGCCCACTTCCAGGGCTTCCTTGATGATTTCTGCAGATTCCACATCCCGAGGTTCGAGGGGGAAGCAGAACTGTTCCCCTTCCACGTTCAGGACGTGAGCGCCCAGGCCACGCACTTTTTCCGTGATGAGAAGGCCCACATTTTGCTCGGGATAGGAAACGCCCGTGGGATGGTACTGGGTGGACCACATGCAGGTGGTGCCCACACCGGCGCGGTAACAGAGAACCACTCCGTCCATGGTCGCCCCATAGTGGTTGGTGCAGGCAAAGCCCTTGATGTGAAGGCGTCCGTTGCCGCCCGTGGCGATGATGGTGGCTTTGGCGCGGCAGATGAAGAATTCGCGGGTTTCCATGTTGTAGAGAATGGCGCCGCCGCACTTGCCTTCTTCATCGATGAGCAACTCCACCGCGGGAGTGAATTCAATGGTGGTGATTTGATCGGAACGGCTCCTGGCTTCATCCCTCAACACACGCATGATTTCAGCACCCGTCATGTCACCCGCGGAGTTCATGCGCTTGCGGGAAGAACCACCAAAGTGGCGCGACACCAGGCGGCCATCGGGATGCTTGTTGAACATCATTCCAAGGCCTTCAAGCCAGTTGATGGACAAGGGAGCATCATGAGAGAGGGTGGCCACCAGGTCAGGCTGATTGGTGAAATGGCCCCCACCGATGGTGTCCATGTAATGGTAAAAAGGAGAGTCGCACTCGTGAACCGCTGCCTGAATACCTCCTTCAGCCATCATGGTGTTGGCATCGCCGTGACGGAGCTTGGTGACCATGACCACGCTGCAGCCTGCATCGGCCGCGAGAAGAGCCGCCGAGTTGCCCGCGCCTCCGGCACCGATGACCAGCACGTCCGTGTCCACGTCCACTTTGTCCAGCTTGACGTGTTCCGGGCGAAGCATGGACCGGGATTCCAGAAGCATCGCCACCTCTTCCGGCAGAACGAGTCCCTTGTCGGGACCGGTCTTCACAGGACGGCGACCTTCCTTCTGATAGTCGGGATGAAACTTTTCGAGCACAACGGCTCTTTCTTCCAGTGAAAGAGCAGGAAAGTTCTCACCTTTGCGGGCCATTTCCAAACGCTTGGGGCGTGTTTGCTCAACCCTTTTGATCAATTCCTTCAGTTCCGGAGTGTAACCCATGTTCTATTCTCCTCATTTCCCTCATGATATTGGAAAAGGTTTGTGACGATTTTTCTTGTTGGGTCCTTTTTCTCACTACAGGTATTGCGTGTCCTGAGGTGTCCAGGTGCCATTGGGAGCCAGATCGGGTTCACGTTCCCTTTCCTTGTAGAGCTTTTCGAGTTCCTCGTGCGGCATCTTCTGAAGCTTGGTCAGAATTTCATCGTATTTTCCTGCATTGATGTCATCGACACGCTTCTGCAGGTGCTCCGCTTTGGGCATGATGTATTTGCCATAGAGGCGCCGGGCGAGCTGGGCGATGTGATATTGGGGGATTTCGCCCATGCAGCGGCTGGCGCACATGCCGCACTGAATGCAGTCAAAGGAAATTTCAGCCGCCCGTTCGATGTCGCCCTGTTTGAGGGCTGAAATGTATCCCAACACATCCACATTCATGGGGCAGGCCTTGGTGCAGTTGTTGCAGGCCACACAGCGAAAGAGTTCGGGATAGAGGGCGTTGATCACATCGGGTCTGGCCTCGAGATCTTCCAGCTTATAAACCGCGCGGTTGGCAGGGTAGAAAGGAATCTGGGCCAAATACATGTTGGGTTCCACAACCGTCTGGCAGGCCAGTCCGAAATGGATTTTGTAGTCGTTGGGCATGCGGTAGACGGTGGGACAGGCGCCACAAATTCCGCCGCGGCAGCCGGCACCTCTCAGGAACTGGAAACCGGCAAATTCCATGGCTTTCATGATGGTCAAAGTTTCAGGCACTTCGTACTGCTTCCCCATGATGAAGATGGGAATCGTTCTCGCTCCCTCAGGAAGAATAGCCCTATCACCCGTTGCGATCTGAGTTTTTCTCGGCGTACTCTCGGACTGCGACATGTTCATTTCTCCTACAATGATCTGTTAACAAAAACTGTGACAATGAACGAGCAATAACCCCTGCTGATTCAAATTCCACTTGGGATGAACGGCGGGCTATGCAACCAGACTTTTGGATTTGAGAAAATCGAGGCAGTTGTGGTCATTCAGGTCAAAACGGCAGGCTTCCGAATCGAGGCCAAGAGCGAGTGCCAGCAACTGCGTGA
>PXBG01000025.1 GCA_003566995.1 Syntrophobacteraceae bacterium
AGGAGGACTTTCACCTCCCTGTTCGCGCCAGCTTCCAGGCGCACGGATTCCCGCCTGCGCGGGAATGACGTGGGAGTGTCCAGCCACGTGGGATTCTGAAAACTGGATCCCCGCCTGCGCGGGAATGACTCATGGCCAGGGTGACACTGTCCCATCAAGATGCCTGGATTCCCGCCTGCGCGGGAATGACGTTGTGAAGCAGTTTTTTCACCTCCCGAGGCCGTAGAATTGTGAAGGAGGTTTTGTTGCCTCTCCATTGCGCAGAGTGGGCACGGTTTTTTTGTGCCCACCCCGAGGGGGCTTCCGTGTCTTCAGGGCACCCCAAACGCCTTCCTATCCCTGGCTCGCGCAGGCCCCTTCCCCCGCGGTCCAGTAGGGGGACATGCTCCGCAGCTGTTCGAGGATGGGCGGAAGCCTGTCGATCACATAATCGATCTCTTCTTCCGTGTTGTAGACACTCAGGCTGAAGCGGATGGAACCGTGAGCCATGGTGAAGGGAACGCCCATGGCCCGCAGCACGTGGGACGGTTGCAGGGACCCCGAGGTGCATGCGGAACCGGAGGAGGCGCAGATGCCGTGTTCGTCCATCATGAGGAGAATGCCTTCCCCTTCCACGTATTCGAAGCTGATGTTGCTGGTGTTGGGCAGCCTGTGGACCCGGTCCCCGTTCACGCGGCTTCGGGGCACACGGGCCAGGAGGGTCTCTTCCAGCTTGTCCCGGAGTTCCTTCACGCGGGTGTTTTCCGCTTCCATGTTCTGAGCGGCCAGTTCACAGGCCTTGCCCAAGCCGATGATGGAGGGAGTGTTTTCCGTGCCGGCCCGCCGTCCCTGCTCCTGGTGGCCTCCGATGAGGTAGGGGTAAAACTTCGTGCCCTTGCGCAGGTAGAGCACTCCGATGCCCTTGGGGCCATGGAGCTTGTGGCCCGATATGGAAAGCATGTCCATGACGCTTTCCTGCATGTTGATGGGGATTTTGCCCACGGCCTGCACGGCGTCCGAGTGGAAGAGGATGCCCCGGGACCGGGCCATGCGCGCCGCTTCTTCCACGGGAAAGATGACCCCCGTTTCGTTGTTGGCCCACATGAGGCTCACCACGGCCGTTTCCGAAGTGAGGCTCCTTTTGTACTGGTCCATGTCCAGGCGCCCTTCCGAATCCACCCCCACTTCCGTCACACGGTAGCCTTCATGGACCAGTTGAGTGCAAAGGCCCTTCACGGCAGGGTGTTCCACGCGGCTCGTCACCACGTGACGCTTGCCCGGCTGGGACATGAGGGCCGAACGAATGGCCGCGTTGTCGCTTTCCGTGCCGCAGCTGGTGAAGATGATCTCCTCGGGGGAAGCGCCGATGAGCCGGGCCACCTGCTCCCGCGCTTCCCGAAGCTTCCTGCCCACCTGGCCCCCGAAGGAATGCATGCTGGAAGGGTTTCCGTACAGGTCGTGAAAGTAGGGCAGCATGACTTCCACGACCTCCCGGGCCACCTGGGTGGTGGCGTTGTTGTCCATGTAGATGGTTTTCATGAAGACACCTCCTCCACCACGAGTTCCGGCCACACCAGTTCCCTCAGCTTTTTCTCCACGAAGTTCTCCAGGGTCTGGGCCGATGCCTGGCAGGTGGCGCAGGCTCCCCGCGTGGCCACGAGCACCCGGTTCCCCACCACGTCCACCAGTTCGATGTCGCCCCCGTCCTGGCGCAGGGCCGGCCGGATTTCCCGTTCGAGGGTTTCCTCGATTTTTTTGATCTTCTGAAGGTTGGTCATTTTGGGCCTGGGAGGAGGTGCCGCGGTCATTTCACTCCTCACCTGCTGAAGGATTTCCTGCAGGGTGTCCACGCAGCTTCCGCAGCCCCCCCCCGCCTTGGTGTAGTTGGTGATGTCCTCCACGGTGGCGAGATTGTTTTCCCGAATGGCCCTTTCCACCTCCACGTCCGTCACGCCGAAGCATTCGCAGACCACGTTCCCTTCCACCGCCGGTTCGGGCGCGCCCCGGTAATTGGAAATGGCCTTGAGGAGCGCTTCCCGCCCCATGACGGAGCAGTGCATCTTTTCCTTGGGAAGGCCTCCCAGGAAGTCGGCGATCTGCTTGTCCGTGACCTTTTCCGCGTCTTCCAGGGTCATGCCCTTGACCATTTCCGTGAGCGCCGACGAAGAAGCGATGGCGCTGGCGCAGCCGAAGGTCTTGAATCTGGCGTCCACGATGCGCTGGTTTTCATCCAGTTTCAGGTACAGCTTGAGGGCGTCGCCGCAGGCGATGGAACCCACTTCCGCCACGGCGTCCGCGTCTTCCATATCGCCCACGTTGCGGGGATGCAGAAAATGCTCTTTGGTTTTGTCCGTATATTCCCACATGCAAATCTCCTTCCTCCAGGTTGGAAGCTCACCGCCAAAGGCGGCGGGCACCATGATTCTTTTATGATCCTCACCCTGCCACCATACTATAACTGCAGGGTATTTCATGCAAAAAGTTCATCCATAACTTTAAGGCCGAAGGCCCCTTTTGGCCAGTTGAAAAGAAAACTCATGAAACCGTGAGGGTCTATCCAAGGGTGGCCAAATGCCAAAAAGCGGTGGGCAGGATAACCCTTCTGCCCACCCTACGGACTACGCCTTTCGATATCCTTACTATACCTCACGGCAAACGGATACTAGGTGCTCTGGTCCCGGGGAACCCTGTCCCCGGGAATCCCGTAGGGTGGGCACGGTTCTTTGTGCCCACCGCTTTTGATCTTTAACCGTCTCTTCGCGCACCATCCCATACTCATGTTTTTGCTTTTACTTTTGAGGACAAATCTCTTATACAATGCGCTCTAAATGTGTATGAACCGTTGAGCGGTCACTGGAGCCATGTTTCCCGACAACATCCTTAATTCCTCATATCCCGAAGCCTGAATCCATCACAATGAAAAAAGCGCTCATCACAGGCATCACAGGCCAGGACGGCCCCTATCTCGCCCGTCTTTTACTGGAAAAAGGCTACCGGGTGGCGGGCGTCTCCCGCCGTATGGATTCGGCCGGGGGCAACCTGGACCGTCTTCACATCACAAACAAGGTGCAGCGGCTTTTCCTGGATGTGACCGATTCCGCGGCCACCCGCCGGGTGCTTCAAGAACTTCGCCCCCACGAAATCTACCACCTGGCGGGGCAGAGTTCCGTGGGCAAATCCTTTCAGGATCCGGGAACCACCTTCGACAGCATCGCTCTGTCCACCCGCAACCTCCTGGAGACCGTGAGGGAGCACCTTCCCGGAACGAGAGTCTTTTGCGCCGGTTCGTGCGAGTGTTTCGGGGAGGCTTCCGTCCCCGCGCGGGAAGACACTCCCTTCCGGCCTTCCAGCCCCTATGCCGCCGCCAAGGCCGCGGCCTTCTGGCTTGCATCCACCTACCGGATGGCCTATAAGCTCTTCCTTTGCACGGGGATACTCTTCAACCACGAATCGCCCCTGAGGCCCGAAGGGTTCGTCACCCGCAAGATCATCGACACGGCCCGGCGCATCGCCTCGGGCAGCGGGGAAAAACTCGCCCTCGGCAACACGGGCATCGTCCGCGACTGGGGGTGGGCTCCCGAATACGTGGAGGCCATGTGGCTCATGCTCCAGCAGGACAAGCCCGGGGATTTCGTCCTGGCCACGGGGGAAAGCCGCTCCCTGACCGACTTCGTCGCTTCCACCTTCTCCCACCTGGGACTGGACTGGAAAGACCATGTGACCACGGACCCTCACCTCATGAGGCCCACGGACATCATGGTCAGCCGCGGGGACCCCTCCCGGGCCCGGGAAATCCTGGGCTGGAAGGCACAATACAAAATGGACGACGTGGCCCGAATGCTCGTCCGGGACTTTTCCCCGTGATCGCTCCTTAAAAGAATCCTGAATCCTGAGCTCAACCCATTCTGAGGAAAACACCCATGAAAAAAGCGCTCATCACCGGGATCACGGGCCAGGACGGCGCCTACCTGGCCGCTCTCCTCCTGGAAAAAGGCTATGAAGTTCACGGTCTGGTGCGCCGGGTTTCCGTGGACACCACTCAAAGGCTTCAAAGCCTCTGCCCCGCCGATGCGGGCCTGGAAGAGCGGGTCACCCTCCATTGCGGAGACTTGTCGGACACGGCGGGAATTCTTCGGGTGGTGCGTGAAACAGAACCCGACGAAATTTACAACCTGGCGGCCCAGAGCCATGTGAAGGACTCTTTCGCCGTGCCCGAATACACGGCGGACGTGGGAGGGCTCGGGTCCCTGCGCCTCCTGGAGGCCATTCGGAACCTGGGCCTTGAGAACCGCACGCGTTTTTATCAGGCTTCCACCTCCGAACTCTTCGGCAAAATCCACGAAAGCCCCCAGACGGAAAAAACCCCCTTCTATCCCCGCTCCCCCTACGGGGTGGCCAAGCTCTACGCCTACTGGATCACCATCAATTACCGGGAAGCCTACGGCATCTTCGCCTGCAACGGCATCCTTTTCAACCACGAGTCTCCCCTGCGCGGGGAGACCTTTGTCACCCGCAAGATCACCATGGGCCTCGCGCGCATCAAAATGGGCCTGCAGGACTGCCTGCACATGGGCAACCTGGATGCGGGAAGGGACTGGGGCCACGCCAGGGATTACGTGCGCATGCAGTGGCTCATGCTCCAGCAGGGGGAACCGGACGATTACGTCATCGCCACGGGGCGGCAGCACACGGTCCGGCAGTTCCTGGAAGTGGCCGCCTCCGAACTGGGCATGGACATCCGCTGGCAGGGAGCGGGGGTGGACGAAGTGGGCATGGACCACAAAACGGGCCGCACCATCGTGCGCGTCGATCCCCGGTTTTTCCGTCCCACGGAAGTGGAAAGCCTCCTGGGCGATCCCTCCAGGGCCCGGGAGAAGCTGGGCTGGACTCCCGAGATCTCCTTCGAAGAGCTGGTGCGGGAAATGGTGGCCCACGACCTCCGGTCCTGCCAGAGGGACGACTTGTGCCGGAGCCAGGGGTTTTAGGAGGGGATATTTCAAGATGTCCATCCTGATCATGCCCCCGGAGGTTTGCCACCCGGCTGCCCGAAGGATCTGTCCCGGCCGCTCTTTGAGTGAAACCGCCGGGAGTGAAACCGCCGGGCCTGGGAGAGCGCTGCATCATCGAGGAGCTTGAATGCTGGATCTCTTCACCAGCCTCTGGCATTACCGGGGCTTTGTTTTCAGTTCCATACGCAACGAATTCGTTTCCCGTTTCGTGAGAAGCCGGCTGGGGGCCATCTGGATGATCCTCAACCCCCTGGCCCAGGTGACCATCTATGCCCTCATCCTTTCCGCCGTGCTGGCCGCCAAGCTGCCGGGAATCGACAGCCGCTACGCCTACGCCATCTACCTCACGGCGGGCATTCTCGCCTGGACCCTTTTCAGTGAAATCGTGCTGCGGAGCCTGACCCTTTTCATCGACAACGGGAACCTCATGAAAAAAATCATGTTCCCCCGCATCGCCCTCCCCACCATCACGGTGGGCTCCTGTCTCCTGAACAACGTCATGCTCCTCGTGGCCATCCTCGTCATATTCACCCTCCTGGGGCACCCTCCCGCGGCGGCCCTCCTGTGGCTTCCGCTCCTGACGCTGATCACCGTGGCCCTGGCGGTGGGGGTGGGCATGATCCTCGGCGTGCTCAATGTTTTCATTCGGGACATCGGCCAGGTGGTGCCCATCGGCATGCAGTTTCTCTTCTGGTTCACCCCCATCGTTTATCCCGTGCACATCATTCCCGAGAGGCTGCAGCACTGGCTGCTGCTCAACCCCGTTTATCCCGTGGTGAACGCGTACCAGAATGTGCTGGTCTACCACGTTTCACCCGACTTGAAAAAACTCACGCTGGTCACCCTGGTTTCCCTGGGGCTCATGACCCTGGGGCTCTTCATGTTCCGCAAAGCGGGCCCTGAAATGGTGGATTCCCTGTGACTTGCCTCCATGTGGAAAATTTGGGAAAAGCCTTTCGCACCTACAAGTCCGAATGGCAGCGCGTGGCCCGGTGGTTCGGCATTCCCGTGAAGCCCCGTGAGGAGCAGTGGGTGCTTCGCAACGTGAACTTCCGGGTCCAGGGGGGCGAGGCGGTGGGCATTGTGGGCCAGAACGGGGCGGGAAAAAGCACGCTGCTCAAACTGGTCACGGGCACCCTTCGCCCCACGGAAGGCCATGTCCAGGTCCAGGGCCGCATCGCCGCCATCCTGGAACTGGGAATGGGGTTCAATCCTGAACTGACGGGGCGCCAGAATGCGTGGCATGCGGCGGGTCTCATGGGCTTTCAGCGGGAGCAGATCGAACACATCATGCCCCACATGGAGGAATTTGCCGAAATCGGGGATTATTTCGACCAGCCCGTGCGCACCTACTCCAGCGGCATGCAGATGCGCGTGGCCTTCGCCGTGGTGACGGCCTACCGCCCTGAAATCCTCATCATCGACGAAGCCCTGGCCGTGGGCGACGCCTACTTTCAGCACAAGAGCTTCAACCGCATTCGCCAGTTTCAGAAGGAAGGGACCACCCTGCTCATCGTTTCCCACGACCGGGGGGCCATACAGGGCCTGTGCGACCGGGCCATTCTTCTGGACCGGGGAAGCGTGCTCAAGGACGGGGATCCCCAGGAGGTCATGGACCATTACAACGCCCTCATCGCCGAGAGGGACAACAGCACGGTGCGGATCACTCCCCTGGAAAACGGCAAGAACCAGGTGTGTTCGGGAACGGGGGAAGTGCGTGTGGCATCCATCGCCCTTTTCAACGAAAAGGATCAGCCCCTGGAACTGGTCAACGTGGGCGCTTCCGTCCGGCTGCAGGTGGAGGTGGCCGTCCACAGGGACCTGCCCTCCCTGGTCCTGGGGTATGTCATCAAGGACCGGCTGGGCCAGGACATCTACGGAACCAACACCTGGTACACTCAGCAGCCTGTCAGGGACGTGACGGCGGGGCAGCGGATCCGCTATCACATCCATTTTCCCGTGAACCTGGGGCCGGGAAGCTACTCCGTGTCCACGGCCCTGGTGAGCACGGAAAACCACCTCGTGGACAACTACGAGTGGAAGGACCTGGCACTGGTGTTCAACGTGGTGAACCTGGACAAGACCGTTTTCGTGGGCAGCAACTGGATGGAACCCCGCATCACTGTGGAGACGTCATGACTTTCATTTCCTATGCCCAAAATTATGAAGACGTCATGCTGCGCCGTGCCTTTCAGGGTGTGGATCACGGCTTTTACATGGACGTGGGAGCCAACAATCCTCAGGGGGATTCCGTCACCCGGGCCTTCTACGAGCAGGGATGGTGCGGCATCAACGTGGAACCTACCGATCACTGGTTCCAGGAGCTGCAGCGGGCCCGCCCCAACGACATCAATCTCCAGGTGGCCGCGGGGGCTCAGGATGGGGAAATGATCCTTTATGAAATCCCCTACACGGGCCTTTCCACCACCGATCCCCAAATCGCCCGGCGCCACCGGGAGGAGAGCGGCCACTCCATCGTGGAGCGAAAGGTTCCCGTGCTCACCCTCAATTCCATTTGCGAGACCTACCACGAAGCTCCCATCCACTTTTTGAACATCGACGTGGAAGGGGCGGAAAAGGCCGTCTTGCAGGGGCTTGACCTTCAGCGCTTTCGCCCCTGGATCATCATCGTGGAATCGACCCTGCCCAACTCCACGGTCCAGAGCCACCAGGAATGGGAACCCATGCTCACGGAAGCCGGCTACCTCTTCACCCACTTCGACGGCCTCAACCGTTTCTACATCGCCCGGGAGCACCCGGAGCTGGCTTCTGCTTTCCAACTTCCCCCCAACATTTTCGACGACTTCGTTCGGCTGGCCCAGTGGGAAGCGGAACGCCGGGCCCAGGATGCGGAAGTGGAGGCGGCAGCGGCCAGGGCCAGGGCCGAGGCGGCCATGATGCGCATTCAGGAGCTGGAGACGGAGAGGAACGAGCAGGAAGCCCGGGTCCGGGAAGCTCAACGGGATGCCCGGGAAGGGAGGCAGACGAGGGAGATGCTGGAAGAAAAGCTCGATGAACTGGAGCGGGCTCAGGAGTTCGCCCACCAGCTGGAAAGCCAGCTCAAGGCCATGGAGTCCAGCTGGTCCTGGCGCGTCACATGGCCCCTGCGGAAAGCCAAGTCCCTGGTGCCCTCAGCTCAGGAGTTCCTGAGAAAGGGCGTCCGAAAGACCAGGGAGAAAACGCTGGGGGCGGTCAAAAGAGCCTTTTCCTGGCTGGTGCGCCTTCTTCTGGACCGGCCTTCCGTTCGGGAACGGCTGGAAAGGGTTCTGCTCCCCTTCCCCCGTTTGAGGGACCGCATGGCGGGCATGGCGCGCAAGGCGGGCCAGGCACAGGCTCCCTTCGCCCATGAGGATGTTTCCGACCCCTCGGCCATGAGCGACAGTGCTCGAAAAATCTACCTGGAAATCCAGGATGTGGTGGAAAAATCCAGGGAGAAACACTGACATGCGCCTGGTCATCGATCTTCAGGGAGCCCAGACGGGGGGAAGCCGCCAGAGAGGCATCGGGCGCTATTCCCTGGCCATCGCTCAGGCCCTGGTGCGCAACGCCCCGCACCATGAAGTGCACATCGCCCTCAGCGGCCTTTTCCCCGAAACCGTCGAACCCCTTCGCGCCGCCTTCGCCGGTTTGCTCCCTTCCCGGAACATTCACGTGTGGGAAACCCCCGGACCCGTGTCCCGGGACAACCCGGCCAACGCCTGGCGCAGACAGGCGGGGGAAAGAGTCCGGGAAGCTTTTCTCCTGGGCCTGGAACCGGACGTCGTCCTGGTCACCAGCCTTTTCGAGGGCTTCGAGGACGACGCCGTCACCAGCATCGGAACCCTTTCCCTTTCCATTCCCACGGCGGTGATTCTCTACGACCTCATTCCCT
>PXBG01000031.1 GCA_003566995.1 Syntrophobacteraceae bacterium
CACAACCAGGCGCATTTCCAGCAGGTCACGCCAGAAATGAATGGTAGCCTGCAGATCGCCGGTGGCCATGGACAAATGATGAATGCCTTTGTACTTGATCACGAATCCCCTCGCCATTGTGTTGGTGGTTTGAATTGCTCCATTGTTTATCAGGTAATATAAGGTCAACCTGAAGATGAGTCGAACAAATCTTTTGGGAAGAAGCCCTGGCGAGGGACCCATCCTGGAGGGCTTCTCAGGCGGAACCGGTTCCTGACCCGAGAGACGGCTTCGAGTGAATTTCAATCACGGTGACATGCTGCCGGAACGTTCCTTTTCCTCTTCCTCCGGAAAAGGAGCATTGCCAACGGACTATGGATGCGGGAGATTTCGCATGAAACAAAAAATCGTTCCCCTGTTCTTTTTGCTTGCATTCTGCCATGCATTCGCAGGGGCGGAGCCGGTCGATACACCAACCTTCCAGAAGCAGGGGGAAAATGCCGGTTCCACCTGGATCGAACCCATGACAGGCATGGAGTTTGTGTGGATACCCTCAGGATGTTTTTCCATGGGAAGTCCCGTCACAGAAGAGGGGCGACACGAAGATGAGGGCCCTGTGAGAGAAGTTTGCGTGGACGGGTTCTGGATGGGGACCAGGGAGGTCTCCCGGGGTGAATTTGCCCAGTTCGTCACAGAAACGGATTACCAGACGGAAGCGGAACGGCAAGGTTTTTCATGGATGTATGCTGGAGACTGGGTTGCCAGGCCGGGAGTCAACTGGACCACTCCCGGATTCAAGCAAAGTGAAGCACACCCTGTTGTTCACATTTCCTGGAACGATGCGGGCGCCATGGCCAGATGGCTCACCGCAAAAAGCAAGGGAGATTATCGTTTGCCCACGGAGGCAGAATGGGAATATGCCTGCAGAGCGGGCACGACCACGGCACGGTTTTGGGGGGGTGTCGAAGATGACGGGTGCGCGTTTGCCAACGCTGCGGACCTCACAGCCCAGGAACGCTTTCCAGCCTGGGTGGTCATGTCCTGTGAGGACGGCTTTGTTTTCACTGCCCCAACGGGCCACTACAAACCCAACAACTTCGGGCTCCATGACATGCTGGGAAATGTGTGGGAATGGGTCTACGACAATTACCAGGAAGACGCCTATGAACACCTTCCCTCGAAAAACCCTCTCCATCAATCCTTCAGGTCCGAACGCGTTGCTCGCGGCGGCAGCTGGAACAGCAAACCTTCTGCCGTGAGATGTGCCAACCGTGACGTTCTTCAGACTCCCGACCGCAGGAGCGATGACCTTGGTTTTCGCCTCATTCGAAAGACTGAAAATCACCCGGAGCGGGAAGGGGGGCGATGAATGCTTGACATCAAACCGTCTCCGGAGTAAGGCATGAGCCTGACGGTCCATGAGGGTCCTCAAGGGGCCTCTGCAGTTGGCCGGGGCCCTCCCCTTTCAAGCTTGACACGAAATGGCAATTGGTTTAACGTGCATATGTTCACAATATCAATAGCTTTCCTCATCCAAGCATGGATGAGTGTGCATCAAAATGACGCCACGTAAGGGGCATGTTTAAAAATTTTTCAGAGAGGGGGGATAGAATCATTTCATAGAGGATTTTCTTCACATTTTTCTCAAGGCATTCGGTAAAGGGTTATTTTGACTATGGGTCTCGAACAATTTCTGGCCGGGGACAAACCGGCGCTTGCAAGGGCTTGGTTCGACCTCATTCTAGGTACTTATCCTCCTGAGACTTCAGCTCTTCTTCAAAAGGATAAGAATCAATTCGCAAATCCCGTCGGCTACACTTTGTCTCAGAGCCTCTCCGGAATCATTGACGAGATGCTGGGGGGATTCGACCATGAGAAGGTGCTTCCCCTGGTCGATCAAGTGGTGAGAGTCAGGGCCATTCAGGACTTCAGCCCTGCCCAGGCGGTTGGTTTTGTGTTCCTTTTGAAGAAGATCGTGCGGAATCGGGCGGAGGAGGGGATTCGGGAAAAGAGAGTTTCGCCCAATGAGGTTTTGGCGTTTGAGTCCAAGATTGACCAATTGGCTCTGATGGCTTTCAATGTGTACACGGGCTGTCGTGAAAAATTGTACGAACTTCGCGTCAACGAGGTGAAAAACAGGACTTTCAGACTTCTTCAAAGGGCGAGCTTGATAGCCGAAATCCCGGAACAAGACACGCAATTAAAAAATGGCAAAGATTCTATAACGTAAATTTTAAAACGAGGGATTGTTAAATGGGCATCAAGTTTTCCTTACTCTCGGTCATCGCGTTGATGGCGGCTGTTTTCGTGGGAGTGAAGGTGGCTGGGCTGCACTACTTCTTCGGTGTGGTTGTCCCCTATGCTGCCTTAGCCACATTCCTGGTCGGGTTCATCTATCGCGTTTTGCTCTGGGCCCGCTCTCCCGTGCCCTTCAACATCACGACCACTTCCGGCCAGCAGCAGTCTCTGCCATGGGTCAAACAGAACAAGCTGGACAACCCGTCCACCACCGCCGGCACCATCGGCCGAATGGCTCTTGAAGTACTCTTCTTCCGTTCTCTTTTCCGCAACACCAAATACGAATACCATGAAGGCCCCAAACTTCGTTACCAGTGGGAAAAATGGCTCTGGATCTTCGGCCTTCTGTTTCACTATTCGTTCCTGGTCATCTTTCTCCGGCACCTCAGATTTTTCGCCGAGCCGGTCCCCGGATTCGTGCACAGCCTGGAAGGCCTCGACGGCATGCTTCAAGTGGGCCTGCCCGGACTTTACATCACCAATCTCATCTTCATCGCCGCCGTGACTTTTCTTTTCCTCAGAAGAGTTGTCGTTCCCCAGGTGCGCTACATTTCTCTGCCTTCAGACTATTTTCCGCTTTTTCTGCTGTTCTTCCTGGGAGTCACAGGAATCATCATGCGCTATTTTTCCAAAGTGGATGTGGTCAAGGTCAAGGAACTGGCACTGGGAATTGTCACGTTCAACCCGGTGGTCCCCTCCGGCATCGGCGTCCTCTTCTATATGCACTTTTTCCTCCTTTGCGTCCTGCTCGCCTATTTCCCTTTCAGCAAGCTGATGCACCTCGGAGGTGTCTTTCTCAGTCCCACAAGGAACATGCCCAATGACCCGCGCATGAGACGGCATGTCAACCCCTGGAACTATCCCGTCAAAGTCCACACTTATGAGGAATATGAGGACGACTTCAGGGAGAAGATGATCGAAGCCGGTTTACCCGTGGAAAAGGAGTCCAAGTAGATGGCAAAGGTACCAAAACCAAACGAACTCGTTTTTGATTATAATCCGCCGCAAAAGTGGTGGATGGACACCAAGCCCGAGTTTCGCCCCGGGACCTGGTGTTACCCCGGCAAGGCCAAAAATGCGGAAGTCCTGGGACTGCCCAACCCCAGGGAATGGTCTCCCCTCGATGAAGACTGGAAACTGCCTTCCAACTGGAAAGAGATCATTTTCGAAGGCATGAGGGACTGCCTGAACAAGTATCGATCCCTGCGTGTCTTCATGGACATCTGTGTCCGCTGCGGCGCCTGTTCGGACAAGTGCCACTTCTACATCGGATCGGGTGATCCCAAGAACATGCCCGTGCTGAGGGGTGAACTCCTCCGCTCCGTTTACCGGAAAGATTTCACTCTGGCGGGCAAGATCATGGGCCGGATCGCCGGAGCACGGGAACTGAACGAAGAAGTGGTGAAGGAATGGTTCTACTATTTCTTTCAGTGCACCGAATGCCGCCGCTGTTCCGTGTTTTGCCCCTATGGCATTGACACGGCGGAAATCACCATCATGGGCCGCGAACTCCTCAACCTTCTCGGTGTCAACATCGACTGGGTTCTGGGTCCTGCCGCCAACTGCTACCTCAATGGAAATCACCTGGGAATTCAGCCCCATGCCTTCAAGGACATGATCGAATTCTTTGTGGAAGAGATCGAGGCCGTCAATGGCATCCGCATCGAGCCCACTTTCAACCGCAAAGGCGCTGAAGTCCTTTTCATCACTCCATCGGGCGATGTGTTCGCGGACCCGGGCACTTACACCCTCATGGGGTATCTCATGCTCTTTCACGAAATAGGACTGGATTACACCTGGTCCACCTATGCGTCCGAAGGGGGCAATTTTGGTCTGTTCACCAACCACGACACCATGAAAAAGCTCAACGCCAAGATGTATGCAGAAGCGGAACGCCTCGGTGTGAAATACATCATCGGCGGTGAATGCGGCCACATGTGGCGTGTCATCCAGCAGTACATGGACACCATGAACGGGCCTGCGGACTTCCTGGAAGTGCCGCGATCCCCCATCACGGGAACAGTCTTTGACAACGCCAAATCCACCAAGATGATCCACATTGTGGAATTCACGGCCGACCTCATTCGCAACGGAAAGCTCAAGCTGGATCCCAGCCGCAACGATCACCTGCGCGTGACCTATCACGATTCGTGCAACCCGGCCCGCGCCATGGGCTTTTTCGATGAACCCCGCTACGTCATCAAAAACGTTTGCAACAACTTCTGGGACATGCCCCCCAACTGCATTCGGGAGCAAACCTTTTGCTGCGGCAGCGGTTCCGGGCTGAACACGGACGAATTCATGGAAATGCGCATGAGGGGGGGGCTTCCCCGGGCCAATGCGGTCAAGCATGTGCATGACAAGCACGGTGTGAACATGCTCTCCTGCATCTGCGCCATCGACCGGGCCGTGCTGCCGCCACTCATGGATTACTGGGTTCCCGACGTTGACGTAACGGGTGTTCACGAATTGGTGGGCAATGCCATCGTCATGGAAGGAGAGACTGAGCGCACCACCGACCTGAGGGGCAATCCTTTGGAAGGAATGGAGGACATGAGTGATGAAGATCTATAATGCCAAGCTGATCATACCGGGACTGCTCATATTCGTCGTCATGGCCACCTTCCCTATCTGGTACAACAAGGGCACGGCCGCTCCTCCCCCCGAGCCCAAGCTCAACACGCCGGCCATTCAGAGAATGGCGGAAAAGCAGTGCGTCCTTCCCAAGGATCAGATGAGGACAGAGCACATGCAGCTTCTCAATGAGTGGCGTACGGAAGTGGTCCGCAACGGCAACCGCCTTTATGTGGCCTGGGACGGTAAAGAGTACAACATGAGTCTGCAAAATGAGTGCATGCGCTGTCACTCCAACAAGTCCGAGTTTTGCGACACATGCCATGTTTACGCCGGACTCAAGAGCGGATCGCAACCCTATTGCTGGACCTGTCACATCGCCCCCAAGGAGAACAAGTAATGGAATCGAACAGAAGAAGCTTTCTTAAAATCGGCGGAATCTGTGCGTTGGGGCTGGGCGCCTTGCCGGTTACGAAAGCGCTCGCGAGAAAGGCTGTCCCCCAGGTGTCCGAGTTTCCTGAAGCCCTCAAGGCCAATCAGTGGGCCATGGTCGTCGACATGAAAAAGTGCTGGGAAA
The DNA here is from genome assembly GCA_003566995.1 of Syntrophobacteraceae bacterium. GTDB lineage: Bacteria > Desulfobacterota > Syntrophobacteria > Syntrophobacterales > Syntrophobacteraceae > SLCH01. The sequence goes on from PXBG01000031.1 coordinate 5,429, forward strand.
AGGCGGAAGAAGACTGTAAAGATTGCATTCTCGCCTGCCACCAGTACCACAACGTTCCCGACATCGGCACCCTCAAAGAAGAGATCAAGTGGATCTGGCAGGAAAGTTACCACGACACTTTTCATGACCAGGCCACCCAGTTCAACATCGAAAACATCGAACACAACCCCATCATGGTCCTGTGCAATCACTGCACCAGTCCTCCCTGCGTCCGCGTCTGCCCCACCAAGGCAACCTTCAAGGACAAAAAGAGCGGCATCGTCAAAATGGACTACCACCGGTGTATCGGCTGTCGTTTCTGCATGGCTGGCTGCCCCTACGGAGCAAGAAGCTTCAACTTCCGCGATCCCATTCCCTACATCAAGACGGAATTGAACATGGAGTATCCCGCCAGGGAGCGTGGTGTGGTGGAAAAGTGCAGTTTCTGCACCGAGAGGCTTGCCCGGGGACTTTTCCCTGCTTGTGTTGAAGCGTGCAGACATGGTGCTCTCACCTTCGGCGACATCACGGACCCCAACTCCTCCGTGAGAAAGGTCCTCGCCGAAAATTACAGCATCAAGCGCAAGCCGGAACTCGGCACAGGTCCCAACGTTTATTACATCATATGAGGGGTGCGATATGCTTGAGAGGGCATTAACTGGAAGTCAGCAATACTACCGGCTTTTGATGGGCCTGCTCATTCTGATGGGGATGGGGTTCGCCGCATACCTCTATCAGTTGAACACAGGTTTGACCGTCACAGGCCTGAGTCGAGATGTGTCCTGGGGGTTTTACATTGCCCAGTTCACCTTTCTTGTGGGTGTGGCCGCCTCTGCGGTCATGGTGGTGCTTCCCTATTATCTGCACAACGTTAAAGTTTTCGGAAGAATCACCATTCTGGGCGAATTCCTTGCCGTGGCCAGCGTCACCATGTGTCTTCTGTTCATCATCGTCGACCTTGGTAAACCCATGCGCCTTTTGAACGTCATCCTTTATCCCTCGCCCAACTCCATTCTTTTCTGGGACATGATCGTTCTCAACGGCTACCTGTTCCTGAACATTGTCATTGGCTGGAACGTGCTGGAAGCGGAACGCAAAGGAACTGCCGCTCCCAGCTGGCTGAAACCCCTGATCTACGTCTCCATTCCCTGGGCCATTTCCATTCATACGGTGACCGCCTTCCTGTACGCAGGTCTTCCCGGCCGTCATCTGTGGCTCCATTCCATCCTGGCGGCCCGCTTTCTTGCGTCAGCGTTCGCATCGGGGCCTGCCCTTCTCATCCTGCTCGCTTTCGTGCTCAAAAAGTACACCAAGTTTGATGCGGGCAAGGAAGCCATTGACAAGCTGTCACAGGTTGTCCTTTACGGCATGCTGGTCAGCATTTTCTTCCTCGGTCTCGAGTTCTTCACCGCCTTTTACAGCAACATTCCATCCCACCAGCACGGCTTGAAATACTTGTTCGTGGGTCTTGACGGACACGGAAAACTCGTGCCGTTCATGTGGCTGTTCGCCTTGCTCGCACTGGCAGCGGTGGTGCTTCTGATCAACCCCAATACCCGAAAACAGGAGAAGACGTTAAAGATTGCGTGCCTCTGCGTCTTTTTCGCCATGTGGATTGAAAAAGGGCTCGGGCTCGTCATCGGCGGCTTCATTCCCAACCCTTTTGAGCAGGTTCGAGAATACCTGCCCACTGTTCCCGAGCTGATCATAACCATCGGCATCTGGGCCACGGGATTCTTTGTGCTCACCATTCTCTACAAAATTGCCGTATCCGTGAAGGAAGAGGTGGAGTGACCGGAAAAGTGAAGGCCTCTACCTGATTGCATGACCAAAAAGCCCGCACTCAAGTGCGGGCTTTTTGCTTATCCCTCTAAATTGGAGATCATGACCGAACATTCAAACTTCCAATGCCCTGAAAACCACATCAGAGCCTCTTCCCGTTCCCTGCCCCTGAACTCACCGCCCTGCCATCGTGTGCATCTCTCTGAAACACCGGACACCATGCACAATGAATTGCCCATTGTATTTGAAAAATTGTTATACTATATCCACTGCATTCAAAAACACTGGTACCAGGTGAAGGAGCATGATCGCGTTGGGATTGACATGGCTTGAATGACCGCGGCCTTTCCGGGAGTTGCCTTTTATTTCCCAGAGAAAAAAAGCCTGTCTGTCCAGTTGTTGCCAGGTTGACCGGACCGGGATGAAGGGACCAATCATCATGCCGGGTGATGGGTCTCCGTTTGCATCCTAAAGAAACGAATGTTCAAAAGGAGAGTTCCAATGAAACGAAATTTTGTCTTGTTACTCATTGCATCAGCCTTCGCCGTATCGGCGTGCGCGACGGACATGCACTCCACGCAGAGAGGCGCTCTTATCGGCACCGGAGTTGGCGCCGGCACAGGAGCGCTTCTGGGGCAGGCCATCGGCAGAGACACCACTTCCACCGTCATCGGAGCGTTGGCTGGCGCAGCCGTTGGAGGCTTGGCGGGAGGAGCCATTGCGGGCTACATGGATCGTCAGGAACAGGAGTTGCGTCGCATCGAAGCCATGTCTCATGGAGCCACTGTGGAACGGCATCAGCAGCAACTGACGGTGACCCTCCGGTCCGATGTCCTTTTCGACGTGGACTCTTCCATGCTGAAACCTGGCGCCTACGATGAGATTGACTTCGTGGCGGACACCCTCCTTCGATACCCCGAAACGGTCGTGATGGTCGATGGGCACACGGACAGCACCGGTCCTGAAGCTTACAATCAGAGATTGTCCGAAGAGCGCGCCCTTTCTGTGAGGAATGCCCTCATTCAGCGGGGTGTTGATCACCGAAGGATCACCGCAAGAGGGTTTGGTGAGTTGAGGCCCATTGCGACCAACGAAACGCAAGCGGGTCGTCAGCTGAACCGCCGCGTGGCGATCACCATCATTCCCGTGGAAAAATAGGGGTCACAAAAGATCCAGGCGATCCTTGCCCCATGCACTGGAACCTCGTGACATTCCAAGGATCGGTTCACATCCAAAAACCCTTCCATGATCAGGCCCCACGGAAATCTTTTGGCAAAGTCTCCGTGGGGCGTTCCTCTTGGGACTTCCGTTCCTCTCCCCCTGTCCCTTTCTGGACCACACATAGAGAGCGATTGCCGTTGCCGTTGCTGCATTGAGAGACTCCACTTCAGCTTGCATGGGGATGCTCATGGCCGATGCTTTCCATTCCTCGGGCAGTCCAGGTCCCTCCATGCCCGGAAGGAGAAGAAAATCGGCGGGAAACTCCACCGAGTCGATGTCCTGTCCCTTGGTGGAAAGTGCCTTCACGGGCAAATTCCTCGGAAGATCTTTCACACTGGGCCCCCAAAGGAAGTGGGCATGAAGCACGGCGCCTCCCGAAGCCCGCATGGATTTGGGGTGATAGGGATGAGCGCTTTCCTCGAGAAGAATGATTTGGGAGACGCCAAAGGCCGTTGCCGAACGGACGATGGCCCCTACGTTTTCCGGATCCTGAAAGGGCACCAGCAGAGTGCAACCGCGAGGCCATGGCGCAGATAGGTCCCAGGGCTCAATGGAAGGAGTGTGGACCAGGAGAAGAGGATGATCGGTGCCGAAAATGTCCAGCTCATCGAAAAGCCTGTCGGCGAACTGATACCACACCAAGTGTTGCGGAGCATTCATTGGTGGAGGATTTCCATTCACCCGACTGATCCATCCCGCACATCTCTCAGGAAAATGATGCAGGGTGTCGCGAACGATCCTGGAGCCAGACACCAGGGCTTTGTTCGCCTTTTTGATGCCTCTTGCGGAGAGAAGTTTGCGGGCCTCTTTGAAGGCCTCATTCTTTTCACTCTCAACCAGTCGCAGGGAATGCTTTTTCATGGCAACAACCTTACGTTTTCCGCCGGACAGGATGAGACGCTGAAAAACGACCAGGCGCCTCTCGTTGGGTGTTCCGGGTATGTGATACGGCAAATCCATGACGAGGGAGTATTCCTCTGGAAATTGCCGTTTGGCTGAGGCAGTCTCCTCGTCACAGGCAGGGCCTTTCATGAAAATCACCTGCCCCCCTTTTTCAATGCACCCGGAAACACGGTGCAAGGTGGCGGGAATGGCTTCCACCGCACGGGTGATGACTCCCTTGAAAGGCCTCTCAAAGGCGGGTGAAATGCCCTCCCCAATGACTTCAAGGCCGGGCATCCCCAAGGCTTTCACCACTGTATCGAGAAAGGCCACCCTTCGCTGTCGGCTCTCGGCCAGGTAGACTTCCAACTTGGGAAAAGCTATTTTCAAAGGAATGCCCGGCATGCCGGGACCCGTGCCCAAATCCAGAAGAGGTGACGGAAGGGTTTGGAGAATTCCTGGAAGAATGGAGTCGACATAGAGTTTCAAAACCATGTTCTCGAACTGGTGAATTCGGGTCAGATTGAGTTCGGCATTGTGTTCCCGAAGCATTTGATGATATTGCCAAAGTTGATCAACCTGATGAGAATTGAATTGGATCCCGCACTGTTCCAGCAGCTCTGCCAATCTGGCTGGTGTGGCGGTCGTGCTTTTCTTTTTTCTGTTCATGAAATCGCCTTTAAGCCATTTTATTGCCTGTGACTCCACACAGCAGAGCCCGTGAAAAAGATGACGCAAAGTCCTTTACCAGGAGTGTCACACCCCGTGCAAGAGACATGTTTTTTTCACCCCCACTGGCCCGTCATATACCACGACAACCACTTGCTCGCCGTGTATAAACCGGCAGGGCTCCTGGTTCAGAAAGACTCGACGGGAGAACCTTCCTTGCTGGACCTGTCCAGGAAGTGGATCAAACTCCGCCATAAAAAGCCCGGAGAGGTTTTCCTGGGACTCGTTCATCGGCTGGATCGCCCCGTTGCAGGCGTGGTCCTTTTCTGCAGGACATCCAAGGCGGCCGGTCGAATCAGCGCACAGTTCCGCAGGAGCGAAGTCACCAAGATTTACTGGGCCGTTGTGGAAGGAACGCCGGGCAAACTGAAAGGGGAGCTTTGTCATCATCTGCTCCGTCGTCGGGAACTTTCCACCCTGGTCCGGGATCAGCCTTGCCACAGGAGCCAGGAGGCGAGACTTCGTTACAAAGTGCTGGACTCAAGGGAGCAGGCAAGTCTTGTGGAGATCTTTCTGGAAACGGGTCGGCACCACCAGATTCGTTGTCAGCTGGCCCACATTGGCCATCCCGTTTTGGGGGATCTTCGCTATGGGGCACGGCAGCCTCTGCCCCAAAGACAGATCGCCCTGCTGGCCAGGGAGCTGATCGTGACGCATCCCACCCTGAAATCTCCCCTTTCCCTCAACTCTCCCCTTCCAAAGGAATGGCCCTGGCCGCAGCTGAGTTTGATGGAAACCACAGGCGTCCCCTGGAACTGGTCGGATCTGGAAACTTCACTGAGTGACTGCGCAGAACTGAATTTTTGAACGTGCATGTTCTTGCCCAATGGACCAAAGTATGAAATCTTTATGCAAAGGTCGTCGGACAGATCTTCCATCATTCAGCGCAAATTCTTTTGGATGCAAATCGGGAGGAGAAAAATGCAAAATTTCATGGATGTGATCAAGGAACGCCGAAGCATACGCCATTACACTGACAGGGAAGTTCCCCAGCACATGCTGGATCAGGTCCTGGAAGCGGTGCAGTGGTCTCCCTCCTGGGCCAACACCCAGTGTTGGGAAATCGTGGTTGTCAAAGATCCTGAAAACAAGGAAAAGATCAAGGAAACCCTGGGCAAAAACCCGGCGGCCAAGGCCATCGTGGACGCCCCCATTGTTTTGGCCGTTTGTGGAAAGCTCAACGCTTCAGGATATTATAAAGGGGAAGTGACCACCAAGTTTGGCGACTGGCTGTTGTATGACCTGGGAATCGCCACACAGAGCATCTGCCTTGCGGCCCATGCCCTGGGGCTCGGAACCGTTGTTGTAGGACTTTTCGACCATGAACGGGTGAAAGAGATACTGCAAATACCTGACGGCGTGGAAGTGGTGTCACTCATTCCGCTGGGGTTTCCAGCCAAAGGGTCAGGAGCACCCAAGCGCAGGGAAATTTCCGAATTCACTCACTATGATCGCTTCTGAACCTTTTCATCACACCCCTGCCCTTGCCCTTGTGCCATCTGCCATGGCTCCTGAATGAAATTGCCCCCCAAGGCGGGGGGCTTTCGTGTTCTTTCATGCGCCCTTGCAGATGAAGCAACGCACGGGGCGGGCGCATGAATCCATATGGATCATTTCGTGAAGTTTCCAGTGAGAACCAAAAGATTTTTTTGGAGTATCTCAAAGCAAATTATGATGGACTCGTTGGGAACGAGCCCCAAAAAAGGAAACAGAGCGGCCAGCCCACAAAGACTTCAATGACGGAATTTTCTGCGAACATCCATGTCAACCTCAACCACACAGAGGATGAATGGCCTTGTGGTTCCTTCCTCGCGCATCAGCCACTGCCACACAAGCACCACTCCTCTGCACCATCAGCTTCTTCTATGGAAAACTAAGCCTCATACTTGAAGGAGATTTTGACCTTGGCACGATAAGCGACGACTTTGCTATCCTCCAGCTTGAGATCCAAAGTGGCAATTTCTGCGACCCTCAAATCCCTCAGGGATTTGCTGGCGGTATCAACAGCATTCTTGGCTGCATCTTCCCAGGAAACGGTGCTGGTTCCCACCAGTTCGATGAACTTGTACACGCTCGAAGACATAAGTTTCCTCCTTTTTCAGGCAATAAAAGCCTCTTTCTGGCATGAACACCGCTCTGTTTCCAACCGGAATCCAATCCCCGGAACCCTGCCATTCAGCAAAAAGACCTGTTTGAAGATCCATGATTCGCTTATTCAGATTTGAAGGATCTTTTAGTGTGAGAGTGAAGGCCGATAATAACCGCATCCAGTGTGCGAGGAAAACAGCTGCAAAAGAAATGGCACAGGCGAATGACCCGGGAGCAAACCGCTGTAAAAATACTGCATCACGGAATTGCTTATTTAAAAGGCAATATAACACAGGTAAAAAGCTGCATCCAAGTGAAATCTGGCTCGGACTCTGGAAGCAAGGTAAAAGGCAGCTGATGGGACAGGAAAAACTCTTGGATGGAAGTCGGAGCAGAAATTCTCAACTCAGTCCGGAGAATTTCCCCATGCGAGTCATGTCATTCATCCACCTTCCCTATTGTTCCACTCTGATTTGTGTCGAAACCGTGTTGGTGGTCTGAATCTCCCCCTCAACCATGTATTCCGCATAGACATCCATACGGTTGTAGTGAAGTTTAACGTTTCTGGTATGGATTCTCACAATGAAACTTCCGGGCTCTCCATATTGGACGTTTTCCACGTGAGTGCAAAAGAGAGGGGAAACATCCGCATACGGGCCGTCGGCCAGCCATCTTGCGCATGCAGCTCCGATGGGACGATCCGAGGAAACTTCATAGGCATAGCAGGTGAGGGAGGGGGAAGGGGATCCGAACTCTTCCGCGACCCATCGAACACAGGCCCTTTTGATGGGAGGAGCACCACGGCTCTGAAATGTCACACGGACTGCATAAGGAAGGTCCTCATGAATCACTTGAGGCATGTCTGCCCGAAGCAGTTTCAACTCGGCGGGAGCGAACCGGTCCCAGGGTTTTTCCATGCCGGCACAGCCGGCCACGAGAAAGGACAAAAACATTATAACCCACGATTTTTTTAAAAAAGTCCCCATGCAACCATCCCCTTTCTGTATGACTTTTCAAAAAACTGCCAAAAGTTGTTACGGCCACTCTTTTCAATATAGCAAATCGCCCTTTCAATCAGAAGCCAATTAAAGGCTCTTCCTTCCTGGAAGACCGAAGTGAATTTTCCACACGGACCCAGCGGTTTATTTGACGGTTGAAAAGGGTTATAATCTAAAGTAAATGTGAACATGAGGTTTAAGACAAGTTTAGTGAAGGAAAGCCATGGCCGATCAGTCAAACACAAAAGACAGCCTGGATGAAAGGGGCACGGAAAAAAACGCCGCTTCTGAATCCTCTCAAAAAACAGTTGCAGAAAAAAAAGAGTACCAGATCGACATATTCAGGGACTGGTGCAAGTCCTGCGGCATTTGCACCGCCTTTTGCCCCAGGGGCTGCATCGAACTGGATGACTCAGGTTCCCCCTTCGTGAAAGACCAAGCCTCGTGTTCTGGGTGTGGTTGGTGCGAAGTGCACTGCCCCGACTTTGCCATCAGTGTGCGCCAGAAGTTCCTTCAGGCCACACAAGCAAAATTGGATTGAGACGCTGCACTCCCGGGATCCCCTGCTCAATGGCAGCATCGTTCACAACTCCTCTCCCCTGCCATTCAGCGGGTTCTGAAGGAGTGAAATTCACGTCCCATCCTGCCGATCCACACAAAGGAAAAAGGAAACAGGAGTGATGGGATCCATAATGTAGCGGAGGAGGTTTCTCTTTGAATGCTTTAAAAAGCGGCGGATGCCAATTGCTTCTGCAGGGCAATGAAGCCATCGTTGAAGGAGCCATCGCTGCCGGTTGCCGCTTCTTTGCCGGTTATCCCATCACACCCGCAACGGAAATCAGCGAGGTGATGTCTTATCGGCTTCCAGCCGTCGACGGGACATTCATTCAGATGGAAGACGAAATCGCAAGCATGGGGGCCATCGTTGGCGCATCCCTCGCGGGCGCCAAATCCATGACGGCGACGAGTGGCCCCGGTTTTTCTCTCATGCAGGAAAACCTCGGTTTCGCCTGCATTGCGGAAGTTCCCTGCGTCATTGTCAATGTGATGCGGGGGGGACCATCCACGGGGATTCCCACTCAGGTGAGCCAGGGAGATGTCATGCAGACAAGATGGGGCACCCATGGGGACCACCCCATCATCGTGCTGTCCGTCTCCACCACTCAGGATTGTTTTTCCATCACGGTCAAGGCTTTCAATCTTGCGGAAAAATACCGAACCCCTGTTATTATTTTGGCGGATGAAGTGGTGGCGCACACTCGCGAAAAGATCTTTCTTCCCCACCCAGGAGAGGTGGAGGTCATTGACCGCATTCGTCCCAACATGCCTCCCGATTGGTACATTCCGTACGAGGACACCAGCCGAGGCGTGCCTCCCATGGCGGCCTTCGGTGAGGGTTACCGCTACCATGTGACAGGCCTCGTGCATGACTCCCGAGGATTTCCCACTCAGAGACCCGACGAAGTGAAAGGCCTCATGAGCCGGCTTTTCCGGAAAATCAACCAGCATTTTTTTGACATCCAAATGGTGGAAGAAGAAGCCACAGAGGATGCGGAAGTGCTCACCGTGGCCTATGGCAGCGTGGCCAGGTCGGCCAGGCGGGCCACCCGTGAAGCAAGGGCCCGGGGCATCAAGGCCGGAATGATTCAGCTGGTGACTTTGTGGCCATTCCCCCGGCAAGTTGTGGAGCCCATGCTGCGCAAAGTGCGTGCGGTGCTGGTGCCGGAGCTGAATGTGGGACAGGTTTCCCGGGAAGTGAAAAGAGTCAACCAGGGAGTGACCCGTGTGGAGACGCTCAACCGCATTGATGGAAATCTCATCACTCCCGAGGAGATTTTGTCCCGTCTTCTCAAGATCTAGGGGCTCCCTTTCAACCTGGGTGCCGGCACTGGACCTTTTCTGAAAAGTGGCGTCAACGGAAGAAGATCAGCCTCACTCCAAAAGCCCTCATGGGCAACAGCTCCTGTGCACGTTGTTGCCGTCGTGAAGCGCCGAACCGACAAACAAGGGAAAACCATGGCAGAAGTGACCAAGCTCATTCACAAATATCTTCGGCACCACAAGAAATTTCCCCATGTGTGGTGCCCCGGGTGCGGCAACGGCATCCTCCTCGGTGCCCTCATCAGGGCCATAGACCGCACGCGCCTGGAAAAAGATGAAATCGTCATTGTGTCGGGAATCGGCTGTTCAGGAAGATTGTCCGTCTATGTGGATTTCAATACGCTGCACACCACTCACGGAAGAGCTCTCACCTTCGCAACGGGTGTCAAGTTGGCCAACCCCAAGCTTCATGTCATTGTGATCATGGGAGATGGAGACGCCACCGCCATTGGGGGAAATCATTTCATACATGCGGCCCGCCGCAATTTGAATCTCACGGCCATCGTCATCAACAACAGCATCTATGGCATGACAGGGGGCCAGTACTCGCCCACAACCCCTTATGGCTCCCTCGCCACCACTTCTCTCTACGGAAATATAGAGCAGGCCTTTTCCATTGCGGAGCTTGCCGCCATGGCGGGGGCAAGCATGGTCAGCAGGGGCACCGTTTACCACACAAAACTGCTGGACGACCTCATTGAAAAAGCCATTCAAAAACGTGGCTTTTCTGTGGTCGAAGTGATCAGCCATTGTCACACGCAATACGGCAGACGCAACAAGATGGGAAATGCTGCAGACATGCTTCTTTGGCAGAAGAACTCCGCCGTGCGCATGGAAAAAGCCCGTACCCTGTCCCATGAGGAAATGAAGGACAAGTTTTCCATAGGGGTTCTGGTGGATCGGGACCTTCCCGTTTATACTGAGGAGTATGGCAAGGTGAAAGAAATGGCCAAAAAGGCCATGACACAGATGAGGTGAACCCATTCCGGTCTGGATTCTGAAACCCTGACGGAGGAAGAGAAGACGTGGACAGCAATCGGTATGAAATCAGGATCAGCGGCTCCGGAGGTCAGGGAATCATCATCTCGGGCATCATTCTCGCCGAAGCGGCAGGAATTTATGATGGAAAATATGTCTGCCAGACCCAGAGTTACGGCCCCGAGGCTCGCGGAGGGTCGAGCAGGGCTGAAGTGGTGGTGAGTGACGACCCCATTGACTATCCCAAGGCCATGAAGCCCGACCTTCTCCTTGCCATGAACCAGAAAGCCTGCGACACGTACATTTTTGACCTGAAACCGGGAGGAATTCTCATGGTGAATTCCACTCTGGTGAAACAGCTTCCAACCACAAGAGCCATAGCCATTCCTTTCACCCAGATGGCACGGGAGCGGACAGGAAAAGAGATGATCGCAAACATCATCGCTCTTGGAGCTCTGGCGTCTCTCACGGGAGTCGTTTCCCTGCGCAGTCTGGAAGCTGCCGTATTGTCGCGGGTTCCCAAGGGAACCGAAGAGCTCAACAAAAAGGCTTTGGAAGCCGGCATCGAGGCAGCCAGAGGCATCACGGACAAATCAGAAGAAATCGGGATGGAGTTCTATGAGAATATTGCTGACGAATGATGACGGCATTTACGCCAAAGGGATCGAAGCACTGTTTCTTGCCCTGGTGGAAGAGCACGACGTGACGGTGGTGGCACCCGAAACAGAACAAAGCGCTGTGGGACATGCCATCACCTGGCTGCAACCTCTGCGCGTTGTGTCGGTCAACCGCAACGGAATGTTTTTTGGCCACGGCCTTACGGGCACACCGGCCGACTGCGTCAAGCTGGCTCTCACTGAGATACTCACTCAACCCCCTCATGTGGTCATTTCCGGAATCAACATGGGGGCCAATGTGGGGGTGAACGTCATCTATTCAGGAACGGTTTCTGCCGCAACCGAGGCCGCTGTCATGGGAGTTCCGGGCATTGCCGTCTCCATAGATTCCTTTGACACGAGGGATTTCAGCGCGGCTACGGAGTTCATTGTCACATTGCTGCGAACCATTGAACGGGAAGGTTTTCCTTCGGGTGTGGCCTTGAATGTCAACGTGCCCAATGTTCCCGCCGGTGAGATTCAGGGAGTTCGAATCACTCACCAGGGCCGCATGAGGTGCATGGAAAGTTTTGACCGCCGTCGCGATCCAAGAAACCACGTTTATTACTGGCTGCAAAATACAAGCATCAGCCGTGATTCCGATCCCTCCGCAGACTCCTTTGCACTGGAGGAAAAGCACATCTCCCTGACTCCCATTCACTTCGACCTGACGCATTTTCCCACGTTGGAATCCTTGAAAAAGTGGAACCTTTCAATGGACAGGTTTCAAAAAAACGGAAAGAAACCTTGAATCTCAGTTCCTGCCGGTGCCTTCATCACCCCCGGAGAAGCGTGAGGGTCTTTTGCGGCAAATACGAGCAGGGATACTGTCAGGAATGTGTGCGAAACCAAAAGGTCACCTGCAAAGATCCGGGAAATCACTGCCGCCATCGCACGCAATGCCTCATCTGGGAGCACCTTCGAGCCGATCGATGAAGTGGATTCAGGCAAAAAACACTGTCAAAGGAGAAAAAAGCAGGATTGCCCGGGAAAAGAAAGCACCCGAAGAGGCTTAAAAAATCAGGTGCCTGAAAAAACAGGCTCAAGCCCTTTTTCCCCTTGCCTCATGGAGCTGGAATGCGCACAACGAACGGTGAGACATTTTCCTCCACTTTGATCTGTTCCACGAGGGTGCTGGCTCGTGACAGGTCAGAAACAGGCTTCAGCTGAACCACATGCAGGAGGCCGAGCGTTTCGTGGTTCATGGGTTTCACCACAACTTCATACCCTCTGTCCTCGAGGCTTTTTTTCATGGCGAGAGCATTTTTCTCCTCCCTGAAAGAGCCGACCTGCACGCCATAAGTCATGGAAACTTTTGCGGGCGAAGGCCTCAAGTCTTCAGATGGAGCCTCCTCCCGGGGGAGTGCGGGCTTGGAAGGGGCAGACCTGTGCAGGGCAGCCTGCTGGGGAACTTCATCCCTTTTCTGAAATTCAGAGTCTTTCGAAGACGCGGTCCCCCCTGGCGTTTCCACGCCTTTCTCCTGGCCCTGCAAAGCCCCCAGGGATTCATGGGCACCGGAACTCAGCCCCGTCTCTCCATCAAAAGCTTCTCCCTGATCATCATAGGGGGAGGAAGCCGAAAAACCCTCTTCTGACCGGAACATGTCAGCGGGCACATCGCTTCTGCCCAGGGAATCTTCCTGCATGAGCTGAAGGGCTCTGGGAATTTCCCTCACCACCACACCCTTTTGGGCTTCGGGTTTTGTGGAAAGGTCATTGGACCCTTTGTCCCGGGTGACCAGTGGAGTCACAACAACCAGAACTATCAAAGCCAGAGCAGCCCATAACAAGATCTTGACCTGGGAAGAGCCACCCCCTTCCCTTTTTGTTTTGGATCCCTTCTGCAGGAAGACCTTTTTTGTCATTTTAAACCCCCTAACGCATTGATTCAGCCTTTTTCATGGCCCTCTCAAATCCTGGCAGGGATCTCTCTATGGTTTCATCCGCCACGCAATAGGCTATTCGAAAATGTCCAGGTCCTCCAAAACCACTTCCCGGCACCACGAGGACATTCTCTTCCTGAAGAAGTTTCACGAACTCCACATCATCGGGCAAGGGGCTGCGGGGAAAGAGGTAAAATGCTCCGGGAGGATTGATCAGTTCATATCCGAAGCTCTTGAGGGCTTTCACCAGCACGTCCCTTTTGCGCGCATAGGCTTCCACGTCCACGCAAACACCCTGAAGAGCAGCGACGGCCCTCTGCATGAGTGCCGGTGCGTTGACAAACCCAAGGATTCGATTGGCCAGAGTCATGGCCCCCATGATCTGCTCCGCACCTTCCGCTGCGGGGTTTATGGCTGCGAACCCTATTCTTTCACCGGGAAGGGAGAGATCTTTGGAATAGCTCGTGGCCATGATGGAGTGGGGGTAATACTTCAAGATGCATGGCACCGACGCATCGTCATAGACGATCTTTCTGTAGGGTTCATCGGAGACAAGATAGACAGGGCGTCCCAGTTCTTTTCCTTTCCGGTTCAGCAAATCCCCGAGATCTTGCAGGGAAGCGGCCGAATAAATCTGTCCGCTGGGGTTGTTGGGGGAATTGACCAGCAGAACTTTGGTCTGAGGCCCGATGGCGTTTCCAATGGCCTGCAGATCAAGTGTGAAGTCGCTTTGGGTGGGAACAACCTTCAGAGTGCCTCCATGATTGTCCGCATAAAACCCATACTCCACGAAATAAGGAGCAGGAACCAGCACTTCGTCTCCGGGATCGAGCAAAGCCTTCAAAATGATGTTGAGAGCTCCCGCCGCACCGCAGGTGGCGATGACCCAGTCGGCCGTGAGAGGAACATCGTGCTCTCCGGCCAGATAACGGGCAACGGCAGTTCGTGTCTCCAGCAAGCCGGCATTGGGCATGTAGCTGTGCATTCCGGGATCATTTTTCTCAATGACTTCCAGAATCTTCTCGTTCACGACAGGGGGCGGAGGCACATTGGGGTTGCCAAGGCTGAAATCGTAAACATTTTCATTGCCATGAATCGCCTTGAGCCGGGCACCCTCTTCGAACATTTTACGAATCCACGAACTGCCTTCCATAAACTGAATCATTTTTTTGGCCACCGCCATGTTGACTTCCTCCACGTTTTTTCGAGATGTTCGACACAGAGATTTTGGGAAAACCCATGCCTTCGCCAGACTCGTTCATGACTTCCAGACCAGCACTATAAAAGAGAAAAGGATCATCTGGCAAGCAATTAAGAAATCTTGCCAAAACCGCCTTCCAACATACCCCGATGAACAATTTTGCGCTGCGAAACCGCTGAGGCCTTGGATTTTTGATGTGTTCCTGAGGTAATCCGTATCATGCCTCAAAAGACTGTGCTATAGAGTACGCATGACTGCCATGAAGACATCTTTCCATGAAAATATTGAAAGGAGCGGCAATGAAAGTTGCTTATTTAAGTATGGAAATCGGTCTCAATGCGAATATTCCCACTTACAGCGGCGGACTCGGCATATTGGCCGGGGATCACATCAAATCAGCGGCGGATCTGAATATTCCTCTGGTGGCTGTGACTCTTCTCTACAAGAGAGGGTACTTCATACAGAGCATCAACCCCATGGGCCAGCAGGAAGAAATGTACCCGTACTTTGACCCCCGAGCTTTCATGGAGCCCCTTCCCTTCAAGGTGACCATCAAAATAGAGGGGCGGGATGTTCACATAGGGGTCTGGAAGCACAATCAAGTGGGCATGAAAGGCCGTGTGCCCGTATATTTTCTCGACACGGATCTGCCCATCAACGCACCCGACGATCGACTCATCACGCAATTTTTGTACGGAGGCGACACTCACACCCGAATTTGCCAGGAAGCAGTTCTGGGCATCGGGGGATACCTGGTCCTCAAAAAACTGGAAAAAGGAATCACCACCTATCACATGAACGAGGGACACGCGGTCTTTCTGACTCTGGCCCTTCTGAAAGACGAAGGAGGGAACGAGGACAAGGTGAGGGAAAAATGTGTTTTCACCACACACCCCCCCGTTCCCGCCGGCCATGACAAGTTTGACTACTCCATGGCCCATGAAGTGCTTGGCCCCTACCTGCCCTCCAACATCAGAAGCCTTGCGGGGAATGACCTGCTCAACACCACGGTGCTTGCCCTGAACCTTTCAAGGGCTGCCAACGGGGTGAGCGAGCTTCACGGGGAGATTTCCAGGCAGATGTTTCCAGGTTTCAACATAGGCCACATCACCAACGGGGTCCACCATCTGACATGGACCGACCCCGAATTCCGCACCCTCTACGACAAGTACGTGCCCCAGTGGAGAGAAAATCCCAAGGCTCTGGCGAAAATCGACAAAATACCCGATGAGGAGCTGAAAGCGGCCAAGTACATCGCCAAGAAACGATTCATCAATTACGTCAACTCCGTTTCGGGGGCAGGCTTCACAGAGGATCTGCTCACCATCTGCTTTGCCAGGCGTGCAACAGCCTACAAGCGAGCCACCCTCATCTTCAAGGACCTGGAATACCTTTTCAATCTCTCTTTCGATCGCGTGCAGCTGATCTTCGCAGGCAAGGCTCATCCTCAGGACCACTCAGGCAAGGACCTCATCCGTGAAATCGTCAACACCAGCAAGCAATACGAAAACCGGATCCGGCTGGTCTTTCTTCCCAATTACAACATCTGGTCCGGAGCGCTCATGACTCGCGGAACGGATGTGTGGCTCAACACTCCGAGACGCCCCCGGGAAGCCAGCGGCACAAGCGGCATGAAAGTTTGCTTCAACGGCGGTGTGAACATGAGCGTGCTGGATGGCTGGTGGCGGGAGGCGTGCAAAAACCGGGTGAACGGCTGGGCCATTGGGGATGATGAGGACCAGGATGATGAAGATGCGGCGGCAGATCTTTACCAAAACCTGGACGACCTGGTGACGACCTATTACTCCAAGCCCAGGCAGTGGCTTTCCATCATGAGGCATTCCATTTCGGAAATCACTCCTGTTTTCAACACGCACCGCATGGTCCTGGACTATGTGCACAAGTACTACTATTGATCCCTGATGAGGAGTCATGGGGCCTGAGGGCGCGGAAAAACATGGTTCCTTCCGGCCCCTTTTCCTCACCCGCCCTCCTCCCAGGCCTTGTGGTTCTGGGGATGGGGAGCGGAAACCTCTCTGGTTCTCTCAGCACACGTGCTTGCCGACCTCAGGAGCGGTAGGAGGCATTGATTTTCACGTAGTCGCAGGAAAAATCGCACGTGTAGGCTGTGAAGGTCCCCTCTCCCAAACCAAGGTCCAGATTCACCCGTATGTTTTTTTGCCTGCAAACCTTCGTTGCTTCCACTTCAACGGCCTCGCTCAAAAGGGGAACACCGCTGCGGAACACACACACATCCTCGAAGTGGAGGGAGGTCCGCAAGGGATCCAGTTCCACTCCGGCACGGCCCGCCGCCGCCACGATGCGCCCCCAATTGGCATCCTCTCCAAAAAATGCGGTCTTGACCAGGGGCGAGTTGGCGATGGTGAAAGCGATTTTTTTTGCCGATTTCACATCCGGTGCAGAAGAAACGGTGATCTCGATGAGCTTGGTTGCCCCTTCCCCATCGAGCACCACTTTCCTGGCCAGTTGCAGCAAAACCGCTTGCAGTCCCTCGCCAAAAGCACGACTCTCCTCACTCTCCACATCGCTCACCAGAGGGTTTTCCGCCTTTCCACCCGCCATGACCAGAAGTGTGTCGTTGGTGCTGGTGTCCCCATCAACCGTTATGGCGTTGAAAGAATGCTCCGCTCCAATCCTGACCCAATGTTCCAGAACTTCCTGAGAAATCAGAGCGTCTGTGCACACAAACACAAGAAGGGTGGCCATATGGGGGGCGATCATGCCCGAGCCCTTGGCCACCCCTCCAATGGTCACGTTTTTCCCCCCCACGGGCACCGAGGTGCTGGCCATTTTGGGCACGGTGTCCGTGGTCATGATCGCGCAGGCGACGTCTTCCCATTTATGGGGAGCCAACCCCTCCACCAGGTCAGGAAAAACCCTTTCCATGGGTGCCAGTTCGATTTGCGGGCCGATGACCCCTGTGGAAGCGACCAGCACAGACCCGGGAGAAACACCGATTTTTTCAGCGGCCAGGCCAGCCATTTTCCTGGCGCGATCCAGTCCTTCTTCTCCCGTGCAGGCATTGGCATAACCGGCGTTCACCAGAATGCACCGGGCATGTCCTCCCCTGAGGTGCTCTTTACACAGAATGACGGGAGCGGCGCAAAATCGGTTCCCGGTGAACACTCCCGCAGCCGCGGCCTCATGATCAGAAACTATGAGGGCAAGATCCAGCCGGTTTTTGTATCGCATTCGGGAGGCGGCAGCCGACACACTGAATCCCGGAACGGTGAATGGTTCCTCACTGACCACAACATTTTTTGAATTTTTTGCCGCTCCCGCAGGGACATGGATCATTTCTGCCCACCTTTCGATCTTTATTGACAACCTGTGGTTTGGAAGCACCCTCCGGAGGGCCGTAGTGCATGGGTTGCTCTTCCTGCTCCTTGCGCAGCTGCTGGACCTCCTCCTGACGCTGAATCTGCACATGAAAAAGCATGCGGACGGTTTCGTCCTTGATGCGCCCGATCATGTCATCAAAAAGGGCATGCCCTTCCCGCTTGTAGGCGACGAGGGGATCCTGCTGGCCGTAGCCCCTGAGTCCGATGCCCTCTTTGAGATGATCCATGTTCAAGAGGTGATCTTTCCAGAAACTGTCGACATTTTGCAGAAGGATGTAATTTTCAAGGTCACGCATGACGGATTCACCAAATTCCTGCTCCCGACTTTCGTAGCGTCCCTTGATTCGATCGATCAGCTCTTCCCGCAGGGTTTCCGGGTTGTAGTCTTCGAGAGCCTCAACGGTGTAGTTGCTTTCCATGCCAAAGAACTGAAAAAGGTCCTTGTTGAGCTTTTCCAGATCCCAGTCTTCGGCAAAAGTTTTGTCTGCAACGCTTTCGGCGATGACCTCGTCGAGGACGTCTTCCACCATGTCCATGACCACCGACTTCAGGTTCTCTCCGGAGAGGGTTTCACGCCTTTGCTGATAGATGACCTCCCTTTGAGTGTTCATGACGTCATCATATTTGATCAGTTGCTCCCGGATGCTGAAGTTCTGAGCCTCAACACGGCTTTGAGCGTTTTCAATGGCCTTGGAAATCAGGCGATGCTCAATGGGCTCGTCCTCTTCCATGCCCACACGCTGCATGAGACCTGACAGGCGGTCGGCAGCAAAGATGCGCATGAGATCATCTTCCAGGGACAAATAAAACC
The DNA here is from genome assembly GCA_003566995.1 of Syntrophobacteraceae bacterium. Lineage (GTDB taxonomy): Bacteria > Desulfobacterota > Syntrophobacteria > Syntrophobacterales > Syntrophobacteraceae > SLCH01. The sequence continues at coordinate 23,880 of PXBG01000031.1, forward strand.
TGGAAGAACCGGGATCGCCCTGGCGACCTGCCCGGCCCCGAAGCTGATTGTCAATTCGCCTCGCTTCGTGCCTTTCCGTTCCGATGATGTGCAGCCCGCCCAATTGGGCAACATTCTTTCCGAGCACAATGTCGGTGCCCCGACCCGCCATGTTGGTGGAAATGGTGACCTGGCCCATCTGCCCTGCCTGGGCGACGATTTCAGCCTCTTTTTCGTGATGCTTGGCATTGAGCACCTGATGGGGTATTCCCTGCCGCCTCAGCATTTCGCTGAGTTTTTCCGACCTGTCGATGTTCACGGTGCCCACGAGCACGGGACGCCCTTCTGCATTGAGCTCCTTGATCTCGTTTGTCACCGCTCTGAACTTTTCTTTCTCTGTCCGGTAGATGCAATCTGCATGATCAGTGCGGATCATCTTGCGGTGCGTGGGAATCACCACCACTTCCAGTTTGTAAATCTTGTGAAACTCCGGAGCTTCCGTGTCCGCCGTTCCGGTCATGCCGGCCAGCTTGTCGTACATGCGAAAGTAGTTCTGAAAAGTGATGGATGCGAGTGTCTGGTTTTCATTTTCGACCTTGACCCCTTCCTTGGCCTCCAAAGCCTGGTGCAGCCCCTCGCTGTAGCGTCTTCCCGGCATCAGGCGACCCGTGAACTCGTCCACAATGATGACCTGCCCGCTTTTGACAATGTAGTCCGCATCTTTTTTAAAGAGCACGTGAGCCCGCAAGGCCTGGTGCACATGATGAAGGATGTCGATGTTTCTCGGGTCGTAGAGGTTTTCCACGCCCAGGAGTTCCTCCACCTTCATGACACCGTCTTCATTGAGGGAAACGGTGCGGCTTTTTTCTTCCTTGGTGAAGTGCGTCTCTTCCTTGAGGTGAGGTATGATGCGATTGATTTTGTTGTAGAGTTCCGTGGACTTTTCGGCGGGACCGGAAATGATGAGGGGCGTCCTCGCCTCATCAATGAGAATACTGTCCACCTCGTCCACAATGGCATAATGAAGTTCCCGCTGCACCAGGTCTTCAAGGCGGAACTTCATGTTGTCCCTCAGATAATCGAAACCAAACTCATTGTTGGTTCCGTAGGTGACGTCCGCCCGGTAGGCTTCCTTTCTTTCCCCGTCGTCCATTCCGTGCACGACGCAGCCCACTTTGAGTCCCAGAAAGGAATAGAGCTTACCCATCCACTCACTGTCGCGCCGGGCAAGGTAATCGTTCACCGTGACGAGATGCACGCCACGGCCCGTCAGGGCATTGAGATAAACGGGCATGGTTGCAACGAGAGTCTTCCCTTCACCCGTCTTCATCTCGGCGATTTTGCCCTGATGAAGCACCACGCCTCCGATCATCTGAGCATCAAAAGGGCGCATCCCCAGTGTTCTCACGGCTGCCTCTCGAACCACCGCAAAACTCTCGGGCAGAAGATCGTCCAAGGGCTCACCATTTTCCAGTCGCTGGCGGAACTCCGCCGTTTTTCCCATGAGTGCCTCATCGCTCAATTTGCGAATCTGAGGCTCAAAGCTGTTGATGGCATCCACCAGGGGCACGATCCGTTTCAGGTTGCGTTCATTCTGACTTCCAAATATTTTCTGAAGAAAAGCACTGATCATGGTTTATCGATAATCCTTCCACGAAGATATGGTGATTTAAAACTGAACATTCAATGAACAAAGGCACGTAAACCGTGCCCGGAATAGTTTAGCAATTTTCGTGCATTTATAACCCAGTGAGTGAGGATTTGCAAACCACTTGCAAGTTTGAAAAAGCTTCTGTCCGGCCCGTGCGTGACAAGCCGTTCCCCTGTTTCCAAGACCAACGGGCCCATTATTTTGGCCGTGCCCGCATGAGCGGGCATTTTTCAGGCTGCAAATCCAGGACGAGGGCGATCTCGTCGCAGAGGGGAAATTTGGGGCAATGCAGGCAATCCGCCCATATCTTTTGAGGGAAAATGCTTTTGTCCACCACATGAAATCCCAAGCGCCGGAAAAACTCCTTTTCATAGGTGAGGGTGAAAACACGGGAAATTCCAAGACATTCTGCTTCTTCGATGCAGGCGGCAACAAGGGTTCTTCCCAGGCCTCTTTTGTGGTGGGACGAACGCACGGCAAGGGATCGTATTTCGGCCAGATTGTCCCACATGATGTGCAGGCTGCAACATCCCACGATCATTCCCGTGTCCGGGTCGACCGCCACAAAAATATCCCGCAAGTGGGTGTAGAGTTCGCTGAGAGATCGACTCAGCAATTTCCCGTCCCTGGCAAAGACTTCCAGCAGCTTTTGAATGGCCGGAACGTCACCGATAGTGGCTTTCCGTATCTTTGCCAGCACAAATTCAGAGGATTGCGAAGTCAAGCCCTCCCTCCTTTCCGGCAACGTGCTGATGATTGGATTCTCAAAGGGATGCGAAAAGAGATGATCCTTCTGTGGAAAGGGCTTTCGCTTCAAAACCAGAGGGGTTCATTCTCCGATGATCTTCACCAGAACCCGCTTGCGGCGCCTGCCGTCAAACTCTCCGTAGAAAATCCGCTCCCAGGTTCCCAGGTCCAGCTTTCCTTCCGTGACAGCCACCACCACCTCGCGGCCCATGATCTGGCGCTTCATGTGCGCATCCGCATTGTCTTCCCCCACATTGTGCCTGTACTGGGTCACGGGTTCATGGGGAGCGAGCTTTTCGAGCCAGACCTCATAATCCAGGTGCAGACCGTGTTCGTCGTCGTTGATGAAGACGGAGGCGGTGATGTGCATGGCGTTGCAAAGGACCAGTCCTTCGCGAACGCCACTCTCATGCAAACACTCTTCCACCTGAGGTGTCATGTTGATGAAAGCTCTTCGGGTGGGAGTTTGAAACCAGAGTTCTTTGCGATAAGACTTCATGGACGCACCTCCTTCGGAGTCATTGGAGTCAGGAAATTCAGACCACCGCATGGGTGGACCCGATGGGTGAAAGGTGAACATTTCCTGGTTTCTGAATGTTCAGCAAGCTCGCTCGAAAAAAAATAAACATATATCGGCAATGAACATCTTGTCGAGAAATTATAATCGGCATAATATCCATGGCAAACGGAGGGCATTGGTCCACTCCCGGTCCAACTGCAAAAGATTTCGTTTGGATTCTCAAAAACACCAGCGGCGTGTGCCTGTCTGAAATTTTGTGGCCCCGGATTCACATTTGTCCTTTGGTGTGAGAAAAAGACATCCCTTTTGTAAAAATCTTTTGAACACCGCCACAAAGTTAATATATGTACATGGGCGGAAAAACTGTCGCCCTGAACCTGAACGGCGGTCAACGTGGTTTCATCGGCCGCATTTTTCAGCTTTCAATGTTTGGGCTTTCGAGCAGCCAGCCCGTTTTTGAATCCCGGTCGGCCATCACCCATGATGGAGGAGATTTTCCTGGTGCACATTCATAAAGTAGTGAGCCTGAACCTGAACATCAGAGGATTGGGGCAATCACCCACCATCGCCATCAACGAGACGAGCAAGGAGCTTCAAAAACAGGGAAAGACCGTCTACCGCCTCGGCTTGGGACAGTCGCCCTTCCCTGTGCCTTTGCCCGTCGTGGAATCCCTCAGGATCAATGCTCACGAAAAAGATTATCTTCCGGCAATGGGCCTGACCACCTTGCGCGAAGCCGTGGCCGAGTTCCACCGCAACCGGGACGGGGTCGAAGTGCAACCGGAAAACGTTCTCATCGGACCCGGATCCAAAGAGCTCATGTTTCTCCTTCAGCTCGTCTATTACGGTGAACTGATGGTTCCCACCCCGTGCTGGGTTTCCTATGTGCCCCAGGCCACCATCATTGGAAAGAGGATCAGCCTCATCCCCACCCGATTTGAAGACAAGTGGCACATCACTGCAGAAACTCTTGAAAAAAGATGCGCAGCAGAAAAAGATGATTTCCGCCCTCGCATCCTCATTCTCAACTATCCCGGTAACCCCGAAGGTTCAACATACAGTGCGGGAGATCTGGAAGACCTGGCTCGAGTGGCTCGAAAGTACCGCATCGTCCTTTTGTCCGATGAGATTTACGGTCAAATTCATCACCAGGGCAACCACATTTCAGTGGCCCGGTATTATCCGGAAGGAACCATCATCAGTTCCGGTCTTTCAAAATGGTGCGGAGCCGGTGGATGGCGTTTGGGAACCTTTGCCTTTCCTCCCGACATGGACTGGCTTCTGGATTCCATGGCCGCCGTGGCCAGCGAAACCTTCACCTCTGTGAGCGCTCCCATACAATATGCTTCCGTGCAGGCTTTTCGAGGAGGCACTCTCATAGAAAGGTATCTCTGGCACACACGGCGCATTCTTGCGCGCCTGGGAAACCAGTGTGCGGAAATGCTTCAAAAGGCGGGAGCGCGAGTCCATTCACCTGAGGGAGCTTTTTATCTCTTTCCCGACTTCTCTCCCCTGGCCTCCAGGCTGAACCACAAGGGTATCAGGGACAGCGCCACTTTGTGTGAACGTCTTCTCCATGAGACGGGGGTGGCCATTCTTCCGGGAGAAGCCTTCGGCAGGCCCCCGGAAGAACTGACAGCGAGACTCGCTTACGTGGATTTTGATGGAGCAAATGCGCTCACAGCCAGTGAAACGCAACCCCTTGATGAACCTCTTCCCGACGATTTCACCCAAAACTTTTGCCATAATACCGTAAAAGCCATGGAACTTCTCGTGCAGTGGATTCGGGATTGACCTGTCAGTCTGAAATGGATTGCTGCGTTTTTTCCCTCGAGATCCGAGAAAAGTGCAGTGCCTGCTCTTGGCCCCTGGCATGGCATCATGAACCCTGCACATCAGGAACCCGTGAAAAGAACCCGCGAAAAAAATCATCTGTGCCCTCATTCACGTCATAACCAATCTTGAGGATATCGTCTCATGCTGAACATGAACAAATACACCAGAGAAAACTTTCTTTCCAAGATTCCCGAAGTGGTGGAGATCGCCAGAAACACGGCGTCTCTGGAAGATTTTCGCCGGGAACTTTCCAACTATGCCCATCAAATGGAATACGAGACCTTTCATGACTACGGTTCTTTCACGGAAGGGTCCATCATACGGGTGAGAGACTGCGCACGGGTGGTTCAAATGATCGTCACCAGGCGCTCCGAGGACCGGGCCCAGTTTTCTGCGGCGGAAGCCCTGCGTGACATCATACTGGGGAAACCCAGAGCAGACCTTTCACAAGCTTTTTATGCGGAAATGCTCTATCTCTTTCTGGGACTTCTGGGCAGGGGCCCCGGCAGCCAGCTGGCAGATTCCCATCTGTCCACGAGCCACCTGGAGGGACGTGACGCAGCCATTGAAAGATCCAGCCAGCTGGATGTCCTCTCGCGTGAAGTGGAAAGATACGCGAGCAAGTGTCCCACGGGTCTTGGCGATGAAGCGGTTCAGCGCCGGCAGTTGAGGCGAAAAAAGATTCTTTCCAGGCTCGGCGCCACCGAAGAGAACTGGAATGACTGGCGCTGGCAATATGAAAACGTCATGCGCGATGCGGAACTCATTGCAGATCTGGTGGAACTCTCCCCCCAGGAAAAGGAAGCCATCGCGAGTGCCCGAAAGATTGGAATCCCCTTCGGCATCACCCCCCACTACCTTTCACTCATGGATGATGACCCCGAATCCCCGAGAGACCGGGCAGTTCGGGCGCAGGTCATTCCGCCCACCGCCTATGTGGAGCAGATGACGTCCTATGGAAGGAAAGACAGAGAATGCCTTGACTTCATGCGAGAAAGCGACACGTCTCCCATCGACCTGGTGACCAGAAGGTATCCGAGCATTTGTATCTTCAAGCCTTTCAACACCTGTCCGCAGATCTGCGTCTATTGCCAGAGGAACTGGGAAATCGATGACGCCATGGCTCCCGGGGCCCTCGCTCCCCCGGAGGACATAGCCGCTGCATTGAAGTGGATAGAAGACCACCCCGCGATTCACGAGGTGCTCATCACGGGCGGGGACCCTCTCGCCATGGATGACGATCAGTTTGCCCGAATTCTTGAAGGAGTTTCACGCATCCCTTCAGTGGAACGAATCCGCATCGGCTCACGCACTCCGGTCACCGCTCCCATGCGCATCACGGAAAAGCTGGCAGACCTTCTGGCACGGCAGCGTGAACCCGCAAAGCGCCAGGTGGCTCTTGTGACCCATGTGCAGCACCCTTACGAACTGACTCCGGAAACAGCCGAAGCGGTGGAACGGCTGAGGATTCGAGGCGTATCCGTTTTCAATCAGCTCGTGTATACCTTTTTTGTGTCGCGCCGTTTTGAAGCGGCTTTCCTTCGCCGCAATCTTTCCCGAATCGGCGTGGAGCCCTATTACACCTTCAACACCAAAGGCAAGGAGGAAACCATAGAGTACCGTGTCCCCATCGCAAGGCTTCTGCAGGAACAAAAGGAAGAAGCCAGGCTGCTCCCTGGCATCTCCCGCACGGACGAGGCGGTCTATAACGTGCCGGGAATGGGAAAGAACTATCTGAGAGCCTATCAGCACCGGGATCTCATTGCCATTTTGCCCGACGGGTCGAGGCTCTACGAATTCCATCCGTGGGAAAAAAACATTTCGGGCTTCGCATCGACTTTCGCCAGCGAAGATGTTCCCATTCTCGACTACCTGAAAAGATTGAGCATGGCGGGAGAGGATGTGTCTGACTATGAGACCATCTGGTACTATTACTGAGTCCAAAAGTCCGGAATTTCCCGTCATCAGCAGGGACTGCGTGAATCTGACCTTCCTGCAAGGCGCGCAAGGATCATGTTCAGATCTCGTTCAAAGGGTTCCATCACACTCTTCTGATTCCGGGCCGGAAGACTTGCCGGCCTTGTTGTTTTGCCAGGGCCAGCGACCTTCCACTTCCAGATGAAGGGCCACGCTGAGAAAGGTGCGCACCACGACAATGAGACCCAAAACACTCACGTTTTCCAGGGTTGGGGTCACAGCGACGGTTCGAATGATGTCTCCCGCAATGAGAAACTCCAATCCCAGAAGAATGGCTCGTGCCAGATCCTGGCGATACAATCTGTAGGATTTTTTTTGCTCCCAGTGGCGGCGACGCGCAAAGCGAAAGGTGGCTATGACGCC
>PXBG01000030.1 GCA_003566995.1 Syntrophobacteraceae bacterium
GGTCAATACCTGGCACACTTCCGGGTCACCGGTGATGGACTTGAGGAACTTAACCCGCTACTTGCAGATGAAGGCTGGCGTTTCCGCGACGTTGCAGTCGGTTATCATGATAGTGCAATCTATTCTGCAGTTGAAGGTCGCAGCGTCTCAATCATTCGGATCGTACCCAAACCGGTCGAATGACCTCTGACCATATTACCTGATGCAGAGATAGTTATCTGCGAAAGTTTAAATGAGAAGGTTTGTCAGCAAGACAACTGGAAGGTTAATAGGCATAACCAGGGGGAGTATACAGAAAACATCAAAGTTTGTTGTCAACAACTCCGTCCCCAATACTGTATTGTAATAAACTTAATACTCTCATGGTTGTTTAGTCATGCAGTACTCGCATCGTCCACAGGGTGCATAACTAGAACAGTGGTCAGATTCTTCATATTCAGGCTCAAATTCATATCCTGGTTCAGGATCTTGTTCTGGCTCACGTTCAGTTCCTTGTTCCGGTTCATCATCTCTTTCTCGATGTCTCATACAATATTCTGAATCCAAAAAAGGCCTCCGGTTACAATCCTCCACTAAACATATTTCGGGGTCAGGCTCGGGCTCTGGTTCAGGTTCAGGTTCAGGTTCTGGTTCAGGTTCTGGTTCAGGTTCTGGTTCAGGTTCTGGTTCGGGTTCTGGTTCGGGTTCATCTTTTTCTGCAACTGCTTCTGAACCCATTTCGGTAGCCCTGGCAACTGCTTTTTCTAGATTAATTATGCCCGCTCCAAGGGCCTTGTCATTGTCAAATTGATGAGGATCGGCGGTATCTTCGATAATCTCCTTGATTTCCCCAGGCGTCAGATCTGGGTTGGCAGCCCAAATCTGTGCCGCCACTCCCGTTACGAATGCAGTAGCGTAGGAGGTTCCGCTATTGTAGTCATAGTCAGGAGTAAATCCAATTCCTGATTGGGCAACCTTGATATTTTCACCTAGGGCAGCTATGGTCACAGCGTCACCATAAGATGAACGATGCCACTTTTCGCCCTTTTGGTTGGTGGCTCCGACTGTAATGATATTATCATGTCTTGCTGCAAGCCTAGCAAGAGGTTCATTTTCTACTGATATAGGTTCATTCCCTGCACCAACAACTATTAGAATATCTTGCATTTCTTCTTCAATAAATTTATCAAATTGTTTTTGCTTGTGTTTATCTTCTATTGTTTCACCCCCACCCAAACTCACATTTATTATTTGTGCCCCATCATCAGCCGCAGCTCTTAAGGCAGGTATAGCTTTAAAATCTTCAAAAGCATCATTATGATAGCCATATAAATCTGCACCTTTTTCTTTGCCTGCTGTTTCTCCAATTATACTTGCAACTGCATTGCCATGACTTAATGGCAAATCCATCGGCCATTTAAAAAACTCTTTTAACCGGTCTGTTATTGTCGGAGCTCCAGCTTTAACCTCCAGATTTTCTAGATCAGGATGGTTAGAGTCAAACCCTGTATCAACAATACCGATTTTTATTCCATCGGAATCTCCTTCTTCCTGGGCACTTACAATAACACTAAAAACTAATAGTATTAGAGATAAAAATACAATAAAACAAATTGAACCCTTTTTCACTTTATAGCCCTCCTTAAATTTGACCTTAAGCATACCAAATTTAAATGGTAAGACCAATTTCCCTTATTAAGTTTTTAAAAACGCTGTTGATATCTTCATAGCCTAATAACAAACGCCCCTTTCCCATCGGTTTTCGGTCTAGTAACTTTTCTTAGTCGTCAGTAGTGTATTTCTAGTCAAACGGTTTGGCATAATAATTATTCCAGGTATCTATGTAATTAAGAACGTGGGCCTTACCTGCTTTAGTGTTAGGGTAATTTGCACTGCCCCCCATTGTCAAGACAAAAATTTGTCTGATTTAAGTTATGTTCTTTCGTTCTTTGATAATCAAGCTGCATCACTGAAACTGGCGTTGTAAACCTCATCAGGGCAACGGCCACCGATTGAAGAATGCGGCCTGTAGGTATTGTATAAGGCCATGCCAGGACGGTGTTATTGACAACATTTCCTGTGAAGTATTAATTATCTGCTGAAGGTGTCGTTATAATTTGACAAAAAGAGCAGAGATAATTATCTGCGCAAGTTATAAAGGGAAGTCCTGTCAGCAAGGCAACTTGAAAGATTAACAGCATCAACAGGGGAAATATACAGAAAACATCAAAGGTTGGTGTCAACAACCCCGTCCCTCTGACATATGGAGCGGATTTCAGCAGAACTTTTTCCGGTCGCATCCTGCTCCAGCTGTTCAAATTTAATGCCGGGCACTTCCACCTGGATATCAATGCGGTCAACGAGGGGGCCTAACAGTTTAGAACGGTAGCGAAATATTTGGGCCGGGCTGCAGCGGCACTCTCGACTGGGATCGCCGGAGTTGCATCATCGGCATTCCTGCGTTGCTTTAAGTAAGAATCTATATTCCGGTACCGCCGGATTAGAACCGTAAGCTAAATGAATCGATTTGAATTTGATCCACTCAGAGCAAAATGATTTTATAAAACAAAACCCGTGTTGAATTAACTGTGTGAGTTAGTTGGGAAGAGATTCGGGTTGCCTGTAGCTGATGCTCTGCCAGTGCTCCCGCACTGGCGCATAACCGTCTACACCCTTATCTTCAAATGTGGGAATGGGGTTTTCGCGAATGTCTACATCTGCTTTTATTTCTTTTGCGGGATGATCCTGGAGGGCTCCTATTTCCATGAGTTCACCCAGTGCTGTAAGGTCAGAAACATTACAGTTGCGCATGTTTAAACGGTTTAGTCTTTTAAGCGGAACAATGAATTTTAATTCTTTTCCCACCGTAACATTTCTCATGATCAGGGTCTCAAGTTTTGTTAGGTTTTGAACAGGAGCAATGGTACTCAAATCCGGGTTGGAATGTATGTTTAAGTAAATCAGCTCAGTCAGACCGGAAATTGGAGTTATATCTTTCAGATTGGTCTCACGGAGGTTTAGCTCTAACAGCCCGGTCATTTCTTTTAGAGCAGAAATGTCTCCATCTTCAAGAGGGTTTTGACTTATGTCCAGGATTTTTAACCCGGTCAGTTCACCAAGGGGTGTGATATTTTCAATGTGGTTGTCCCTTAGCTCCAGTTCTTCGAGTTCGTGAAAGTGCTTTAGAATGTTGATATCAGATAACCTGATCTGTTCTTCAACGGGAGGTCTTACCACGTTATGACGGAGGCTCAATCTTTTTAAAGGCAGTGATTTAATGGAATCAAAATTAATATCTGACAGGTCTGTAATGTAGTTATTTCTCAAACTTAAGTCTTTTAAATCATGAAGGTGCCTCAGGGGGGTAACATCTTTTACCCGGTTGTCTTCTAAGTTTAACCTGGTAAGGCCGCTTAAAATTTCTATACCCTCTAAACTTTCAATATCTTTTCCCGTAGCATCAAGCTCTTTAATGGATTGCAGGTGGAAACTGTATATATTTCCCTCGGGCCTATTTAGTTTTTCGCGAATCAGTTCTTCCAGGTTTGGATCAGTAAACACAGCTATTTCCGTGCTGATGTAAAAATTTACACCCAACAGGAGGAGCCACAGCAGGACCAAAAATATCAACAGTTTTGTTATGTTTTGCTTCATACTTTAACTCCCCGGTTTGTTATGCTCTATATTTCTGTAATCTCAATCCCAAAAAAAGCCGGTATATATGAATTATCTATTATCGCTTCTATATCTGTTTATAGGGAGTGCGCAGATCAGGTCGGGCTGCTTCAATTCCCTGGGTATACTTGCTGTTGGCTACATATATTAACCCGTAACGGCTTATGAGTTTGCCCAGCCAAGCAGGCCGGTGTTTAAGACATTTAATCTCCAGAATTGCGTTATTGGGATGGTGCTGGCGGAAAAAAGTGACTTTAGGAAACAGGGTGTCCGAAATGCAGCTGCTCACCTGCAGGTCGAAGCTGACGCGCATGTCATTGCCTTCCCGTGAGTGAAAAGCCTCCCTGTAGTATTCTACCAGTATCTTGGGCCTTAGGGCTTGGAGGTGAACCTGGCGTTCAAATTCAATCAACACCGGAGAATTTCTATCAGGCCAGATCCTGTTTTCCATGAAGCTGAGGTAGTGCCGGTAGGGGACAAAAGCGCTGTGCTTCTCCAGGAGATTGCCCTTGCGCACTTTTAACTCAACCCGGACATCCGGTTCGTTTTCCATACTGTCTGTATAAGTGCGCAGGCGGTATTTGGTTCTTCCGTATGTTCCCTCCATTTTTTCATAATAAGATCTGTAATAGAAAGTGTCATAGTACAGGCTCCGAACCAGGTAGGAACTACGGAGGGCTTTATGGCTGAAATCGTCGTGCTCCATGTAAGGTACGATAGCGCTGCGAAGCTGGTAATATAAATTAAGCGGCAGCTTGTATTTGTACTCAAAACGCCAGGCTTCTTTTAATTTTTTCTTGATCTCAGAGATTGTGTTACCTCCTTAAATACCGAAAATCTGCTTTCATTTATAGAGGTAGGGCCATCTGTGGAGCCAGCAAAGAAACTTTTTCCACGCTGCTGGCGGATTTGATTTCCTTTATAAGCTGGTCGGTTTCAGATAATTGCTGTTTATCGAACCTTAACTCGTAGACAATTTCCCAGAGGTCTTCCTTTACTTCATGAGAGCGGATGCGCGAACCGATAGTGTGACGCAGGACTGCATCCTTGGTTTCCTGTGGATGAGAGGGGTTGTGCCCTGTAACTACCAGGAGGAAATCAGTATATTTGGGGCTCCCGAACTCCAGAAGAAAAAGGGCGGAGGCTACGATGGCAATAAAAACTGTAGCCACGATGGTCATTAACCAATTTTCTGTTCCGCAACCCAGGCCCACTACTATAACCCAAAACAGGTAGATCATATCCCGGGTATCCTTAATGGGCGTACGAAAGCGGATGATGGACAAAGAACCTATCAATCCCAGGGAAAGCACCAGGTCTCCTCGGATAAAAAACATCACCAGGGCTACGATGGGGGCAATTAGGACAATCGTGGACAAAAATGTGGGCTCGTAACTCATGCTGAGGTGAGTTCTACGATAGATTAAAGCAATAGAAAGGGAAAGAAGCAAAGCTACTACCAACGAAGTTATCAAGCTTAAGGTAAGGCCACGGGGCATAGCTACTACTTCCAACAAATACTCGATCATGATTAAACCTCCCTGTTATAATTTTTATTTCCATTCATCGAAGATTTCCATCTCTTCGTCACTTAAATTAAAGAAATTTTGGATGTGCGGAAGCAGGTGTTCCTGCCGGTTCTTAGCAAAATTGCGCAAAATATTTATCTGGCTGTGCCAGGTATTGATGTTCCTGCCCCATCTATCGAAGTCACGTTCCACTTCATTTTCGATATTGCCGGCCAGTTTGTCAATGCGGTTTATAACGCTTTCTGTATCAAAAACATGATTAAGGTAATGAGCCAGGCGTTCTATGAATTTTTCATTGAAATCAGGATTATCCAACAGGTTTTGCATTAAGTCCGTGTTTAATCTTCTTCCTGCTCCTGTTCCTGCCGGGTTAGTGACAAAACTAATGGTGTTATGTTTGTAATTATTACCCCAAAAGGCCCAATCCAAATCATAGGTAATCCAGCGCCACTTTCCCTCTGGACTCTGTTTTCTCCAAAACCTTATATTCGCACTGTCGGTCTGGGCGAAGTAGATCTGGGCCACCCAGTAATCTATATAGTTTTGGATGTCCATTTGAGTCTGTATATATTCGTAGTTTTCCGGATTGGACATGTCGTTTCTGCGGACAAAATTAAGCATATCAAAATAGTGATCCGCAGATCCGGCGCGGACCCGGCCGTTGGCCTGAAGAAGATCCACCTTGTCGGAATCAATGCCATGGTTATAAGCTATAAAGTGTTCATTAATCCTCTCCCGGATATTGTATATACCCCAGTATTCTCCGTTGATGTAAAGGACCGATTGGCGATGGGCCTGGTAATCAAGCCCGGTATCTTTTAAGAGACTGGTCATCATTATATCTCTGATTTTTGAGAAATTGGCATCCTGCCCTGAAGTGCGTAGAGTTATGGCCTTGTTAGCCAGCGGTTTTTCCGGGTAAAAGTCTGGGAAAAAAGGGTATTTAAACTCGTTATAGCCGTATATATTACGGGCAAAGATATTAAAAGATTTTTGATCCATAGCCCGGCTGTACCGGCCGCCGATTCTAAGGCCCATGTCGAAGCCAAATCCCAGGTTGCCGTTGGGTTCGTAAAATTCCAGGTGGATAGGAAGTTCTATACCTTTCCAAAAGTTAGCATCCCTGAACGGGAAAGGAGCTGTTGAATGAATGCCTTTTTCATAAATGCCGTAGACCGGATTAAACATCTCACTGGGATCTACCATTACGGACACTACGGGCAGGGTATGGTTTTCACCGATAAAATAGCTGTGGTTAACGGTGGTGCTCGGAAGCTTGCCCTCTTCATAGGCTCTGACTCTGAGTACCGTGTTTTCTGTGATTTCGATCGGTTTACCGGTATATTTTTGCCCTTCTTCGTAAGCTGGGGTGCGCAGGTCCGTGATTGCAGTAAGCTTAATCTGGCTTTCATAGCGGCTGAATCTTCCGTCAGGTTGTTTGCCGTCCAAAGTATAGCGTATTTCAGTATCCGGGCACGAGGCTTCCAGGGTCACCGCAATGGGTTGATCATAAAACCCTCCTTTATGAGACACCGAAGGTGCCGCGGTGTAGGCATCGTATGTTTCCCCGGTATTGGAACCACCGGGAGATGCTTCCATAAAAAAGAAACGGCTGTCATTGTTGCCGTCAGGATACCTGCCGACAGACATATCAGGGGCAAGTTTTCCAGTGTGCAGCTTGTCCAATGTCAAGCCCGAGGGGTGAGTTAGAACTACCGTTTCCCCTGTTGCCTGGATTTGATAGTTGGTATGCAGGTACTCGCCTTCAGGGTCGCTGCGGTCTTTTCTGGAGGCGAATACTACCAGGTGTTCGCCCGGTTCAATGGTAACTTTAGGAAAAACCCAGCGAAAGGGGTTATCTTCCTTGTCCGACAGGCCATAGCCCTCCAGGTTTATGGAAAAATCGGCAGAATTGTAGATCTCTATCCAGTCTGTATAATCCCCGTCTTCGTCAGGTAAAGTTTTCAGGTTTTCAGACATTATCTCGTTTACATGTAAAAATCCTTTCTCTTTTGGAATGTCAGCTGCCATGGTTTCAAAGCCCTGGGTATAATTTGGCTCACCCGGAGTGGGCTTGGGGTAATAAAGCCAGGTATCAGTGTCTTCCGGATCTCTGCCGTAGGAAACATCATCGTACATATTTATAATGGGAAACTTTTCGATAATTTTTCCTTCAGGTGTTTTAAAAACCAGTTCATCATCCACATCATTTAAAGCGTAATTAGTATGCAGGTATTTGCTGTCAGGGTCACGGCGGTTTTTTCTTGAGGCAAAAACTACCAGGTATTCGTCCGGCTCGATAACTACTTCCGGGAACCTCCATTTGTAGGGATTGCTTTCCTTGTCGGAAAGCCAGTAATTTTTCAGGTTTACAGGAATGTCTCCGGAGTTGTAGAGTTCGATCCAGTCATGAAGATCTCCGTCTTCGTCAACAATGCTGGTCAGGTTGGAAGTTATATACTCGTTGATGTAAACAGGAAAGTCCTCTTCCAGCGAAGGCATATCCAGCACTTCTTCGTAAGGTTTGCTATCGTTTGGGTCGCCCGGAGTAGGGTCTAAAAAGTAAGCCCAGTTATCTTCGTTGGGGGAGGTTCTGCCGTAAGATATATTGGAAGGTATTTTTTCTTCAAAAATTATTTCATCCAGGATACTGCCGTCCGGTTTACAAAAGACTAAATCATCGCCGAGGCGGCCTATCCGGAAGTTGGTATGCAGGTAATCACCTTCAGGGTCTGTTCGGTCTTTGCCCGAAGCAAAAACAATTAAATGCTGACCGGGTTTTATGGTTATTCTCGGAAATTGCCACAGAAATGGTTCGGTGCTGTTATCAGATAGCCAGTAGCCTTTAAGGTTTACGGGCGAGCCGGTAGGGTTGTATATTTCTATCCAGTCGGGGTAATCACCGTCTTCGTCTGGGATGACAAACCGGTTGCTGGCCATAAACTCATTGATGATCAGGTTTTTTTCAGTGGAGGTGCTCAGGTTGATAATAACCAGCAGCGCTGTGAACAGAAGCAGTAGTATAAGAAGCTGGAAATAAGTTACCTTTTTTTTTCGGTAATTTAACATATTGGTCATGAACTTGACCTCTTAAATAAGAGTTTAAAATATCATAGCACTTTGGATTAAAAACTTCAAATGTTCAACTGAGAATGACTGAATTATACTAAGAGGTTGGCTGTTTTCAAAGTTCTTTAAAAAGCATATTTATAATGTTCCAATCGAACGTCAATTCCGCTTTAAAACAAACAAAAATCAGCAGATAGCGGAATTATCGTTCGGTTTTCTCTGGAAAGTGTCAGGGGGACCGAGTGCCAGGACCGAGTGTCAGGGGACGGGGTTATTGACAACATTTCCAGTAGAAGTATAGATTATCTGCTGAAGGTGTCATTATAATTTGACAAAAAGAGCAGGGATAATTCCCTGCGCGAATTAAGAATAGAAGGTTTTTCAGTAAGACAACTTGAAAGGTTAACAGGCATCAACAGGGTGAATATACAGAAAGCATAAAAGGTTGTTGTCAATAACTCCGTCCCTCTGACATACCTCTGACATAAGGTTCAATTAACCCGGCAAAGGGCAGAACGGGCTTAAAAATCTTCTTCAGGAATTTCGCTTAAGGCTTTTATATCAATGCCTTTTTGCAGCA
>PXBG01000112.1 GCA_003566995.1 Syntrophobacteraceae bacterium
AAGGGTTCGATGCACCTGCTGGATTCCCGCCTTCGCGGGAATGACGAATGTGCGCAGATGAAACGATGAAGGGAGGAATACCTCGAAGGGAGGAATACCTCTGGATTCCCGCCGGAGCCGCTTCGCAATCACACACGTGACAAATCTGGACAAAAACACACACGTGACAAATCTGGACAAAAACACACACGTGACAAATCTGGACAAAAATGTAACAGTTTGCCTACACTTTTGAAGCAACAAGTCCCCTCCCACACCTCCATGCCCCACGAAGGCATAAAAACTTAAATCCATTAAAATCAATGCTTTGCATTCAAAAATCAGCCCTTCCTCCATTGTGGCACACTCCCTGCCCTTATAAATCACCAACCGAATCAAACTTGGAGACAGGAGGTCCCAAAATGAGAAAGATCGCTATTTACGGAAAAGGCGGCATTGGAAAGTCCACCACCACGCAGAACACGGTGGCGGGCCTGGCTGAAATGGGAAGAAAAGTGATGGTGGTGGGCTGCGACCCCAAGGCCGATTCCACCCGGCTGCTCCTGGGCGGTCTTTCCCAGTCCACCGTTCTGGACACCCTGCGAAACGAAGGGGAAGACGTGGAGCTGGAAGACATTCGCCGGAAGGGGTTCAGCGGCGCCATCTGCGTGGAGTCGGGAGGCCCGGAGCCGGGAGTGGGGTGTGCCGGCAGGGGCATCATCACCTCGGTGAACCTTCTGGAGCAGCTGGGCGCTTACGCGGACAGCGAGAGCCTGGACTACGTGTTCTACGACGTTCTGGGGGACGTGGTCTGCGGTGGTTTCGCCATGCCCATTCGCGAAGGCAAGGCTCAGGAGATCTACATCGTGGTTTCCGGGGAAATGATGGCCATGTACGCGGCAAACAACATCTGCAAGGGCATCGTGAAGTTTGCCGAAGCGGGGGGAGTCCGGCTGGGAGGGCTCATCTGCAACAGCCGCAATGTGGACAACGAGCGGGAAATGATCGAAACCCTGGCCGAAAAACTGGGCACCCAGATGATTCACTTCGTGCCGCGGGAAAACATGGTCCAGCGGGCGGAAATCAATCGCAAGACGGTGATCGAGTTCGAACCGGGCCACCCGCAGGCGGACGAATACCGCGCTCTCGCCCGGAAGATCGAAAACAATGAGATGCACGTCATTCCAAAGCCCATGACCACGGACGACCTGGAACAGCTGCTCATCGATCACGGCCTGGCAGGGTAATCGAAGCATTCAATGTCAAACAAAGGAGATGACTCCATGTTGATGATCCGTTCCATCGTGAGACCTGAAAAAGTGGACAATGTGCTGGCCGCTCTCATGGAGGCGGGTTTTCCCGCCGTCACCAAAGTTTCCGTGGTGGGCCGAGGCAAGCAGCGCGGCATAAAAATCGGAGAAATCACCTACGACGAGATTCCCAAGGAGCTCCTCATCACGGTGGTCAAGAGCCAGGACAGGGACTTTGTGATCAAGACGGTCATGCAGGCGGCGCGCACGGGAGACAAGGGCGCCTTTGGCGACGGCAAGATCTTCGTGACCCCGGTGGAGGAAATGTACACCATCAGTTCGGGCATCAAGGAAACGCCCGAGGGCGAAGCAGTGGAGGTCAAAATATGAAAGAAGTCATGGCCATCGTCCGCATGAACAAGATGAATCAGACCAAGCGGGCCCTGTCCGATGCGGGCATCTCTTCCATGACCGCCAAGGATGTCCTGGGAAGAGGCAAGGGCCTGGTGGACACCACGCTCCTGGAAGGGGCGGAAAAGGGCTACGAGGAAGCCATCGCCCAGCTCGGGCAGAGCCAGCGCCTCATTCCCAAGCGCCTCCTCATGGTGGTGGTGCCCGAAAAGCTGGTCCAGAAAACGGTCAGGACCATCATATCCGTGAACCGCATGGGAAAGTCAGGGGACGGGAAAATCTTTGTCATGCCCGCCTCCGATGCCGTGAGCATCCGGACGGCTGAAGGGGGCGACACAGTGCTGGACGGCATCACCTGATTCCCCTGGAAACCTTTGAACGGTCCCACACGAAAATGGAGGAAAGTCCATGTCCTCGACATGTGAAGAACGCACTGAACTGGAATGTGAATATGTGGATCCCGGCGAGGTGAAACAGGAACTCATCAGCAGGTACCCCACCAAGGTGGCGCGCAAGCGGGCTAAGCAGATCGTGGTGAACGAGGTGGGGGAGTGCGGTGAAGTGCCCGAAATCGGGGCCAACACGCGGACCATTCCCGGAATCATCACCCAGAGAGGCTGCACCTACGCGGGTTGCAAGGGCGTCATTCTCGGTCCCACCCGGGACATCGTCAACATCACCCATGGCCCCATCGGCTGCGGCTTCTACAGCTGGCTCACCCGAAGAAACCAGACCAAGCCCGAGGATGCCCGGGACGAGAATTTCATGACCTACTGCTTTTCCACGGACATGCAGGATGAAGACATCGTTTTCGGAGGAGAAAAAAAGCTCAAAGCCGCCATTCAGGAAGCTTACGACATCTTCAAACCCAAAGCCATCAGCATTTTCGCCACCTGCCCCGTGGGCCTCATCGGCGATGACATCCATGCGGTGGCCCGGGAGATGAAAGAAAAACTGGGCATCAACATCTTCGGGTTCAGCTGCGAGGGCTACCGGGGCGTGAGCCAGTCAGCGGGGCACCACATCGCCAACAACGGCATTTTCACCCACGTGGTGGGAGGAAAGGACGAAGGCAAAGAAGGAAAATTCAAAATCAACCTCCTCGGGGAATACAACATCGGAGGGGATGCCTTTGAAATCGACCGCGTCCTGGAAGATTGCGGCATCACCCTGGTGTCCACCTTCAGCGGCAATTCCACCTACGACCAGTTCGCCAGCGCTCATATGGCGGACCTCAACACGGTCATGTGCCACAGGTCCATCAACTACGTGGCTGACATGATGGAAAACAAGTACGGCATACCCTGGATCAAGGTGAATTTCATCGGAGCCGAAGCCACGGCCAAGTCCCTGCGCAAGATTGCCGCCTACTTCGAGGATGAAGAACTCACGGCCCGTG
Organism: Syntrophobacteraceae bacterium; assembly: GCA_003566995.1. Classification (GTDB taxonomy): domain Bacteria; phylum Desulfobacterota; class Syntrophobacteria; order Syntrophobacterales; family Syntrophobacteraceae; genus SLCH01. The sequence goes on from PXBG01000112.1 coordinate 3,040, forward strand.
TGGAAGAGGTCATCGCCAGGGAACTGCCCGCCGTGGAGAAAGTCCGCGACGAGGTGCGGTCCCGGTGTGAAGGAAAGCTGGCCATGCTCTTTGTGGGAGGTTCCCGGGCTCACAGTTACCAGGAGCTCTTCCGGGAAATAGGCATGAAGACCATCGCGGCGGGCTATGAGTTCGCCCACCGGGACGATTATGAAGGGCGCAATGTCCTGCCCAGCATCAAGGTCGATGCGGACAGCCGCAGCATCGAGGACCTGGAGATCCACCCCGATCCTCAGCGCTACAGGCTCAGAAAGCCCACGGAAGCTCTGGAGGAGCTCCGCTCCAAAGGACTCCCGCTCAAGGAATATGAAGGAATGATGGCGGAAATGGCTGAAAAAACCCTCGTTGTGGATGACATCAGCCAGTACGAAACGGAAAAGCTCATCGAAATTTACAAGCCCAACATCTTCTGCGCGGGCATCAAGGAAAAATATGTGGTCCAGAAGCAGGGTGTCCCCATGAAGCAGCTCCACAACTACGACTATGGAGGACCCTATGCGGGCTTCAAGGGAGCCATCAACTTCTACGAGGAAATCGACCGCATGGTGAACAGCAAGGTGTGGAGCTACCTCAAGGCCCCCTGGCAGAAGTGCCCGGAACTTTCCGCCCGCTACGCCTGCGACTGATGGCCCGGGAGGCTCCGCAGAGGAAAGGGACTCTCTGTCTCCTGGCATCAAAGCTGTTGAAGGATTTTATGTTGCTCTGTGTTGTCACCCCCGAGAAGGCTGGGGCCTGGAAGATCTTGAAAAAGACTGGATTCCCGCCTTCGCGGGAATGACGGGTAAGGTCTTTTATTCAGCAGGAAGGGGCTTTTGTGCAGGGTGAAAAAGCTTAAGTCAAAAACATTGCAGCTGGGCATTCCCCTTTCTCCGGGAGACCCCGGAGCAGCGAATAGTGCATGACAGGAAAAGCGTTTTGATGCCCATCTCCTGGGACTTCCCGGCGCCTTGGATAGAAAGCGGATGGGACTTCCCGGCGCCTTGGACAGTAAATGGTCTGGGAAGGTGATCTGAAGCCCTTCCCTGGGACCGCCGAGCCCCAGCTCGGCAAAAATCGAGCACTCACAAGCTCCACGGGCCTTCACAGGCATAGGAAAAGACCCGTGACAGACCGTCTAAAGAAGGATCAGGCTCATGTTGCTCAGACACACACCATCGGAAATCAAGGAACGGAAGGCCCTCAATGTGAACCCGGCCAAGACATGCCAGCCCATCGGGGCCATGTACGCGGCCCTGGGCATTCACGGATGCCTTCCCCACAGCCATGGGTCCCAGGGATGCTGCGCCTACCATCGAAGCACCCTCACCCGGCACTACAAGGAACCCGTCCTGGCAGGAACCAGTTCCTTCACGGAAGGGGCCTCCGTCTTCGGCGGACAGGCCAACCTGGTGCAGGCCATCGACAACATGTTCACCGTTTACAACCCGGAAGTGATCGCCGTTCACACCACCTGCCTGTCGGAAACCATCGGGGACGACATTCCCCAGATCGCCCGAAAGGCCGAGGCGGACGGAAAGATTCCCAAGGGCAGGTTCGTGATCCATGCGAGCACCCCCAGCTACGTGGGGTCTCACGTGACGGGGTTTTCCTCCATGACCAAGTCCATGGTGGATTACTTCGCCCGGTTCTCGGGCAAGAGGACGGACACCATCAACATCATTCCCGGCTACGTGGAACCTTCCGACATGGAGGAAATCAAGCGGCTGGCCGCGGAAATGGGCGTGAAGAACATCATGTTCCCCGACACCTCCAATGTGATGAACAGCCCCCAGACGGGAAGGTTTGAAATGTACCCCCGGGGGGGCGTCACCGTGGAAGCCCTTGCGCGCACGGGGGACAGCAGCGGAACTCTCGCTTTGGGAAAACTGGCTTCCAGCGCTGCGGCCCGCGCCCTTGACATCAAGTGCAAAGTTCCCTGTGAAATCCTGGACCTTCCCATCGGACTCAACAACACGGACCTGTTCATCGACGCCCTGCGCAAAATGGCGGGCGTGAGCGTCCCCGAATCCGTAAACGTGGACCGTGGCCGCCTCCTGGACATCATCACGGACATGCACCAGTACTTCTACGGAAAAAAGGTGGGGCTGGTGGGTGACCCCGACCATCTCGTGGCTCTCACGGAGTTTCTCGTTTCCATCGACATGTGGCCTGTCCACATCGTCACGGGCACTCCGGGCAAGGCTTTCGAAAAGCGCATTCGGGAAATCACCCGGGAGGTGCCCCACGAAGTGAACGTGGGCGCCCCGGGAGACATGTTCCTCTTTCACCAGTGGGTGAAAAACGAGCCCGTGGACCTACTCATGGGAAACACCTACCTCAAGTACATTGCCAGGGACGAGGACATTCCCCTGGTGCGCTTCGGCTTTCCCATACTGGACCGCGTGGGGCACAGCTATTTTCCCACCGTGGGCTACCGGGGAGGCATGCGGCTCCTGGAAAAAATCCTGGACGCCCTTCTGGACCGCAAGGACCGTGACGATCCCGAAGAGGGTTTCGAGCTGGTCATGTGATTCCAATCTTCCGTGATTTGAAATTCGCTCCGGGAAGGGCTGCGGCCGCGCACCAGGGAGCAAAGGGGGAAGGACCCCATGAAAAGAGCAATTCCTTTCCACTCACATTTCATCATCCCGTCCCCACGCCTGTGCGTGGGGACGCATAAGGAATGATCCCATGCAGAAACCTGACCACCACATATTTGTCTGTGCGAGCTTCCGGGGAATGGAAGCCAAGGGTAAATGCATCAAAAAGGACTCCATGCAGCTGATCCCCTACCTGGAGGAAGAACTGGAAGACCGGGGCCTCAACGCCATGGTCACCACAACGGGATGTTTGAATCTTTGCGACGACGGACCGGTGCTCATCGTATACCCCCAAGGGCACTGGTACAGAAAAGTGGAAAGCGAGGAAGCGGTGGACGCCATTCTGGACAGCCTGGAATCGGGCACGACGGCCGGGGAATACCTCATGGCCTGACGGCGGGACCGGTTCAGGCTCCGCAGGGTAACGCAGAGGGGATTCTCATTGGCCCTCTCCACCTCACTTTCCGGCGAAAAACGACGAAAAGGGACGACCATGAGCCACGACGCGCACAGCATTTTCGAAGAAAGGAAGGACCAGGTTCTCCGCAAGGGAGAAAAGCCCTACCGCATGACCTGCGACAAGGACAGCCTTGCGGGGGCTGTCAGCCAGCGGGCTTGCGTCTTTTGCGGTTCCCGGGTGGTTCTCTATCCCATCGCCGATGCCGTCCACCTGGTCCACGGCCCCATCGGCTGCGCCGCCTACACCTGGGACATTCGGGGGGCCCTCTCCTCGGGTCCTGAACTGCACCGCCTCAGCTTTTCCACGGATCTTCAGGAAAAGGACGTGATTTTCGGAGGGGAAGAAAAGCTCACCAAGGCCCTCGTGGAACTCATCGACCGTCACGATCCCAAAGCGGCCTTTGTGTATTCCACCTGCATCGTGGGAATCATTGGGGACGATCTGGAGGCCGTTTGCCGCAAGGTGGCCCGGGAAAAGAACATTCCCGTCATTCCCGTTCAGTCGGAGGGGTTCAAGGGCAACAAAAGGGCCGGGTATCACGCGGCGTGCAAGGCCATGTTCCAGCTGGTGGGCACGGGAGACATTCAGGGCCTTTCGCCCCTTTCCATCAACATCCTGGGAGATTTCAACCTGGCCGGGGAAATCTGGATCATTCGGGAATATTTCCAGCGCATGGGCATTCGGGTCATCGCCAACATCACGGGCGACGGCCGCGTGGATGACCTGCGAAGGGCTCACGGAGCCGCCCTCAACGTGGTCCAGTGCGCCGGCTCCACCATGGATCTGGCCCAAATGATGGAGGAAAAATTCGGCATTCCTTCCCTCCGGGTTTCCTATTTCGGGGTGGAAGACATGGCCGAATCCCTTTACTCGGTGGCCCGCTTCTTTGAAAACCATGACCCCCAGATCATGGAACGCACGCGCCAGCTGGTGCGCGACGAGCTGTCCATTCTCTACCCCAGGCTCCAGGAATACCGGAAAGCGCTCACGGGGAAGAAGGCGGCCATTTACGTGGGGGGCGCCTTCAAGGCCTTCTCCCTGGTCAAGGCTTTCCGGCTCCTGGGCATGAGCGTGGTGCTCGTGGGGTCCCAGACGGGCACGGAGCAGGATTACCGGGAACTGCATGAAATCACCGATGACGGCACCATCATCGTGGACGATTCCAATCCCCTGGAGCTGTCGTCATTTCTCAAGGAAAAGGATGTGGACATCTTCGTGGGGGGCGTGAAGGAAAGGCCCATCGCCTACAAGCTGGGCGTGGGTTTTTGCGACCACAACCACGAACGCAAGGAGCCCCTGGAGGGGTTCATCGGAATGCTCAATTTCGCCAGGGAAGTGCACACGTCGGTCATGAGCCCCGTGTGGCGCTTTGTGCCGCGGAGAACGAGAGCCCTGGGGGCTGCGGGGCTTATGGGTTAGGGTGGGGCAGGAATCTTCATTGCCCGTGCTGTCCCCTCGCGAAGGCGGGGGCAGGCAATTTGCCCTCACTGCAGTGGACGCCCATTCCGTCGCCCATGCGCGGGCTGAGGTCCTGGCAATTTACCCACACCGCCAAGGGCACCCAATCCGTCACCCCCGCGAAGGCGGGGGCCCAGGGGGGGTTGAAAGGCCTGGATTCCCGCCTCCGCGGGAATGACGAATAGGGTGTGGCTGGTGAATGACGAATAAGGTGAATAACGAATAAAGTGACAGGCGAATGAGAATACAGCCATGCGGGAATGAGGCATAAGGCCACGGCGTAAGGATGAATGAGACCCTGCGGGAATGACATATCAGACGCCGCAGTGATCCCGTGAAAGGATGGAACCATGAAAAAGACTGAAACCCCATACATTTCCACCACCAACGCGTGCAAGCTGTGCAAGCCCCTCGGCGCCTGCGTGGCTTTTCGAGGGATCGAAGGGGCCATTCCTTTTCTTCATGGTTCCCAGGGATGCGCCACTTACATGCGCCGCTACATCATCAGCCACTTTCGTGAACCCATGGACATCGCGTCCTCCTCCCTGGGCGAAAAACAGGCCGTGTACGGGGGCGAAGCCAATCTGAAGCAGGGACTGCTCAACGTCATGAACAAGTACAATCCCCGCATGATCGGAGTGGCCACCACCTGTCTCACGGAAACCATCGGCGATGACGTGCCCGGCATCATGGGAAACTTCCGCAAAGAAGCCGTCGCCTGTTCCGGTGAGGGACTGCCCCACCTGGTGGAGGTGTCCACGCCCAGCTATTCGGGCACTCACATGGAAGGTTTTCACAGTGCCGTCCGCTCCGTGGTGGATCAGCTGGTCCGGAACAGGGAGCCGTGGGACGGGGTCAGCCTTTTTCCGGGCTTCGTCTCTCCCGCAGACGTCCGGCACCTCAAGGAGATCCTGCACGATTTCGGACTTCCAGCCGTTGTGCTCCCCGACATCTCCGAGTCCCTGGATGGCCCCGCCCTGGAGGACTATGAAAAAATTCCCGCAGGGGGAACCCCTCTCGACCAGATTGAAAACATGGGAGGCTCCCGGGCATCCCTGGAACTGGGCCGAACCCTTCAGGGCTGGGAATCGGCGGGTGCTCTGCTGGAACGGAAATTCGGGGTGAAGCGCCACCTGCTGGGCCTGCCCGTGGGCCTTCGGGAAACGGACCGCCTTTTTGCGCTCCTCGAGGAAATCACAGGAAAAGAGACGCCCCGCAGGCATGCCCTGGAAAGAGGCCGCCTCATCGATGCTTACG
>PXBG01000132.1 GCA_003566995.1 Syntrophobacteraceae bacterium
GAGGGAGAGTTTCCAGAAATCTTCATAGTTGAAAGGCCCGACCCGGCCCATGGGAAAAGCATCCCGCAGGGAGATGGACAGGGCCATGAGCTTGAGCCGGTGGACGCCCAGCCTCACCGCTGCCTGGTTCAATGTTTTCACCTGCCCGCCCGTTCCGAAGACCACGCTGTTGGCCAGGTGGAGAACCCGCACTGCAAGGGAGGGTTCCTTCTCCATGAGCGCAGCCATCTGGCGCACGGAGGAGTGCTCGTCCGACGCCATTTCCACCAGCTTCACGGCGATGGCCGAGAGAGGAGGGATCTGGTATCCCGACTCCAGTTTTTTGAGGATTTGAGAAACCAGTTCTTTTTCCATGGGACCGCTCTTCATTGGGGATGGGCAGGATTCACCCGGCTTCGCGCATGGGAAGGCTGCCGCCGGGGACGGGCGCATGCAGAAAGTGGGAACGAATGCATGTCTCGCACCTTAGCACAATTCCCCGTGCATGAACACCAATTCAGAACATGCGCATCTGTCCCCTGAAGGGGCGTGCGACGCCCAGGTGTTCGTAGGCGAGGCGCGTGGCCAGGCGGCCCCGGGGCGTCTTGCTCAGGTAGCCTTCCTGGATGAGGTAGGGTTCGTAGACGTCTTCGAGGGTGTCCTTTTCTTCGGAAACGGCTGCCGAGAGGGTTTCTATGCCCACGGGGCCCCCGTCGTACTTTTCGATGATCGTCGCAAGGATCTTCCGGTCCATGCGGTCAAAACCTTTGGCGTCCACGTCGAGCATCTTGAGTGCCAGGTCGGCCACGGGCCGGGTGATCTTTCCGTCGGCACGCACTTCCGCGTAGTCGCGCACCCTTTTGAGCAGGCGGTTGGCGATCCGGGGCGTGCCCCTGGACCTTTGGGCGATTTCCAGGGCTCCCCCGTCATCCATGGCGATGTGGAGGATTTGAGCGGACCTCAGCAGAATTTCCTTCAGTTCCGGGACCTTGTAAAATTCCAGGCGCAGGGTGACGCCGAAACGGTCCCGCAGGGGAGGGGACAGAAGGCCCGCTCTCGTGGTGGCCCCGATGAGGGTGAAGGGCGGCAGGTCCAGCTTGATGGTCCTGGCGGAAGGTCCCTGGCCGATGATGATGTCCAGCTGAAAATCCTCCATGGCCGGGTAGAGGATCTCCTCGATCACATGGTTGAGGCGGTGAATCTCGTCGATGAAGAGCACATCCCCCGCCGTCAGGTTGGTGAGGATGGCGGCCAGGTCTCCGGCCCGTTCGATGACAGGGCCCGAGGTGGTGCGCAGGTTTCCCTGAAGCTCGTTGCTGATGACCGAAGCCAGGGAAGTCTTGCCCAGCCCAGGGTGCCCGTGAAAGAGCACATGGTCCAGGGGTTGCGAGCGCAGCCTGGCCGCCTCTATGAACACCTTCAGGTTTTCCTTCACCTTCTCCTGACCGATGTATTCATCCAGGCGCCTGGGACGAAGCGTCCCGTCCAGGGGCAGGTCTTCTTCCCTGGGATTTCCTTCCACAACCCGGTCCACCGTTTTTTCCACTCTGTGCTCCTGCATGCGAATGTTTCCGTACCCGAATGCTCTTTTCCCGTCCGTTCAGGGAAAGGCTTGAAGGGGCAGCCCCCATGGCAATGCTGTTGACTCAGCGGATTGCGTGTTACCCTGTCTCCCGTCACCCCGTGGAGGCCAGGGGCTTGAAGATTTTGCAAAGACTGGATTCCCGCCTGCCCGGGAATGACGTTATGGGGTTTTTGCCGGGGTTGAAAAGTCTTAAGTCAACAGCATTGAGCCCCCATGGGGCCGGGCGAAGACACCCGGCAATGCATTATTTAATTTTCAAGAGACTTTATCAAGTGGCGAGTGATCCCGGAACGGGGAAGGCCGGCGTGAAAAAAAGCCCCCTTCCCTCACAGGGGAACCATCGGCACGGGCGGGGATTTCAGGGGAGCTCTCACGCCAGGATGCGAAGGGACTCCCGAAGGAGCGTTTCCAGGGGGGCCTCTTCACCCAGCTGCCCCCGGGTTTTCTGCAAGGCCTTTTCCGCCTCCTGGGCCTTGTAACCCAGGTTCATGAGGGCGGAAAAGGCGTCGCCGTAGGCGCTGGAATGGGCGGGAAGGTCCGCGGGGGGTTCTTTTTCCCCTGTCTTGATTTTCAGCCTGTCTTTCATCTCCAGGAGCAGACGCTCGGCGATTTTCTTTCCCACTCCCGGCAGATTCTGCAGCCGCTTCTTGTCCTGGTAAAAGATCACCTGACGCAGTTCGTCCGGGCTGATTCCCGAGAGGATGTTCACCGCCAGGCGCGGCCCCACACCGCTGATGGTGACCAGGTGGAGAAACATTTCCTTTTCCTGGGCCGTCCTGAAACCGAAAAGCTGAATGGCGTCTTCCCGCACATGGGTGTGCACGTGCAGGGAGACCGGCTGCCCCGGATCGGGCAGGTGGTAGAAGGTGCTCAGGGGAACCAGCACCGCATACCCCACCCCGTTCACATCCACAATGAGCCCCTCGGGGGCCTTGTGGCGCAGCTTTCCTTCGAGGTGAGCGATCATGGCTTTTCCCGTGCGGCCCAGAGGGATTGCACCGACTGGGTGTGAAGGTGGCAGACGGCGACGGCCAGGGCATCGGCGGCATTGGCTTCCAGCGCCGCGCGCATTCCGAAGAGGTATTGAATCATCTGTGTCACCTGGTCTTTCCCCGCTTTCCCGTAACCCACCACCGCCTGCTTGATCTGAAGGGCCGAGTATTCATGGATCGGCAGGCCCGTGTTCACCCCCGCCAGGATGGCCGCTCCCCGGGCCTGCCCCAGCCGGAGGGCGCTCTTGACGTTCTTGGCGAAAAAAACGTCTTCCACGGCCATGGAGAGGGGGTCATGGGCTTCGATGAGAGCCGCCAGCTCTCCGTAGATGGTCTTGAGCCTCTCGGGGAAGGGCGCCCTGGCCGGAAGGCGGATGGTTCCGCTGGCGATGTGGCGCAGCCGGTTCCCGTTGCCTTCCACGATGCCGTAGCCCGTGTAGCGCGAACCGGGGTCGATGCCGATGATGGTTTCAATCCTTGCCATGGCGGATGATGTGCCCCCGCAGCCCTTCACGAGGAGAGGGCGTTGAGGATTTCGTCGGGAATGTCGAAGTTGGCGTAGGCGTGCTGCACGTCGTCGGCGTCTTCCAGGGAGTCCATGAGCTTGAGCAGCTGCTGCGCCGTCTTCTCGTCTTCGATGGGCACGGTGGTGTGGGGCACCATGGTGACCTCCGCCAGTTCGTACTTCATTCCCCTGTGGTCAAAGGCGTTTTTCACCTGGGCGAAATCTTCTAGGGAGGTCGTCACTTCAAATTGATCGTCCGATTCCTTCACGTCCTCCGCCCCCGCTTCCAGGGCCACCTCCATGAGTTCCTCCTCCTCCACCGCGTCTTTGCTGAAGACGATGCTGCCCTTCTTGTTGAACATCCAGGCCACGCAGCCCGCTTCCCCCATGTTCCCGCCGTTCTTGCTGAAAATGTAGCGCACTTCGCTGGCCGCACGGTTGCGGTTGTCCGTCAGGATGTCCACGAGGATGGCCACGCCCCCCGGCCCGTAACCTTCGTAGTTGATCTCCTCGTAGCTTTCCCCTTCCATATCGCCGGAGCCCTTCTTGATGGCCCGTTCGATGTTTTCCTTGGGCATGTTTTCCGCCTTGGCCGCCGCAATGGCAGCCCGGAGGCGGGCGTTGGCATTGGGGTCGGCTCCGCCCAGCCGGGTCGCCACCATGATTTCCTTGATGAGCTTGGTGAAAATCTTGCCACGCTTGGCGTCTGCGGCGCCTTTCTTGTGGCGGATGGTGCTCCACTTGGAATGACCTGCCATGTGTTCTTTCTCCTCGTCCTGTCATCATGGAAGGCATCCGGCGCCCTTCACCCTGAAAGGGGCACCGGATGCACGGATATTCACTGCCGTTTCAAAAAAAGACGGTCAAGCCTGTGCCCCCCGGTCCTCCTTTTCGTCCCCGGGGGATGAAGGGGGAGAAGGTTTCCTGAAGCGCATGGCCAGAATGTAGATTTCCTTGCTCTTTTTCTTGGACGCGTCCGGTTTCACCACCTTGACCCAGTCGAACTGCCTTTTCACTTCCTGAAGGAGGGAGTGGAACTGGGAGCCCTGAAAAATCTTGGCGAGAAAATGGCCCCGGGGTTTGAGCTGTTCCCGGATCAGCTCGAGAGACTGTTCGAAAAGAAGTTCCGACCGGGCGCTGTCCGCGGCTTTGATGCCGGAAGTGGCGGGAGCCATGTCGCTCACGATCACGTCGAAAGGGGCGTGTTCCCTCAAAAGAAAGTCCCGGAACCGGGGCTCGAAGACGTCGCTCTGATAGACCTTCACCTGGGGTGGAAAAGAATGGGCAATCTCTTTGAGATCCACGCCCACCACCCGGCCCCTGGAACCCACCACACCGCTCACCAGCTGCAGCCAGGAACCGGGGGCGGCCCCCATGTCCAGCACGCGATCCCCGGGCCTAAAGATCTTGTACTTTTTTTGAATCTCATCTAGCTTATACACGGCGCGCGAAAGATACCTGTCTTTTCGGGCCCGGTGAAAATAATGATCCTGGTAATTATAAGACATTGATTAAACACCTTAAAATGGTTTCGATCCGCGGAAGATTTTCCGTATAACACAATATCCGGCAATTTGTAAACCAAGCCTTTTCAGGCACTCCCTTCCATGGGACAATGTTGCTGATTTTAGGATTTGTGTGTTGTTTGTCCTCTTCATCCCCATGAAGGCGGGGACCCTGAAGATTTTGAAAAAGCTGGATTCCCGCCTTGGCGGGAATGACGTAAAGGTGCTGTGGCAGTGGTTGAGACAGTTTAAGTCAACAGCATTGCCTCCATGGGAGTCCCGGGGGAGTTCTTTGAGGGTGGGGGAACCCCGTTTTCGGATCCCGCCCATCCTGCCCCCCCTTCATCAGCATCTGCCGGAAAGGAGGAATTCATGGAAAGAAGCGTGAAAGGCAAAACCATCGCTCTCGTCCAGGGGGATTTGACGGAACTGGAAGTGGATGCCGTCGTCAATGCCGCCAACGCGCAGCTGGTGCTCGGGGGCGGCGTTGCGGGAGCCATTCGGACCAAGGGGGGCCCCACAATCCAGGAGGAGTGCGACCTGGTCGGTCCCGTTGAAGTGGGGGAAGCGGCCATCACCGGCGGCGGAAACCTCAAGGCCCGCCACGTGATCCACGCGGTGGGCCCCCGCATGGGAGAGGGGGACGAGGACCGGAAGCTCCAGAAAGCCACCGCCAACAGCCTTTTGAGAGCGACGGAAAACAAGCTGCGGTCCATGGCCTTTCCCGCCGTGAGCACGGGCATCTTCGGCTTTCCCAAGGACCGTTGCGCCCGGATCATGCTCCACGAAGTGAAAAGGTTTCTGGAAGAAGAGCCGACGACCCTCGAGCGTGTCCTCTTTTGCCTGTGGTCTGAGGAGGACCTGGCTGTTTTCCGAAAGGCTTTCCAGTCCCTCATGCCCCGGTAGAGATTCACTTTCCCGGGATTCACTTCATTCAATGGGTCCTGCCGGTTGAATCTTTCAGGTCTTCAGGGTTACAAAAAAAGAATGCAGGGATTTGCCCGCCTTTCCCCAAAGGCGCCGCAAAGGGCAATTCCCCCGTATTCTTTGAGGGTCCGTACCCCTGTTCTTCTTTCAAGCCACAGGATCTTTCATGAGCATATTCTCTCCCTTCCGCAACGGCAAGACAGCGGCATTCAAAATCGCCCTCGTCTATGCCGTCATCGGAGGCCTGTGGATCCTGTTTTCCGACCGCCTTCTCATTTTCCTTTTTGAGGATCCCCTCACCCTCACCCGCATGCAGACCCTCAAGGGATGGTTTTATGTCCTGGTCACGGCGGTCATCCTTTTTTTTCTCATCTGGCGGAGCGTCGTTTCCGTCAGGCGCTCGGAGGAGGCATTGCACGAGAATCGACGCAGGCTGGCCACTCTGCTGTCCAACCTGCCCGGAATGGCTTACCGGTTCCGCAATGACGAAGACTGGACGGCCGAGTTCATCAGCGACGGCTGCTGCCGGCTTCTGGGTTGCCGGAACGGCCACATTTCCAACAGGAAAAGGGACTACGAGCGGTTCATTCACGCCGAAGACCGGGAGGAGGTGTGGCGGAGCATCGGGAAAGCGCTCCACGAAGGGGGAGCTTTCCGCATTGACTACCGCATCCGGGACTGCCGGGGGGAACTGAAATGGGTCATTGAACAGGGCATCGGCCTTTACGACGAAGAAGGCAACCTGGAGGCCGTGGAGGGGTTCATCGGCGACATCACCGAGCGGAAGAAGGCGGAGGAGGCCTTCAAGGCCTCTGAATTCCGCTACAGGACCCTGGTGGAGAGCACTTCCGATGCCATCATGCTGGTGGACCGGGAGCGAAAGATCCAGTCGTGCAACCGGGCCTTTCTGGAGATGCTGGGCTACACGGCGGAGGAGGTCATGGGGGAGTCCGTGAGAATGCTCCATCCTTCCCAGGAGAAGTTCGAGGCCTTCAGCGCCCGGTTTTACCCCATGGTCCGGAGGGATCGCTGGGTGAGGACGGAATGGGAGGTGGCCCGGAAGGACGGGAGCGTGGTGCCCATCGAGATCACCCTCTCCGCCGTGGATGATGAAAGGGGAAAGGCCACGGGTTATGTGGCCATTTTCAGGGACATTTCCGAAAGGAAGCGGATCGAGGCGGAACTGGACCGTTACCGCAATCACCTGGAAGACAAGGTGCGGGAGAGGACTCACGATCTGGAGGTGGCCCAGCGGGCCCTGGTCCAGGAGGAAAAGCTCAAGATCCTCGGGTCCATTTCCTCCCAGATCGCCCACGAAATCCGCAATCCCCTCACTTCCATCGGGGGTTTTGCCAAACGCCTTCACAGGAAGAACCCCCAATTCAAGGAAGCGGAAATCATTGTCAAGGAATCGGAGAGGCTGGAGCGCATACTCAGCAGGATCGAAAATTACCTGAAGCCCGTGGAAATGAGGCCCAACGAGTGCTCCGTCAATGAACTCATCACCGACTGCCTGGTGCTCCTGGACCACGAACTGAAGCACCGGTCCGTGTTCATTGAGCTGGACCTGGCCCCCGATCTGGATAAGGCTTACGTGGATCCCGATCTGCTCTGCCAGATTTTCATCAACGTGCTTCGAAACGCGGTCCAGGTCCTCGAAGCGGAAACGACCCTGCGCATCCGCACTCACAAAAGCGACCAGAATGTGCACGCGGCCTTCACCATGGAAGTTCCCAGGCCCCGCATGAAGGACCTCGACGCCCTGCTCCTTCCATTCAACGAGGAAGGCCAGAGCCTGGGCATGGCCGTGAGCTACCGGATTCTGCGCAACATGGGGGGCACCTTTTCTCTCAGCAGGAAGGGAACGGAAGTGACCCTGTCCATCTCCCTGCTCAAGGCCCTGCAGCCCCATCCCCAAGGGGGACACAGGAAAAAAAACCATGACTTCAACTGAGACCTCTCAAAACCGTCTCGCCGTCCTCATCGATGCGGACAACGCGCAGCCGTCCATCACCGAGGCCCTCCTGTCGGAGGTGGCCAAGTACGGGGTCGCGAGCGTCAAGCGCATTTACGGGGACTGGACCACACCCACCCTGAGCGGCTGGAAGTCCGTGCTCCTGGAGCATTCCATTCACCCCGTTCAGCAGTTCCGCTACACCGTGGGCAAAAGCGCCACGGACAGCGCCATGATCATCGACGCCATGGATCTCCTCTTCACCAGGCGCTTCGACGGCTTTTGCCTGGTGTCCAGCGACAGCGATTTCACACGCCTCGCCTCGCGCATCCGCGAGGAGGGGCTGCTCGTTTACGGGTTCGGGGAGAAAAAGACGCCCAAGGCCTTTGTGTCCGCCTGCGACAAGTTCATATTCACGGAAGTGCTCCGGTTCCAGGAGAGCGCCGAACCGGCCGTCAAGCGCAAGATCGCCAACGAGCTGAAAGGGGACGCCAAGCTGGTGGTGCTTCTTCGAAACGCCGTGGAAGCGGCTTCCGACGAAAGCGGCTGGGCTCACCTGGGGGCCGTGGGGAGCAACATCGCCAAGCAGGCGCCCGAATTCGATCCCCGCAACTACGGATTCAGCAAGCTGGGGGAGCTGGTGGCCGCCCCCAAGCTCTTCGACATGGACGAAAGGATCCACGGCGACGGGCGCTCCCGTTCCATCTACATTCGCGACAAGCGCAAGAAAGTGGGGAAGTAGGGGACGAAGGGCGGTTTCACGATGGTGCTACCGTGCCCGGAAAATTCCGCCGCAGGGTTTACGGGAGATCTCGTGATGATGGAATCCGCCAGGAAGAAAGCAGGCTGCCAGGAGCTTTTCTCCATGCCTGGCAACACGAGGGTGAAAATCATCAGGGGGGAACGGGTGGTCGCGCCCCGGCCGTCCAGAAAGGACAGCCTGCCAGAAAGGACAGCTTGCCAGAAAGGATAGTTTGCCAGAAAGGACAGCCTGGTGTTTCGCGCTGGGGATACGAATTCAGAGCTGGA
>PXBG01000158.1 GCA_003566995.1 Syntrophobacteraceae bacterium
TCCAGCAGTTCGTGTGCATGAGGCGGCCGCTGCTCATCATGGTGGGGCCTGAGGAGTCGTTTGGCTTTTTCCAGGTCAGGAACAGAGTCCCGGCGTCCAGAAAACTCTTGCAACTCATGAACCAGTCGCGCAGCATGCGCGGCGGGCACCTCACAGATTTTTGTGCCGGGTGCATCATCAGCGATCATCTCAAGGTATTCCCGATAAACACTGTAAGAGCTCTCGGTCACCCGTGCATAAATTGTCTCGAAATTGTTCTCCGCGAAAACCGTCAGAGCCATGGGGTGAGCGTATCCCTCCCCAGGAAGGATGGCAGCCACAAACCCGAAAGTATCATCCAGCGCAATGAGATGTGCCAGAGGCTTGCGCTCCTCCTTGCGAACGAGAACAACCTTTTCCTGTGGGGGGGCGTTCTCCCCGACAGAAAACCCCTTTTGCCGAAATCTGTAGCACGCCTGCTTCAAAGCTCTTTTGTCGCAACCTTCTCCCGGAACGTCCTTCAATTTCTGAAAAACTTTGAACCCCACCCCCGTGGGGCGTTTGCTCAATTGTTCCAGCAGAACCAGAATGAAATCTTCCCGGCCGGCGAGAGTTCCGGCCAGCGACTCCACGTAATTCTGAAAGCTCTCTCCATCAGGGTTCTGGACGGAAAGGCGGTCCAGTATCATTTGCAGTTCCCCCTGCTCTGCGGGAGAGAGGATTTTTTCCTTTTGTTTCCCTTTTTTGGCGTCTCGCTTTTTTTTCATTTGAATCCCTGCGGATGGTCACCGGGGCATGAGGAATTATCTCTCCGGCAGCGAGGGGTCCATGAATTGCCTCGCCATTGCAAACCCATGAGAAAAAAAAAGCCCCATGCACACGCCAAAGGCGCGATTCTGGGGCTTGATCGTCACGGAGTCAACCTTAAGGCTTCTACTCTTCCGCTTCCTCGCGGGGCTCAATGATCAAAGAATCAGCCACCAGTTCCCAGAGATATTTCACTTCCACATCTTCGAAGTCGTACTCTTTGCGAAGACTCTTCATGATCTGGTCCCGGCAGTTGTGGCAGGGGGCAATGAGAAGCTTGGCACCCGTGTCTTTGATCTGTTTGGCCTTGGTCCTTCCATAGAAGATTCTTTCTTCCACGTAGGGAGCGGCCCATGCACCACCGCCAGCGCCACAGCAAAAATTGTTGGCGCGGTTGGGGTACATTTCCACGTAATTCTCGCAACACTGCTGGGTCACCCAGCGGGGCTCCTCATAATAGCCGTGCCCGAATGCCCGCTCACTCTTGCGCGCATAGTTGCAGGGGTCATGGTAGGTGGCCAAATGGTGATGAATGGACTTGTCCAACTTGACCCGACCTTCTTTCACGTATGATGTGAGGAGATCATGAATGCTCACGAACTTCACATTTTCATCGGCAAACCATTTTTGCAGACCAAGCCTGGTCGCATAGTAGGCGTGGCCTCATTCGGGTAAGACAAGGTACTCGCACTCGAGATCCTTGTAATTTTTGACCAGACGGCCCACGATTTCTTTCATGGATTCATCGTCACCGGTGAACAGCCCCCAGTTGACGCCTTCCCAGTTTTCGGAAGGAACGGTCCAGGACTCATTGGCGGCGTAAAGGATTCGCCACCAGTAAAACATGTCTTCCGGCTCCGCAAAGGGTTCCTTGGAGTTGATGGTGAAGAGGTATTTTGCACCCTTTTTATCAACGGGAACCTCAAATCCCGGCATTTCCTCGGCCAGTTCCGCTCCCAGATCCTGCAGCAGGAACTCAAAATCCTCCTTGGGAATGCCCACATTGTTCCCTGTCTTCAGGCACATCTCCACGCCCTTGTGCAAAACGCCGGGCACCTTGTCCCTGGCCCTGTTGGCGCGGGCGGACCGCAGCAGAGTCATGAGGTCGATGTTCATGGGACACGCATGCTCGCAGCGCCCGCAGAGGGTGCAGACCCAGGGAAACTTTGAGTCGATCACTTCCTGGTCCAAACCGAGCAAAGCCAGGCGCACGACCTTTCGCACGTCAAGGCCGTCCACCCCTGTGACGGGGCAGCCGCCTGAGCAGGTGCCACAGGTGAGGCACAGGTCGGCGTATGTGCTCGCCAGTTTGCGCTTCTCGCGCTTTGTCAACAACAATGGCTCCATAATTCTCTCCCCTGAAGTGTTTCTAATTGAGGCTACAGTTTGAAGCTATAACACACGGCAATTTCTATTTGAAGCTTTTTTTCCCGCGGCCCCACGTTTCCGGAAGGACCACAACTCAAAAACATCAAATACTTACGACAGCCTTATGAAAGGATCAATACTCATTGGGCAGCTGCGCGAGTTCCTGCAGCGTGAAAACGGGTCCGTCCTTGCAGACGTATTCCGTGCCCAGGTTGCATCGGCCGCAGATTCCGATGCCGCACTTCATTCTCATTTCCAGACTGGAAATGATCCTTTCCGGCGGAAACCCCAGCTCTGTGAGCACGGGAAGGGTGAACTTGATCATGATGGGAGGCCCACAGATGATGGCGTATGAATTTTCTGCGGTGGGCGCTTTTTCCTTGGTCACCGCCGGGACAAAACCCACGTTGTACTTCCAGTTGGGATCGTCCGTGGAATCAACGGTGATGTGCATGCCGATGTCATCCCGCTGTTCCCAGGCGGCCAGTTCTTCTTTATAGAGAAGAAGGCCGGGCATTCTGGCGCCATAGACCACGTCGATGTTGCCAAAACGGGAACGGTTGTCAGGGTGCAGCATGTAAACAATGGACGACCTCAGGGTGGTGAAGGCGAAGCCGCCGCCAACGATGACGACGTTTTTCCCCTCCAGTGTCTCCCAAGGGTACCAGTTGCCCATGGGCCCGCGCACTCCCATGATGTCGCCTTCCTGCATGTTGTGCATGAAGCTGGAAACCCTTCCCACCTTGTTCACCGTGAACATGATGAAGCCTTTTTCCGTGGGAGAGGAAGCGATGCCAATGGGGATTTCACCTTGTCCCGGAACCGACAGTTCGGCGAACTGACCGGGAGTGTACTTGAATGCTTCTTCGTCCTCTTTGTTGAGGAAAACAAATTTAAACGTCTTGAGATTGCGGTCTTCCGTTTCCGTCACAATGGACTCAATACGGACAGGATAAGGCAAATAGGGATTCCTCACCTTTGTTCCTCCATTTCATGGACTCGTAAGTCTTAAGCAGGGCAACTGCAGCTTGCGGCCATGAGCCGAGCCACATGTCGAATGTCGATGTTAACCGGGCACCCCTTCACGCACCGGCCGCATCCCACGCAAGCAGGGCCGTCTTTGTACTTCTCGGGGTAATACTTGAGCTTGTGCATGAAACGCTGCCGAACCCTTTGAATCTTCTGAGACCGTGGATTGTGCCCCGAGCCGTGAAAAGTGAACAGGGGGAACATGCAGGAATCCCATAATCTCAAGCGTTCTCCTGAATCACCCTGCACTTCGTCCTGAATGTCGAAGCACCAGCAGGTGGGACAAACAAAGGTGCAGGTGCCACAGTTGATGCACGAAAAATGGACTTCCTCCCAGAGAGGATCGTGGAAAAGCTCGAGAGTGTTCTTCTCGTAGATGGGTTTCATGTCCAGCACTTGCCCCATGCTCTCTTCCGCCGCCTTCTTGGCCTGAGCTTCCTTTTCCGCGGCCTGTGCCGGAACCGTCTGAACTCCCTTGAGGGTGGAGAGACATTCCTTCCCTTTGTCCGTCACGGACCGGGCAACATACCCATCGCCCACATCCACCATGAGCACGTCCAGTCCCGATGCATCGAAGGGGCCCGTTTCCATGGAGGTGCAAAAACATGTGTTGCAGGGATCGTTGCAGGCCAGGCCCACAAGGGTTGTCGTCTTCCTTCTCTCAACCCACCAGGGGTCCTTGATGGTTTCCGTGTCGAAGTTCCGGTCGTCCAGTTGAAAGGCTTTGGCATCGCAGGGACGGATTCCCAAAACAACACTGGGAGAATAGTCTTTGGGCGCTTCCTTCAGAATGGAACGCTCCGGATCGTCTTTGGCCAGGGAATACGTGAACATTCTCTCACTGTGAGGATGAAAGAGATCCTTGGGAGAAAGGCGCGTGTTCTGAAAGCTGAGATCTATGTCCTCCGGTTTATCCAATCGGGCAAACTCATGAAACTGTCCCTGAAACACCGGCCCAAAGACGCGGCCATGGCTCATGAGTTGTCCAACCACTTCTGGAAATTTTTCTTTGGAGATGTAAATTTCCGACATGTATTCATTCCTTTTTAAACAGAGTTCTTTTGCCCGCGATCACAGTGCTGGACAAGACTTTTACTTTGCAAGGTCCAACAGGGTCCGACTTCCACGCATGAGCCTGGAATTTGCTGCGGGAACAAACCTCCACGCACTCCATCCCTGTCACTTGATGAATGCCTGGGGATCGTCAGGCCGATAGAAGTCCAGAGCCGGCCGCATCTCCGGGTTGATGCCGGCCTCATAATCGAACAGTTCTTTCACATCTTTTTCAAGTTTCTTGGTGAATTGTCGCATCTTTATGTCCACCGGACAGGATCTCTCGCAGGCTCCGCAGTCGGTGCACCGCCCGGCAAGATGATAGGCTCTCAGAAAATGGAAGGTGCGCGTGTCCGTGGGATCGATGGTTTTGCCGACCCACTGGGGCCTTGACTCGTCCACGAAACAGGTGGGACAGTAGCAGGCAGGACACGCATTGCGACAGGCATAGCAGCGAATGCAGCCCGCGATGAGGTCATCGAAGTGCCGCCACTTTTCCTCCGTGCTCATGGCCTCCACCTGGCGCACATCGGCGTAGCGGTCCACATCCTTTTGCTCCTCCACCAGGTCCCCCACGAGATCGTCGTAGAGCACGGGATTGCGGTGAATGCAAATGGCACAGTTTTCCTGGAGGAAATCCGACCGGTTGAGTGTCAGCTTCAGATCGCGGCCTTTGATTTCGATTTCCCCTTCGGTCTCTTCCACGCTTGTGGGCTCTTTGCCTTTGAGTTCAGCCTTGATGCGGCGTTTGTCGATCATTCCCTTGCAGGGCGCCCCAAGGATGTGCAGCTGTTCCCGTTTGATCTGGTTTTCGACGATGTGTTCCACAATGTTTCTGGAATCACATCCTTTGGCCACCACGGCGACGCGATCCGTTCTCTTGGGCAGGTAATTGGCCAGGTTCACACCGCAGTTGCCATCCCAGACGAGCTGATCGACCTGCTCGGCAGTTTTGGCCAGGTACGGCTCATTCATGAAGGGAATGGTGCCCTTGCGAAACCCGATCACCACGTCCACTTTTCCGTCACTCAACAAGCGCTTTGCCGCTTCTCGAATCCGTTCCGTATATGCTTGCATCTATGCCACCTCAGCTTGCTTTTTGATGAAATGCTGGGCCGGACCTGCTTCCTTGACCGTACGAATCACTTCGCGAGCCACATCGGCGAACTTGGTGGCCTCAGCAGAGGAAATCCACGAAAAATGGAGCCGCTTGGGTTCAATGCCCGTGTGCTCCAAAAGATTTTTCAGGAGAGCAAACTTGCGGCGAGCATAGAGATTTCCCTCGATGTAGTGACAATCGCCGGGGTGGCATCCGGAAACCCAGACTCCATCCGCTCCATGGCGCAGAGCGGAGAGAATGAACTTGGGATTGATTCGACCCGTGCAGGGCACTCTGATCACGCGAAAATTCGGCGGATACTGCATGCGGCTCACGCCCGCCAGATCTGCTGCCCCATATGAACACCAGTTGCACAGGAAAGCGATGATTTTCGGTTCCCAATTGGACATGTGAAGTTCTCCTATTTCAAACTGCAGCTGAAGCATCCCTCGTATTCATAACGATCCCTGTCCGGGAGAACAGCTTCAGTCCGTTTCAAACTGATCTTTCGAAAAATTGGGCCACTGAGGGGAGGGAAACCGCTTGACCTTCCCACTCCCTCTTGAGCCCAACGTTAAAATTTAGACACTGTCGATCATGGCGAAAATTTGCGAATCATCGAACCCTCTGAGTCCGATGGCGCCTGATCGGCAAGAAGCCACACACAGTCCGCACCCCTTGCACAGAGCCGGATTGATTTCCGCTTTGCCCGCATCCCTTCCCGTTTCGATGAATCTCGGTGCGTTGAAGGGACAAATGCTCACACAGACACCGCAACTGCTGCAATCAATGGGCCGGGTGAAAGCCACCATGCCGCTGAAGAAAATGGAGTCACGGGCCAGAAGGGTGGCCGCCCGGGCCGCTGCTGCCCTGGCCTGTGCGATGCTTTCATCTATGGCTTTGGGATAATGAGCCAATCCGCAGAGGAAAACTCCATCCGTGGAGAAATCCACGGGGCGCAGCTTGGCGTGAGCCTCAATGAAAAACCCTTCCGCATTCACGGGCACCTTGAAGAACTGGGAAAGGGCATCCGTTTCATTGGGAAGAATGGCCGTGGCCAATGTGACCAGGTCCGGCTGCATGCGAATGGAACGCTGAAGAATGGGGTCAAAAACGGTCACCTGCACCTTGCCATCCACCACCTCCACCTGGGGTTTGTTCTCCAGGGAATAGCGGATGAAGATGACACCTTCCCTGCGGGCTTCCTGATAGATCAGCTCCCGCTCCCCGTAGGTCCTCATGTCTCTGTAGAGCACATACACATCGCTCTCGGGATTGATCTTCTTCAACTCCAGAGCACTCTCCACGGAGTGAGTGCAGCAAACGCGGCTGCAATAGGGACGATCAGGCTCCCGGGAACCAACACATTGAACGAACACGGCGCTGTTGATGCTCCTGAGACTGGGATCGTTTTCGTTGAAACGCTGATCCAGTTCCTGATGCGTCACAATACGGGGATGCTTCTTGTAGGAATATTCTTCGGACTGAAATTCCTTTCCGCCCGTGGCGATGATGGTGATGCCATGTTCCACCGGTTCCGGTTCACCGCCATTTTGAATGGTGGATTTGAAGTTGCCCACAAATCCATCCACATGTTTCAGTTCACTGTTGAGATAAACCTTGATGTTGGGATGGTTCTCGATCTCTTTGGCCAGGCCTTCCGCGTAGGCAGGAATGCTTTCACCCCGCCAGGTCTGGAACAGTTTTTTGGCCTGCCCACCCAGCTGGGATGACTTCTCCACCAGATAGACGGGATAGCCCTGATCTGCAATATCTTTCGCCGCCACCATGCCGGCCACGCCGCCGCCCACCACCATGGCTTTGCGGGTCACCCCCAGTTCCGACTCCTTGAGAGGTTCCAGCAGAGTCACCTTGGATATGGCCATGCGGACCAGGTCTTTCGCTTTTTCCGTGGCCTGGGTGGGATCACCCGAATGCACCCAGGAGTCCTGGTTGCGAATGTTGGCCATTTCAAAAAGATACTTGTTCAGTTCCGCGTTGGACATGGTCTCCTGAAAGAGAGGCTCATGGGTGCGCGGGGTGCAGGCTGCCACCACCACCCGGTTGATGCCCTGCTCCTTGATCACCTGAGCCATCTTCACCTGCGTGTCCTGAGAACAGGTGTAGAGGTTGTCTTCCACGTAGACCACATAGGGAAGTGTCTTCGCGTATTCCCGCACTTCGGGAATGTTCACAATGCCACCGATGTTGATGCCGCACTGGCACACAAAAACACCGACCTTGGGGCGTTCGCCCAGGATGTTGCGTTCCGTGGGCTTTTCCTTGACCTTGGCCTCAGTCCAGCGGACGTCATTGAGGAGCAGGCTGGATGCCGATGCCGCCGCCGAAGCTTCCATGACGGACTGGGGAATGTCTTTGGGCCCCTGAAAAGCACCGCAGACGTAAATGCCCTCCCGTGACGTGGCCACAGGCGCAAAGCTTTCCGTCTTCACGAAACGATTTTCATTGAGGTCCACACCCAGTTTACCGGCCAGTTCCATGCCTTCCTGACCCACCTGAAACCCTACGGAGAGGATCACCAGGTTGAAGATTTCCTGCTTGATCTCACCAGTTTCATCCGCATAGGTGATTTCCAGATCGCCATCACCCACCGGCTCCACCGAGTGAACCCGGGAGCGCACAAACCTCACACCCTCCTCTTTGGCCTTGTCGTAATAGGCCTCAAAGTCCTTTCCATGGGTGCGCATGTCCATGAAGAAAATGGCCGCCTCCATGCCGCTGTGCGAATGCTCCTTGGCAATGACGGCTTCCTTGATGGCGTACATGCAGCACACACCCGAGCAGTAAGGGTTGTCGCAATGGTGCGTGTCCCGGGAGCCCACACACTGCAGCCAGGCCACCTTCTTGGGTTCCTCGCGGTCATAGGGCCGCATGAGGTGCCCACGGTAAGGGCCGGATGCACTCAGTATACGCTCAAACTCCATGCTGGTGATCACATTGGGGAGCAACGCGTAGTTGTAGGTGTCAAAATCGGACGGGTTGAACACTTCATTTCCCGTGGCCAGAATGACGGACCCGATCTTCAGGTCGTTGTATCTGGGCTGGTCGTCATATTTCACCGCCTCAGCCAGACACACTTTCTCACAAAGACCGCAGCCGATACAGATTTCCGGATCAATGGCGAAGACCAGGGGGACGGCCTGAGCGTACCGAATGTACGTGGCAGCCCGGCGGTCCAGTCCGCAATTGTGCTCACTGACACAGGTCACCGGGCACACCTTGGCGCAATCCCCGCAGCCGGTGCAGCGCAACGGATCGATGAACCGCGGTTCACTCTTGAGTTTCGCTGTGAAATTTCCAGCCTCTCCCTCCAAAGACTCGACGGTAGAGTTGGTGATGATGCTGATATTGTGATGCCGGCCGACCTCGACCAGTTTGGGTGAGATGACTCACATGGCGCAGTCGTTGGTCGGAAACGTCTTGTCCAGCTGGGCCATGATACCGCCCACGGTTGGGGTGCGATCCACAAGGTGGACGTAATACCCTGAATCTGCCAGATCCAGAGCCGCCTGCATGCCGGCTATGCCGGCCCCGACGACCATCACAGAGCCAATTCTATTGTTTGTGCTTGCGTTCATCATCATTATCCTGCTGTCGCTTCCTCTGCTACTTTAGCGTTTAACGAGGCATGTCCGACAGGCATGGCGCAATGCAGCCACTGCACCCTCCTGTCAGCCATCCACATCCATAAAGCCATACGGACTCAGGCCGCCAGCCGGATGAACTTCGGTGTGGTTCCTTCATAGCCGTGAAGATCCACCAGACCGGCCTTTTCGATTTCACTGAGGAGCTGGGACACGGCGTAAATCTGCAGCCCACTTTTTTCTGCGATTTCGCGCACGGATTGTGGTCCATCCCTGAGAACCTCGAGGATCAGGGATTTCTGATATTCTTCCTCGGTAGCTCGTTCCAAAAGCTCCTTGTAAAGTTTATCGTCAACCTTTTGATGGTACACATTCTCACGCTCGGTGAGCTGACGATCCATCCCCAGCAGCCATCGAAGCCGCGGTGAATTCAACGCCCCTTCCACAGCAGCAAGTTTCAGCTGATACTCATTGGGGTCAAAACCACCCTTTTCACCAATGAGTGAGCTCAGTTCTTTCACAAAATCCGCAAAGAGCTGGCCTTCCGCTGCGCTCACCCACCGAAGCTGCATCCTGTCCCGGCCGATTCCGGCCAGTTCCAGCAGCTGAGACACCACGTGCATGCGCTGTTGCGTGTATACATTACCTTCCAGGTAATGGCAGTCTCCGAGGTGTCAACCAAAGACGAAAACACCGTCGAAACCGCTCTTGAGCCCCTCCACCACGTGAGAGGGATCCACGCGCCCGGAACACATGGTGCGGATGACCCGAATGGTGGAAGGGTACTGAAATCGTGAGACCCCGGCCAGATCGGCCCCCGCATATGCACACCAGTTGCACAGGAAGGCCAGGATTTTGGGCTCGAAAGTTTGACTCATTCCACATCTCCTGTTGCATCGAGCTTCGGAGGGTGAGCTCCGAAGGCAAAAGTAGAGGTTCAACAATTACCGGTGAGTTTTTGGATATCTATTGACGTGCACCACCTGCACGAATCGCAGCACAGATCTGACGATCACGGAAATGCATCATGTCGATGGCCTTTTTGGGACATGCCGCCGCACACACTCCGCACCCCTTGCAGGATGCAGCGATGGTTTCAGCCCTGTAGCCCCTGCCCGTCACCTTGTGCAGACGAATGGCTCCAAAGGGGCAGGACGCCTCACAGAGACCGCACCCGATGCACAGATCCTGATCCACCAGGGAGACGACGGGTTCCACTTCCACATAGGGCTTGGCCAAAACGCTGGCTGCACGGGCAGCGGCGGCCTGAGCCTGAGCGATGGATTCTTCCAGAGGCTTGGGATAGTGAGCCAAACCGGCGATGAAAACACCATCCGTGGCAAAGTCCACGGGGCGCAGCTTCATGTGAGCTTCCAGGAAAAACCCGTCGTTGTTGAGAGGAACCTTGAAGAACTTGGCCATCTCTTCCTGACCCCTGGGAATCAACGCCGTGGCCAGGTTGAGGTAGTCCACGTTGATTTTTATGGGGCGGCCCAGAATGTGGTCCTTCACGGTGATCTGAAGCTTTTCCCTGCCCCCCTCTTTCACTGCCTCCAGCTGCGGCTTTTCGTCCTGCGCAAACCGGATGAAAAGCACACCCTGTTCGCGAGCCTTCTTGTAAAGATCCTCACGGGCGCCATAGGTGCGCATGTCCCTGTAGAGAATGTACACATCCAGGTCGGGCTTGCGCGTCTTGAGTTCCAGAGCCTGCTGCACCGATGCCGTGCAGCAGATCTTGGAGCAATAGGGGCGTTCGGGTTCCCGGGACCCCACACACTGAATGAAAGCGACGGCTTCCGCTTCTTCCAGCTTCCCGGGATCCTCATCAAACTTCTCCTCCAGCTCGTGCCAGCGGGTCACACGATCATTTTGACCATAGAGGTACAGGTCGGGCTTCAGAGAATGGGCCCCGGTGGCGATGATAGCAACCCCATGGTCCAGTTCGCGGGGGGTGCCGTTGCTCTGCACGGAAGTTTTGAACTGCCCCACAAAACCACTCACATCGTTCACTCTGGTTCCCTTGAGGACCTCGATGTTGGCATGGTTTTCAACCCTTTCAACCATCCCTTTCACAAAGGCAGGGACCTCTTCGCCCTTGCAGCTCTTTTGAACCTTCAAGGCATGCCCGCCCAGCTCGGACTTTTCCTCAACGAGGTAGATCTTGAAACCCTGATCTGCCAGGTTGAGAGCGGCGCTCATGCCGGCAACCCCCCCGCCGATCACCAGTCCGTCCTGGTTCAGGTCCACTCTCAGCCGCTCGATGGGTTCCAGGAGAGCCACCTTGGCCACCGCCATGCGGACCAGGTCCTTGGCCTTGGCCGTGGCCTTTTCCGGTTCGGCCTGGTGGACCCAGGAATCCTGATCCCGGATGTTGGCCAATTCAAAGAGATAGCGGTTGAGGCCCGCTTCGCGGATGGTTTCCTGGAAAAGAGGCTCATGGGTCCGGGGCGTGCAGGCAGCCACGACCACCCTGTTGAGACGGTGTTCCCTGATGGCGTCACGGATCACCTGCTGGGTGTCCTGAGAACAGGTGAAAAGATTCTCTTCCACAAATGCCACGTTGGGAAGGTTCCGCGCATAATCCTTGACACTGGGCACATCCACCACGCTGCCGATGTTGATGCCGCAGTGGCAGACGAAAACACCCACGCGGGGCTCTTCTTTTTCCACGTCTTCTTCCGCGGGATAGGTTTTTTCCTGAGTGAGGCTGCCCCGGGCAGTGGAGAGCAGGGCGGCGGATGCGGCCGATGCGGCGGATGCCTCCATGACGGAGTAAGGGATGTCTTTGGGGCCCGAGAAGGCACCGCACACATAGACTCCATCCCGGGAGGTGGAAACCGGCTGAAAGGCGCTCGTTTCGGCAAATCCGTCCAGATCCAGCTTCACGCCGATTTTTTCAGCCATATTTTTCATTTCGTCGCTGATTTCCAGGCCGATGGAGAGGACCACCATGTTGAAGACCTCGCTTGAGATCTGCCCGCTCTCATCCACGTATTCCAATATGAGATCATCCGTGTGGGGATCATTGACGATGCTGTGAATGCGGGAACGGATGAACCGCACTCCCGTTTCCTCTTTGGCACGATTGTAGTACCGCTCAAAATCCTTTCCGTACGTCCGCATGTCCATGAAAAAGATGGCCGTGTCGAGACCTTCCTTGGAGTGCTCCTTGGCAATGACCGCTTCCTTGATGGCGTACATGCAGCAGACGCCCGAACAATAGCCGTGAGCGCCGTGGTGAATGTCACGGGACCCCACGCACTGGAGCCAGGCGATCTTTTTGGGCTCCGTTTTGTCGGAAGGACGCACCAGATGTCCCTCGTAGGGGCCCGATGCGCTCAGAATGCGCTCAAACTGCATGCTGGTGATGACATTGGGGTACTTTCCAAATCCGTAGGTGTCATAGACCTCGGGGCTGAAAGCTTTGAATCCCGGTGCGAGAATGACGGAACCCACCTGAAGGGTATGCGTCTGAGGCTTCTGATCGAACTCCACGGCATCCGCGGGACAAAACTTCTCACAGGCCCGGCATTTGCCATTCTTGAAGTAGATGCAGTTGTCAGCGTCGATGGCATACTTGAGGGGAACAGCCTGAGGGTATTTCACATAAGCAGCCTTGCGCGGCCCCAGTCTTTCGTCGAAGGAATCCTCCACCTTTTTGGGGCATTTTTCCGCGCAAACCCCGCAGGCGATGCACTTGTCCATGCTGATGTATCTCGGGTTCTCCTTCACCGTCACGGTGAAATTACCTGCCTCTCCCTCCAGGGACTCCACTTCGCAGAGGGTCATCAGCTGCACGTTGAGATGACGGCCCCCTTCCACAAGCTTGGGTGAAAGGATACACATGGAACAATCGTTGGTCGGGAAGGTCTTGTCCAGTTGCGCCATCACGCCGCCTATGGCGGAGCTGTTTTCCACCAGGTAGACAAAATAGCCGGACTCTGCCAGATCCAGAGCCGACTGCACACCGGCGATACCGCCTCCAACCACCATTACTGCGCCAGTTACTGGCTGAGATGCTTTTTTTTCATTCATGAACATCCACTCCGTAAGGAAACTTTTGAGAAGACCCAGCTGTTACCTCGAGTTGAAACGGATCCTTGCTCCTTTGTTATCGAAAAGAACATGCGAAAGCTCACATCAATTGTTGCATGTGATTACTATCACAAACAATGAACGCAAAATACGAACCTTCCTTCTTCCCTGAACATTTCGTCAAAGGAAAGGGATTGCCACCTCACAAAATTTACTATAACTGACCCGGCATTTGATGGCCAAAACTAAAATCTCACAGGGGAAAGGGAAAGTTTTGCACCGGACATCACCATCAGAAGCTCACCCAAAAATCGAAGGGCGCGTGTGAAAATGAATTTGCGCGAAGAACAGGTTCATGTCATCGTAGAAGTCAACTCGTTTCTTAAACCAGTGCACAATTCAAGTCAAGTTAGTTGACAGGAAAATTCCCCGACCTCACCCCATGGGAGATATTGAACTTCCTGGAAATCCTTGTGGAGAGGCACGCCTTTTGAAAAATGCTGACCTGAAAAGTCAGGGCGGCGATGGTCCATGAGATGCTTGAAATGTCTTTAGAAAAACTGAAAACGACGAGCTTTGTGCTCCAAAACCCCATTGCATCAACCGTTCCGGATCCAGCCCTCTCCCTTAGGTTTTTTCCGTTGTTCCCCTGAGTACGGAGAACGGACACACACTGCACCAACCATCCTGAGGAGTCTGACACATGCTCAAAACATTGGCAGTGATGACCAGCGGGGGAGATTCCCCTGGCATGAACGCGGCTGTGCGATCAGTGGTGCGAAGAGCCATTCACCGGGATTTGACCATCTATGGCATCTACGACGGGTATGAGGGCATGGTCAAAGGTGGGGACGCCATCAAGCCCCTCCAATGGAATGATGTGGGAGGCACTCTTCAAAAAGGGGGGACCTTTCTCGGAACGGCCCGGTCGGAGAGCTTTCGAAACCCCGAAGGACGCAGAAAAGCTGTGCTCAATCTCCTTCAGCTGGGTGTGGAAGCCCTCATCGTCGTGGGCGGTGATGGCTCGCTCATGGGCGCTCACGTCCTTGCCACCGAGTGGGAAGAACATCTTGAGGCCCTGAAACAGGACCACCCGGAAGCCCCGTGGGCTTCATCCCTTCCCCTCCTGAAAGTCATCGGTTTGCCAGGTTCCATCGACAATGATCTGCACGGAACGGACATGTCCATAGGGGCCGACACAGCCCTCAACCACATCGTGCGCGCCCTGGACAACTTGAGTTCCACGGCGGCATCTCACCAGAGGACTTTCGTGGTGGAAACCATGGGGAGACACTGTGGCTTCCTCGCCCTGTCCTCCACTTTGGCGGGAGGAGCTTCCTGGGTGCTGGTGCCCGAAGAGGAACTGGAATTGAGGTGGCACCAAAAAATGGTACATTCCATTGAAAAAGCACGAGAAATCGGTCGACCTCATCACATGGTGATCGTGGCGGAAGGGGCAAGACATCCTGACGGACTCATCATCGGCTCCGATGACGTGAAACGAATCCTCACAGAGAGACTCAAACTGGATGTTCGCACCACCGTCCTGGGCCACGTGCAGCGCGGAGGCTCCCCCACGGCCTTTGACCGCATCATGGCCACAAGGCTTGGATTCGCGGCCGTGGACACCCTCCTCGATGATCCGGAAACGGAACATCGTCACATGCTGGGCCTCGTGAAGAACAGGGTGGTGTCCACACCCCTGGTTGAGGTTGTGGAGAAGAGCCAGGCCGTGAGGGTGGAAGTGGAAAATGGCAATTATGCCAGGGCCCAGGAGTTGAGAGGGGGATCCTTCATAAGAACCCTGGAACTGGTGAAGACCCTCACCCGCATCGCCCCTGCCCAGGAAATCGTTCAAGACGGAGCGGTGGCCATTCTCACCGGAGGGGCAGATTCTCCCGGCATGAACACGGCGGTGAGCGTGGCCGCGCGCTGTCTCCTCAATCAGGGAACCCCCGTTTACGGAGTGCGGGACGGATTCGCGGGCCTCATCGAAGGTCGTTTCAACGAGTTGCACTGGGACGAGCTGGTGAACTGGGTCAACCGGCCCGGCTCGGAAATCGGCACGGCCCGCGTGGACTTTCAGGACAAGGACTTTGGAGAAATTGCGGCCACCATTGCCCGTCACAACATTCGGGGACTCATTGCCATCGGCGGATGGGGAACCTACCGAAAAGTGGCCCAGCTCGCCTCACGAAGGGACGAATTCGAAGCTTTCAACATTCCCATGATCCTCCTTCCGGCAACCATTGACAACAACCTGCCCTGCACCCAGTTCACCATAGGTGTGGACACGGCCTTGAACAACATCGTGGAAGCGACGGACAAGATCCGCCACACCGCGGGGGCCACCCGGCGCGCTTTCATTGTGGAGGTCATGGGCCGCAGGTGCGGCTTCCTGGCGCTCATGAGCGCCCTTGCAACGGGAGCGGAAAAGGCTTTTTTGCCTGAAAAAGGGATCAGCCTGGCCGAACTCAACGAAGACGTCACAATTCTGAAAAAAAGTTTTGAGAGCGGAAAGCGCATGGTCATCTTCATGCGCAACGAATATTCCTCACAAAGGTACACCACCGACTTCATACAAAGACTGCTGGAAGAGGAGAGCAAAGGCTTGTTTGAGGTGAGAACAGCTATCCTGGGACACGTCCAGCGCGGAGGCCTTCCCTCAGCCTTTGACCGCATTCTCGCCAGCCGGCTGGGAGCCAATGCCGCCCTTCACATGCTCGAGGCCATTGAAAGCGAATCGGATGAGGTTTGCGTGCTCGGCCTGCGGGAAAAGGGCATTGAGAAAGTTCCCATCGAGGAGGCCCTCAAGGAAATGGACGGCAAAAACGCGAGGCCCCGGGATCAATGGTTCCTGCAACTTCTGGAAGCTGCCGATGCACTGGCCAACCCTCCCCAGAGTCCATGAACCGGCTCATGAGTGCGTACGGACAAAATAATGGAGCACGGGCCTTCACATGCGTGGTGAGAAGTTCTATCCTCAAGCAGTGACTTTGGGCCTGTACCCCTGCATGAAACAATGCACCGTGCCGGACCTCATTTTCAAGACGGGGTGAAACCATGATCGACCTCCACAATCACATGCTCCCATTTCTGGACGATGGGGCGTCCGATTGGGAGAGTGCTGTTCAAATGGCGCACATTGCCGTGGATGACGGCATCATAGGCGTTGTGTGCACACCCCACTGGATTCAAGGTTGCTACGAGAACTCACGATCCATCATCCTGGATGCGGTTCAGCGCCTTCAAAAAAAACTTGACGAAGAAAAAATTTCTTTGAGCGTCTTTCCCGGTGCGGAACTCCACCTTGACTTTGATTTGCCCCAGCGGATTGCTGAAGGCCAGCTGGCCACCCTCAACGATACGGGACGTTACGCTCTCATCGAACTGCCCATGGACATCGTGCCCTTCAACCTCAAGAACTTATTCTGGGAACTGATCAATCTGAACATCACTCCCATCTTGAGCCACCCGGAACGAAACCTTGCCCTGGCACGCGACCCCATGCGGCTGTTCCGATGGGTTGAAATGGGGGTTCTCACGCAGGTGACCGGCGCCAGTCTGCTGGGGCGCTTTGGCCCTCAAACCCAAAAGTTCACCATGGATCTTCTCGAACATGAAATGGTGCACGTGATTTCTTCCGATGCCCACAGCCCCAGGATACGTACGCCCCGGCTTTCCCAATGCCGCCAGGAAGTCTGCAGACTCATGGGTGACAGCATCGCCCGGGAACTTTTTCTGACGAACCCACGGGCCATCATCTCGGGAAATTCCATCCCCATGAGACAGCCTCGCCCTCTGGAATCGGGAAGCCAAACTTCAGCCATCAGGAAACTCTTTTCCCTATTCGGACTGGATTCCAAGTGAATCCGCAGAAAAGAAGGGCCCTTGAAATGCTTGACGCCAGGAATCAATTGCCCTAAAAGTTTTCCTGAACCCAAGACACTCAAACCCATCAAAACTTCATAGTAATGAGTTATGTCAGGCAAAGCCATCCAGACTCATGCGTCCGGATGGCTTTTTTCGTGGCAGCGCCATCCATGCCACGGCTGACGGAGAATCCCATGCGCCTGCTCATGATCGACAACTACGATTCATTCACCCACAACCTGGTTCAGCTCTTTTTTCAATTTGACGTGGAAGTGCTGGTCCACCGGCACGACCGCATCACCCTGCCACAGATTCAAAAACTCCGCCCTCACTGGATCTGCATCTCACCAGGTCCGGGAACCCCCTCCCAGTCGGGAATCAGCAAAGCCGTCATTGCTGTTTTTGGGGGGCACATTCCCACGCTGGGAGTTTGCCTGGGCATGCAGGCCATCAACGAAGTCTTTGGAGGAACAACCCTGCGGGCCCCTGCGCCTGTCCATGGAAAACGATCCGTCATTCACCACACCGGGGAAAGCATCTTCACCGGCACCCCCTCTCCTTTTCGTGCTGCCCGCTACCACTCCCTTCAGAGCCGGGTGAACGAACCCAGACCTTTGAGGGTCACCTCGTGGTGTGAAGAAGACGGGGTCGTCATGGGAATTTCCCACGACAAACTGCCCATAGTGGGGGTCCAGTTCCATCCCGAATCTTTCATGAGCGAGTATGGATGGGAGCTGATGTGCAATTTTCTCTCCCTGAACCCACGGTGGAAAAACCCTTTGGGGCACCTGGAAAAAGAGAACAGGTTCCAAAGGTCTCCTGCAGAAGGGCAGCATCCCCCGAAGTTCCCGAAGGAGGGCCCGTCATGAGTGAAAAAGAGCCCCTGAAGACAGTGATTGGCCATGCAGAATGGAAACTGCTTCAAAAAAACGCTGAAGATCAACATTTCCTCGAGCGCGTTCGACCCATCGCCCCGCACAATCACTGCGTCTTTCTCCTCAGCGGGGGCCAGCCGGGGCATGACCAGGCAAACCGATATTCCCTGGCAGCCTGGAACCCCTATCAAATTCTCCAAACTCGTGGAGACAATTGCAAACGGTTGAGGGACCACGAACTTTTTGTCTCCCGGGAACTTCCCTTGGACTTTCTGGACAGAACCCTCGATGACATTGAAGCGAATTTTCCCCGGGAACATTTTCCCTTCTGCGGGGGCGCACTGGGCTATTTTTCCTACGATCTGAAAAACTCCATCGAAAAACTTCCCACTTCGGTGACGGACCATTTGAAACTGCCCGACATCTATCTCATGTGGCCACGCCAAATGCTCATTTTGGACCGCCTTCAAGGTCATCTTCATGAAGTTCGCCTGTACTACGGAGATGACAGAGCCCAAAAATCTCTCCAGGAAACACCCATGCCCCTCCCGTGCCCACATGAAGTTTTCCATGTGGGTTCCCTCAAAAGCAATTTCACGCGCTGCCAATACCTGAAGGCCATAGAAAAAGCCCGGGATTACATCCGTGCGGGCGATATTTACCAGGTCAATCTCTCCCAGCAGTTTCAGTGTGATTTCGCCGGCAGCCCCTTCGACCTCTGGATTTCTCTTTTCAACAGGAACCCTGCTCCCTTTTATGCGTTCATCAATGCGGGCGACCATCAGATCGTCAGCACTTCCATGGAGCG
This sequence comes from Syntrophobacteraceae bacterium, assembly GCA_003566995.1. Taxonomy (GTDB): domain Bacteria; phylum Desulfobacterota; class Syntrophobacteria; order Syntrophobacterales; family Syntrophobacteraceae; genus SLCH01. The sequence goes on from PXBG01000158.1 coordinate 18,532, forward strand.
CTTTCTCTCCATGAAAAACGGTCACGTGGAAACGCGCCCCATCAAGGGCACACGCCCCCGGGGCAAAACCCGGGCAGAAGACCGGGCCCTCGCAGAGGAACTGAGGAAGGACCCCAAAGAAGACGCGGAACTTTCCATGATCGTGGATCTGCTGAGGAACGACCTGGGCAAAATCTGTGCACCCCGCACCATCCGTGTGGCCGAACACAAAAAACTGGAATCCTACCAGAACGTTCACCATCTCATTTCCATTGTGGAAGGGCACTTGAAAACCGGAACCACCTATGGGGACATTCTTCGGGCCACCTTTCCCGGGGGGTCCATCACCGGTTGCCCCAAGATCAGGGCCATGGAAATCATTGATGAGTTGGAAACCAGCGTGCGTCACATCTACACGGGCTCCATGGGCTACCTGGGCTGCCATGGCAACATGGATCTGAACATCGCCATTCGCACCGCGTTGGTGCATTGCGGCAAACTTTACTTTTCCGTTGGAGGAGGCATCGTGTACGATTCAGACCCTCAGGCAGAATATGAAGAAACCCTTCACAAGGGGCTCACCTTTTTCCAAACCCTGAAATCTTTCGGCACGGGGAACACATGAAGGCTCAAGATTCCATGGCGGATTCCTGGCTGTGGCTCAACGGGCAATTTGCGAGGGAGCGGGACGCGGGTATATCGCCCCTGGACCGGGGATTTCAATACGGGGATGGTGTGTTCGAAACCCTTCGGGTGGAAAGAGGCCACCCCCTTTACCTTGAAAGCCACCTGAAGAGGATGTCCCAGTCCCTTCTCTGGCTGCGCATCTCAGAAGAGAATTTTCCCGACTGGGGTGGTGTGCTGCGACACCTCGTGCACCTCAATGGGATGGCAGACAAGACCGCCGCCGCCAAAATACTGGTCACCAGAGGATCGGACCCACGAATGGGCATCCCTCCCTCCTCGTGCCCCACTCTTTCCTGTTTCCTGAGACCCTTCAGCATCCCCGAAGAATCGACTCACCAGCAGGGCTTGCGACTGCATGTTCACCAGGAAGGATTCACACCCTTTCTGGCCAGACACAAAACTCTCAACTACCTTTTTTTTCAGGTGGCGAGGCAGGCCGCACTCGATCATGGAAAAGATGAATCCATTCTCCTGGACTGCGAAGGTCGGGTCACAGAGACTTCCACGGGAGCGCTTCTCATGAGAATGAACGGTCAGTGGCAGACTCCCGCAAGCCCCCATCGCCTGCCAAGCACCACCCTGCAAGCAGTGACAGCGCTGCTCGCCCAGAGGGGCGAAAGAGTCCTGGAAGCACCCATCCTTCCCACCCAACTGCAGAAAGCTGAAGCCATTTGGACTCTCAACTCTCTCATGGGGATCATGCCCGCAAGAGAAGTGGATGGAAGACCCGTGCCCCGGACTCTCAGCCACGTGGCCCATCAGCTGCGGGCTCTCTGGTTGAAACAGGGATTGAAAGGTTCCGGCGAAGGTGATTGAGAAGTGATATCAGTAAAATTTGAGCAATTTGAGAAACTGTCTTGACCAGTGGGTTATATTTCTTTTGGGAGCAGTGAAGTCGAACCTGAATGGGAATGACTTGAACCCCCTCCCGAGAGAGTCAGGTTTTCCCCCTCCTTTCCTGACTCTCTCCTTTCAGGAGGCTCCCTTCAAAGGGCCTCGGGTCCATTTTTCCTGAGAAACTGCAAAGCTTCCCGAGCGGCTCCTGCCGGGTCTTCCGCATAGGTGTAAAGCTCCACTGTCACAAACCCGTCGTAGCCCTCTTCATGGATCGCCTTCAAAACTCCGGGTATGTCAATGGCCCCACGGCCCAGCATGAGGTGGTGATGTTCCCGTGAAGGGGCGATGTCTTCCAGATGGTAGTGATGGGTCACATCCCTGAGAGTTTTCACCAAGGCCGCCGGATCTTCCCCCACACAAAAGAAATGGCCGATGTCAAAGTTGATGCCGAAAACTTCAGGGTCCAGGTCCTGGAAAAAGTTCCTGAACTGTCGGCTGTTTTCAATGAGAAGGCCAGGTTCCGGCTCGATGAGAACCCTCACTCCACGGGACCGCGCTTTCCCTTCCACTGCCGCAAGCCCCTCGCGGAAAAGGCGGATTCCTTCTTCCAATGACATGCCGTTTTCAAGGGGACCACCGGGTTCGGTGGAAATGGTTTTGACTCCCCATCGAGCGGCAAGGTCAATGCAGCTCAAGGTGTATAGGATGCGTTTTCGGCGCAGGTTTTCATCCCGTTCAATCCAGGAAGGGTGATAGGTGTCCCCGTCTGCATGGTGCATGAAGGCATTGATGTTGGAAACCTGGAGGTTCTTTGAGCTGAGATGCCGCGCAATGCGGTCTGTAACCTCATCATCCAGGTGGAGAGGGTAGGCGTGAGGCACATCGGCCATGATTTCGATGCCTTCGTAACCCAGATCGGCCAATATGGTGATGGTTTCCATCAGATTGTGATGAAGGAACGCATTGGAACTGAAAGCAAACTTCATGAGGACTCCTTCAGGATGAAACCGAAAACACCCGCTGCAGGTGTTTCAATGACCGCCGCGCCGCTTCCAGGGGCTGATGCGAATAAGTGTAGAGTTCCACCGTGACAAACCCATCATACCCAATGTTTCGGAGACATCCGCCAAGGGCGGAAAAGTCCATATCTCCCTGACCGGGAATGAGGTGATAATGCTTGCGGGATCTGATGTCTTCCAGGTGCACATGGAAAATTCCGGAGCCCAGCGCGGACACAACGGTCCATGGATCTTCTCCCAAAACATGGCTGTGGCCCAAATCCAGGTTGGCCCCCACATAAGGTGAAGCCACCTGGCCGATGAAGGCCACCAGTTCCTCATACCGCTCGATGAGCAAACCCGGTTCATACTCTATTCCCAGCAGGACTCCGTATTTGCGGGCATCTCCTACCAGGCGGTCGACAGAGTCCCTGAGGAGGCTCAGGGATTGGTCCGGATCGATTCCTGAAGCCATGCGCCCTGACGTGATGGAAACAGACGGGGCTTCCAGTTCAGAGGCGATTTCCAGGCATTTCCTGGTGTAAGCCACCCGCCACTCTCTCAGATCCTTCCTGGGATGGGCCAGGGATGGCTCAAAGAGCGGCTCCCAGAACTCACAGCCATAGTAGCCCATGGCTGTGTTGGCATTGACGTTCGCCACTCGGATCCGAAAACTTTTGAGGACCTCCTTCAACCGGCGCAAATCCCCCCGACTGCAACGGTCTGCGTACAAATGGGGCACATCCGCCAGTATCTCCACTCCTTCGTAGCCCAGAGCGGCAATGTGCCCTATGGCATCCTTCAAAGTGTGCTCAACAAAGGCATTGGTGCTGAAAGAGAGTTTCATGCCCTGCCTCCGACACCGTCACCAGGGGATGGATCCCGTGTCCCGACGATCATCCGTGCTCTTTCCCCCTGCGGGCATACTCCACAAGAAAATCGTACTGGCGATGCAGCCGATGCTCGTCCACACCCAGGGGTGCCTTGAAGTAAGAGGCCAAATGAGTCATGAGTCCCCCCTCGCCCCTTCTAAAGGCCAGCTCTGCAAATCGAACCAAATCCAAAACGAGAGGCGCCGCCAAAAGAGAATCATATCCCTGCCAGACGAACTGGAGGGACATCCTGGCCCCCATGAAGCCCTCGAAGTGAATGAAATCCCAGGCTGTCTTCTGGTCTTTCAGGGAGGGCATGTAGTCGATCTGCACCCGGGAGTGAGGAGAGTAACCCAGAATGTGGGCGAGCACCTGGTCTTTGGAGTTGATTTTCGACCGACGATTGTCAGGATGCTCCAGCACACAGCCGTCCATGTTTCCAAGAACGTTGAAGCCGACCCAGCTCAGCACATTGAGGTTGCGACAGGCAAACATGGGAGCCAGGGCGGACTTGACCAGAGTTTCCCCCGTCTTGCCATCATTTCCCATGACGGGAACGCGGTTTTGGGCGGCCAGTTCGATCACCGCATCCACCAGGGCGCCATTGGAAGGGGTGAAGTTGATGTAGGGACATCCTTCACTGACCGCTGCATAGGCATAAAGGGAGCTGGCTCGCACCGCCTGCCGATTGTCCGCTCTCAGCTGTCCTCTGAAAGATGCAAGGTCCCTGTGAAAGCTCTTCAGGGGAAGGTGGGGTTCGGTGGACGCCAGGTTGACCACGATCACGCAATCCAGGGCCCGGTCCCTTTTAAATTCCCGAAGCCAGCTTCGCACCTCTTCCACCTGCTCCTCCAGGGACAACTCTTCCCCTCGGGCCACGTGAGCCATGTTCTGAATGGCTTCCCCGCAGTTGACCGCTGTTCCCTGCTTCAGATCCCTGCCCATGGAGTTCAGCAGAGGAATGAGTTCATCAAAACTTGCGGAGTCGAGGACCCGGCTTTCCTGCACCAGGTGACGGGCAGCCTCTTCCAGAAATCCTTCCCGAATGTCACAGCCCCCAAAACTGAGAGACTCCATGGGAACCAAATCCAACTGGCGGAAAGGTTCCACGTGGGTGACCATGCCCACAGGCGCCATTGTGCCCTTTTGCAGCAAAAGGGCCCCCACCATCGCCGTGGTGGCAATGGAGCCAAGGGCGCCGACGAACCAGACTCCCACTCTTCTTTTCTTCATGTTCTGCAAGCTTTCTGCACGGAAAAACGGGCAACCTTTCGTGACCGGGAACACGAACCAGGGAAAACATGCCGTCGGAAGGAAGATTTTCGCAGCTTTTTCCAACGGCAAAAATATGCCACGGAATCATTCTCTTCCCGCACGATAGGCCGTCTTGCCCAGAGAAAGGGGATGACACCCCGCAGGCAGGATTCCGGACTCCACCACCACATCGATGGGAATTCCCCCTCTTGGGTTCCAAAGGCCGATCACCCTCAAATACTTGGGATTCATGGCCCCCTTCAGTCTTTTGTGAACATACACGGTGCAGTCTTCATGAAAACTGCCGTGATTTCGAAAACTCCCCAGAAAGAGCTTGAAGGACTTGCTTTCCACCAGAACCTCACCGGGCACATAATCGATGATGAGGGTCGCGAAATCAGGCTGACCCGTGATGGGGCAAACGGTGGTGAACTCGGGAGAGGTCAGACGCACCACGTAGTCCTGATCCTCATGGGGATTGGAAATGGTCTCCAGAACGGCCGCGTGGGGCGAACACGGAAGTTCTGTCCTTTTGCCCAACTGAGTCAATGTCTCTTTTTCCTGATGCATCATTCAGCACACTCCCTTTGATGGCATGTTTTCATGATTTCCCGCGAGTCATGCCATCAGGAACATACCTGGTGGGATCAGGCACACCAGCCTCCTCGAAACCTTTCCTGCGAAGCACACAACTGTCGCACCTTCCACAGGCCCTTCCCTCCCCATCGGGATCATAGCAGGAATGTGTGAGGCCATAGTCCAGTCCCAGCTCACAGCCCCTTAGAATGATCTGCCTTTTGGTGAGAGCCATGAGGGGCGTGTGAATTTTCATGCGGCTCTTCCCCTCCACCGTATCCCGGAGGCCCAGGTTGGCCATCTTTTCGTAGGCAGCCACAAATTCGGGCCTGCAATCGGGATAGCCCGAATAATCCAGGGCGTTCACCCCCATGAAAATGTCCTGTGCCCCAAGCACCTCCCCCCAGGCGAGGGCAAAGGAGAGAAAGATGATGTTCCGCGCCGGCACATAGGTGACAGGAATGGACCTGCCTATTTCCTCAGAAGGCACCCCTTTGGGCACCTCCACACCGGTTGTGAGTGCGGAACCTCCGATGGCGTTCAGGGGCAGTTCCAGGACAAGGTGTTCCTTGACACCCATCTGTGCCGCCACACGGCGGGAGGCCTTCAATTCCACTCCGTGCCGCTGATGGTAAAAGAAGCTGAGGGCATAAAGGTCAAAACCTTCGCTCCTGGCGATGGCCAGGCATGTGGTGGAATCCACGCCACCCGAAAAAAGCACCACCGCCCTTGGGGAACCTCCTGCTTCTCTTTCCACTGAAGTGACCTCGTGTTGAAACTCTTCCTTCTTCATAAAAAAACGAGTCAGACGCCTCGCAAGTGCGGGTCCCAAATCACCTTGTGAAGTTGCACATTGAGCCGCACCCTGAGTCCATCCTCCAGCACCCACCGGGCGAGCTGTTCCCACTTCAATCCATTAAAAACGGCGGAAAAAAGGACAGTGACCTGTTTTTCCACGGTCTCAATGCGTGTTGTCAGCTCCCTGGCGTATTCATAGTCCTCGCGGTTCCCAATGACAAACTTCACCTCATCGTGCCTTTCAAGGCGCGGAATGTTTTCAAAATCATTGGCTTCGCAGTGGCCGCTGGAGGGACACTTGAAATCCACGATTCTGATGCATGAGGAGGGCACCCGGGAAATGTCCTGGCTTCCGTTGGTCTCCAGGAGGACCTTATAGCCTGATTTCAACAATCGTTCAATGAGCAGAGGAGTGTCCTTCTGAATGAGGGGCTCTCCTCCCGTCACTTCCACCAGGGAGCAGCGGTAACGCCTCACGCGGGAGAGGATCTGGTCCAGGGTCATGTCCTGACCCTCTTCATGGGCGTAAAGGGTGTCGCAGTAGGCGCAGCGCAGATTGCAACCGCTCAGCCTCACAAAAACGCAGGGCCACCCCGCATGACTTGATTCTCCCTGAATGCTGTGAAAAATCTCGTTGACGCGCAGCAACCCTCATTCCTCCCAGTAGAAGGCGCCGGCGCCTGGCGTCTCGGAGACCTTCACCCTGGAAACCTTTATTCCCATGGAATTGTTGATGATGCGCGACAATTCCCCGTGAAGGTACCGGGCTATGTTTTCAGAGGTGGGATTCACTTTCTGAAAGGGTGCCAGTTCATTGAGATCACAATGATCCATTTTGGAGAGAACCTCTTTGACGGCTTTCTTGATGTCTCCAAAATCGATGCCGATTCCCAACTCATTGAGTTCCCGGCATTGCACGAAAACTTCCACAATCCAATTGTGACCATGAATCCTGGAACAATCGCCTGGATATCCCTGGAGACAATGGGCTGCGGAAAAATGACTCTTCACATAGACTTCGTAAACACCCGGCATGCGTATCTCCCGCAAATTTTGCTTCAAGGCGACCTTCAAGGGCGGACACAAGGCTCATTCCTCTGGAAAATGGAAAAGAAACTGTTTCTCTTGTATTGTCAAGTAAATCCCGGAACAGGAAATGATACTCCGGGTGAAGTTGGAAGATGGAACAGATGCTTTTTTGATCCTTTGACGGGACACAGCGGCCATGACCCCGGAAAATGCGATGACTCGACGCGGCCTTGCTCCCAGAGATTCCTGGACCCTTTCACCGAGGAGGGTTATATTCATAAAGGGAGGAAAGCAAATAGAAAAATGCCTCGGGCCTCCTGGCCGCTGCCGAAAGTTCGAAACTTGTGCCTTGCCAGGGTCCCGGGTTTTCCCACACAACAAAAGCCACCCTTTCGCGGGAGTCCCGCTGTCATGAAAAATTTGTCACTCGCCATTCTCCTGGTCGCCCTGATGGCTTTGCTGGCCTATAAAAACCCCACCCTGGAGGATTACAACCACTACCTTCGCATGTCCATCAGCCAGGAACTGCAAAAGGAATCCCGGGAGGGGCTTGACCAGATCTTCAGCAGCTTCCTCAGCGGAATTGCCAGCGGCGTGGTCACAAGCCAGACCGTTCGCCGGGATTTTGTTTTTTTCAGTCTCTACACAGCCCCCGTGGGCGACGAGGAGCTGAAAGTGCTGGGAGTGCTCAGCAATTTCATCGTGCTGGAAAAGCCCCGTTTCGCTGACAAGGACAAGCCGTGAAGTTCCCCCCTCACATTTCAATAAGAACCAGCAAAATACGATGACTCGCACCCTTCAGAAATTTCTTTTCCTCGGGTTCATGTTGCTGGGGTTGCCCCTTCTGGGGGTGCTTGCTGCCGGAAAAGACGCTGCAATTTACCTGGAGTTTCCCCCATCCACCCAGCACGTGGAACATGCGCCTTTTTCCTGGACGGCTTTCACGGTCTACAGCATTCTCATCATGGTTTTCACACTGCCTTTCATCGTGAGACTCGTGCAGGTGAAAATGAAAGTCATCCCGGCTTTGGAAAAAGGGCAATTTTCCTCCAGGCTTCGTTTGCCATGGTGGGGATGGCTCGCGGTGGCCTGCGGGATAGTCTCCTGGACACTGGCCTGGTCTCGATTTTCCTGGTTTCAGCCCCTTCAGCCCTTCACTTTTTTACCCCTCTGGCTTTCCTTCATCGTCGTGGTCAATGCCCTCACCCAGCGTCGAAAGGGAAGCTGCCTGCTCACGGAGCAACCCCTGAAGCTTTTGATTCTCTTTCCCTTCAGCGCACTTTTCTGGTGGTTCTTCGAATACCTCAACCGCTTCGTGCAAAACTGGCACTATGTGAACGTTCAGGATTTCACTCCCTTGGAATATGGTCTACACGCCACCCTTGCCTTTTCCACGGTGCTCCCCTCCGTGTTGAGTGTCCGGGAATGGTTTCTCACCTTTCCCGCCATTCAAAAAGCATTCGCCCCGTTTGTTTCCATCCCCCTTTGGAAACCCAAAATCCACGCGTGGCTCTTGCTCATTGGCTCGGGGCTGGGGCTCTTCTTCATGGGCATTTACCCCAATCACCTCTTCGCCCTTTTGTGGGTGGCGCCACTCACCCTTCTCATCTCAACACAAATCCTCTTTGGGGAAAAGCCTCTCTTTGGAAGCATTTTTCACGGCGACTGGCGCCTGTTTGTGGCATCGGCCCTTGCCGCCCTCTTCTGCGGATGGTTTTGGGAGATGTGGAATATGCACAGTGAAGCGCGATGGGTCTACACCATTCCTCACGTGGAACGATTCAGAATCTTTGAAATGCCCCTGCTGGGCTACGCAGGCTACCTTCCATTCGGCCTTCAGTGCGCTGCAGCGGGAGATCTTGTCAGTTCACACTTCCGTCAGAACAATACGAACCTTTTTGACCCTGCCCCAAAACCCTTCCCATGATTGGCTTCCCATGACAGGGCATCCCGGGCACACGCTTTTTCTCTTCTTCAGGAGGTTTTCACAGACCCGCCAAACTCACCAAAACATCGATCTTCAACTGTCGGGTGCAAGGTGAAATTGCAGACCGGGGAGCTTTGAAAACTGAAAGGCAGGAGGAAATGGAACAACAACGGATCATTCAAAAAATCAACGCCGGTCTTTTGAATCTGGCGGAAGCCTTCATGGACAGGGCCTACGGTTCCAGAAAAAAATCCGTTTTCAGCCGGCTGCCTGGTACCCTCGTGGAAATTGGAGCAGGCACGGGTGCCAACTTTCGCTATTACCCTCCGGGCACGAAAGTGATCGCCGTGGAACCCAGCGTTGCCATGCATGCGTCACTCAGAGCCAATGCCCGCCGCTGGAAGATCGAGCTGGACATCAGGACCATGCGGGGTGAGGAAATGGATCTGGAAACGGAAAGCGTTCAGGCGGTGGTGGGCACGCTCGTGTTGTGCACTGTTCAGAACCCCGAGCTTGTGCTTGCTGAGGTGTTGAGAATCCTCGAGCCGGGAGGGCGTTATATTTTTCTGGAACATGTTGCCGCCCCCGCAGGATCAAAACTGAGGGGCATGCAGAACCTGCTGCAAAGACCCTGGCGGTGGATCACGGAAGGGTGCCATCTGAACCGAAACACTCATGCACTGCTTCAAAATGCCGGTTTTTCCAGGGTGGACATGGACTGTTTCATGCTCCAATCTTCCCTGTTTCCGTTCACACCGCATATTTTCGGGCTGGCGGTCAAGTAGGACCCATTCTATTTCCCGCACAATGGTGATGTTCGGTTTTCCGGGTTTTCCCGTCAAATCAAGGCTGGTCCTCCATTCGCCTTTGAAGCAGCAACTCGATGGCATCTCCGGGGTCCCGAAGCTGTCTTTGGACCTCCTCAGAAGTTGGCGGTGAGTAGGATTCCCCCGCAGGGGTCCCGACAGGTTCTTCTTCAAGAAAAGAGATGGAGCTGCCTGGCTCTTCCCGTTCATCACCGGAAAGCGAATCTTCCACGGGCATGGATTCTTCCCGTTCCGGCCCGCCCGAAACGGATGGCTCCCCTCTCCGGGTCATGGGGGAGGACAACTCTGAAGGCAGGACACCTCCATCGCCGTCGGAAGCGCCCCGGGCAACGGGGGCATCACCGGATTCCTTTTCTTCCGAAGCAGGAGCTTGTGGGTCGTTACCCTCCACGGTGACCGGAAACTTTCTGATCAACCCTCCACTTTCCCGCACACCCTGAAGAGGTTGCTGCAGAGAAGTCCTGTCCGTAACCGAAGTGGAAACCCGGGCATCGCCTTCGGAGTTCTTGTCCGCCATTTTCAAAAAATTCCCCAGTGCGCCGGACCCCATCCACAGGAGTGTCGCAAAGACCACCCCCATGAGCACCAGAACCGCCGCACGCTTAAACCCCGGTCGCAGCGCCTGCCCCCTGCCGTCCAGATCTGCAATGACCTCCTGAACAATTTTTTTGGTGACGGGTTTCTGGTTGTAACCGTAACCGGTGACAAGAGCGTTGTCGCAGATGATGTTGATCCTTCTTGGCACCCCTTTGGCGTCATGAACGATTGCCTGCAGTGCCCCTTTGGTGAAAATCTCGTCCGGTTCACCCCCCGACACACGCAAACGCTGTTGAATGTAGTCGAGACTATCGCTCTCCGTGAGGGGCTGAAGCTTGGCTCGAACGGCCAGCCTTTGCTTGAGCTGCCGCAGTTCACGCCGATCCAGCATGTTTTCCAGTTCAGGCTGGCCAATGAGTAGAATCTGAAGCAGTTTGTCCTTGGAAGTCTCCAGATTGGAAAGCATTCGAAGGTTTTCCAGAGTTTCCACGGGCATGTTCTGAGCTTCATCGATGATCAGAACCACATTGCGATCAGCTTTGTACTCCTCGATGAGCGCCTCGTGCAATCCGTTGACCATTTCAAAAACATCATCCGTCGCCAGTTCCAGTCCCAGATCCCGGTAGATGATTTTGAGAAGTCCCTTGTAGCTGACATTTGCGTTGAAAACGAAGACGGTCTTCATTTGCTCTTTGTCGAGCTTTTCAATGAAAGCGCGAAGGACCGTGGTCTTTCCCAGCCCCACTTCTCCCGTGACCGCCAAAAACCCTTTACGCTGCCGGACACCGTAAATCATGGCTCCGAGGGCTTCTTTGTGGCTTGGGCTCAGGAA
>PXBG01000043.1 GCA_003566995.1 Syntrophobacteraceae bacterium
GCAGGGGCGCGGATTGAAACCTCATTGGGAGACAAGGGTTTCCCCTGTCCAGCAGTCACCCCTCACGCTTGTCCGCCAGCACCAGCACCGCTTCCATCAGGTCCATGCGGATGTTGGCGTTCCCGGTATCGGTTTCCGCAAGGGGACTGGAAGGGTAAAAGCCCAGAAGCACTATTGCAGTGATTCCGATCCATCGAGCAACCCTTGCGAGGGCATGGCAACGTGCGCCATCACCTCGAAAGATTGATCGAATGGGGCTTGGCGCACCGTGGGGAACACAAAACATCATGCATGAAAAGTGGGTCCTTAAAAACTTTCGTCCAGCAAGTCTTCATTGCGCCGGCAGACTGATCACGAAAGTCGTGCCCTGGTCCTTGTTGGGGTGAAAGGTGATTTTGCCGCCATGAGCCTCCACAATCTTTTTCACGTTGGCCAGACCAAGTCCCGTTCCGCCCTTTTTCCTGGAGAAAAAAGGTTGAAAAACATTGTCCCGGTCTTCCTCGGGAATGCCATGCCCGTGATCCTCTATCTCCAGAAATACCTGGAGTTTCGAGCTGCGGGTCCTCACCAGGACCTCTTTGTCCGGCTGTGAGGCCTCAATGGCATTGACCACAAGATTCATCAACACCTTTTCCATTTTGGAAACATCCAGATCCAGGAGCGGCAGGGATTTGTCCAGATCCGTATTCAGTTCTATCCCTGCTTTTGCAGCAATGGGTTTTGCCGCCTCCAGGGTTTCAGTGGTCAAATCATTGAGGCTTGCCCTGGAACGACGCAGCTCCAAAGGTCTGCCGAACTCGAGCATATCCTTGACCATTTCTTCCAGCTTTTTCGTTTCCTTAAGGACCACCTGCAATTTTTTTTGGCTGCTCTCATCGCCGGAAAGCTTCCTGAAAACCTGGTTTGCAAACCCGCCTATGGCCACGAGGGGGGACTTCATGTCATGAGCGATTTCGGACACTGCTTTCCCGATAGCCGCTAGCTTCTCCGCTTCAATTCTTGCGGCGTGCTCTTTCTTTTCTTTCTCGGACAGATAACCCAGCGTGAGGGCTATAAAAACAAAAAGTCCCGCTTCCAGCAGTGTGTCAAAATTGTGAAAATCACCACGCCAACGGAGAAGTTCAAAGGGCAAATAGATGGCAATGGTGCTGAGGGATACAATTGCGGCACCCTTGATGCCAAACCAGAAGCTGCCAAGGACCAGTGGAAGATAGTAGAGGCGACGGTGCACGGCGTGATGCTCCACCTCATAAGGAGCTGTGAGATAGTGAAACAGCGAAATCCCTGCAAGAATTCCTCCTATCAGCCCTATTTTCAACCAGTCGGATTTAAAGTTCATTTTTTTAACCTTGGCTTTCCAGGCTCCTGAAACAAGGGCGAAAGGGCATCATGATGATAAATTGCCAGCCGGTTGCTCGCCCGAGTGACCGCCACATAAAGAAGGTTCTTTCCAAGCTCCGTGCCGGGATAAGAGCGCCCTGACGGATTCCAGAGAATCACTCCTGAAAACTCCAGCCCTTTGACCTGATGCACATTGGTGACCACCACACCCGGCGTGAAAGTCATGTTGCTCGTTTGCAGCCGGACACCCTGGATGGCCCTGAGTGCCCCAAAGACCGTTTCAGCGTCTTTCCTGTATCGGCAGATCACCGCCGTGAGGCTGTGAGGTTCCCGGGCCAGCAGGGCGGCGATGCTGGACTTGAGCCTGGCGAGAGCCTCCTCCAGAGTCTGGAACGCATGAAAGCGTGGCTCCGGGCCCTTGTTCAACACGTTTTCCACGGTGCGTCCGGACACCCTGGACGCCAGTTCCATGATCTGCCGCGTTGAGCGGTAACTGACACTCAACTGGCCCGAAGTCACCCCCTGCTCATTGAGATGGAGCTGAAAATGGGCAAAGCCTCTCGCGTCCACAAAATCCAGAATCTTCTGCCGCTCGTCGGCACACACGGTGAGGCTTCGGTGGCTCGGGTCATTGGCGGCCTCCAGGCACTTGAGCTCGATGAGGGAAAGATCCTGCGCCTCGTCGACCAGGATGTGATCGTACCAGTTGAGCACGCCGGGAATAGGTTTTTCCCCTCCCCTGAGCTGTATGAGGTGCAACAGGATGCCCGCGTCATCGAAAGCCAGGTCCCCTCCTTCCTGAAGCAGCCTTTTTCCAGCTTGCACCAGTTCTCTGACTTCACGGTTTTTGCCCAGGTGTTGTTCCAGCAAGGGCGAATTCGCATAAAAGCCCGCCAAATCCTCTATGGGATTTTCAGCCCCGGAATCGGTCGTTTGTGCATGCTCCACCAGAGCCCGGTACATGCCCGCTTTCTTTTTGAGGGGGCCCAGATTCCGGCCCGCCCTCACGGAAAATTTAAAAGGAACGCCCAGGGAGCGAAGGGCTCCATCGGCCCAGGAGTGAAAAGTTTCCACCGCAAGCCTGCTGGTCAGCAACTCCCGGGAAGTCTGGGCCACATAGTCGCGCAGGCTGCGATTGAACATCACCACCAGGCAGCGCTCCGGCCGCAAAGAGTCGGGAAAATTGTACATGAGGTAAGACAGCCGGTGCAGCGCAACCGTTGTCTTGCCGCTTCCCGCGCCTCCCGTGAGGTACAAACAGCCTTCGTGCTGCCGGGTGATCAGTTCGAACTGGGCCGGTGAAATGAGCGACACAATGTCCACCATGCGGTAATCCCCGGAAGCCTCCTTCTGATCCATGGTGGTGGTTTTTCCCTGTTCTTTCCAGAGGCCGTTCTGCTTCACCAGGGTCCCGGTTCCCGTCTGGATGGTCTGCAGCTCGCGCCTGGAGATGCCATAGGCGATCTTTTTCTCTATTCTCCCCGTCCGCTCTCTCTTGACGATAACTTCTTCGTAATCTTCACCCTCTTCATATTCATAGTAAAGCTTTGAAATGGCGGCCTTGCGCCAGTCGATGATGACAGCGTTCGACTGACTGTCCATGAGCCCCTGTTTGCCGAACAGGAGGTGTTTCCGGCCAATGCGTGGGTCGTCATCCTCAATGACGATGCCCGCAAGATAAGGCGCATGGGAATGTTCAAAGGGGGGATTGAATTTAACGGGGTCAAAGGGCGAGAGGTCCCGTATTTCCCTGGTGAGCCGATCCTTCTCGGGAGCGCTGACAGCCGCGAGACGCTGAGCCTCCAGCTCTTTGATCTTCGCCGCATGGGCAAGGATCTTCTCCCTGCGCTCAGCCATGTATGCATCGGCGACGGCACACACTTCCACCAGCCGGTTTTCTTCCTGGATCGTGAAACTCATGGCACTCCTGTGGGAAAGGGAGTTCAGGCTTCGCTTCGGAAAGCTTCATGCCTTTCACAAACTATTGACGCATTTTTTGGCGCCGGCTCACCATGTGTCCATGGGGCAGTGACACATGATTCGTCAAGCAGCCCGAAAGCCTGCCAACAGTGACTTCACGGACGGACAGGTTATTTTTGCCGACATTTGGTGTAATGTAAAGAGATCAACCCGGAGATTGGAGGTGTCCCGGGTAGGGTGGACACCCCGCCCGGTGCCGCCATGAACTCTTTTGGAGGATAGAATGAGACGCCATTACGGCTGTGGAGGGCCGCCCGACAAAGGAGGCCGTTGCGAAGTCTGCGGTTCATTGCCCCATGAGTGTATCTGTCCCCCGTGCCCAAGCTGCGGGGACGTGGGAAATCCAATCTGCTACGCTTACCATGAGATCACGAGAACGCCGGCTCAGATGGAGCGTTTCCATCAAAAGCTGCGTCAGAAGTGACACCTGATTCATGGGCACAATTGTTGGGCTGAAATGATTGCCGGGCTGGGGCTCGGCGATCCTTTCGATCAAAAGTTTTGTGTGTTGTCCTGATTTGCAGCCTTCACGAAGGGGAAAACCGGCCGCATCAAAGAACCTGCCTTTTCCCCGCATGGATGAGTTTTGCCCGCAGGAAACGGGAAATCATGTCTATCACAAAAACTGCTCCCACAATCATTATAATGATGAAGCTGACCTCATCCCAGCGATGCGCCCGAATCCTGTCGGAAAGCTGAAAACCGATACCCCCTGCCCCCACAATGCCCAAAATCGTTGCAGACCGCGTGTTGGACTCAAACATGTAGAGAGCATTGGTCAGCATGACGGGCAGGATTTGAGGTATGATTCCAAAGCGGATCACCTCAAGCCGGTTCCCTCCGCCAGCCCGAATGGCATCGATCTGTTTTTTGTCTGCACTTTCAATGGCTTCTGCATAGAGTTTTGAAAGTGTTCCCACATCGCTGGTGGCAATGGCCAAAACTCCGGCCAGAGGCCCCAACCCCACCGCTCGCACATAAACCAGGGCCCAAACCAGGGAATCCACACCCCGAAGAAAATCGAAGGAACGGCGAAATGAAAAGCGCAGAATGCGTGCAGGCAGGATATTGCGGGCACCCGAAAAACAGAGCACCATGGCCACCAAACTGGCCATGAGCGTGCCCAGAAAGGCCATGGCAACGCTTTCCATGAGGGCTCCCATCAGTTCGGGGAAGGCTCCTCCTGAACGAGGCGGAAAAAGTCCCCCGGCTATGATCCCCATTCGGTCAAGGCCATTCCAGATGCGAGTGAAACCAACCCCGAGATAGTCCAGGCTGAAAAACAAAACGGTGAAGAAAGCTGCCCATATGGCAGTCAATCTGATTTTCTGCGAAAGGGAGAGCCCAAAAGCACGGGGGTATGCGGCTTTGAGCCCGGCCATATGTTCTGCCCTTGCAGCCTCTTTCCGAAGGCTCATCTCAGGTTCTCCTCACCTATAATGCGGTGGCGCAAGCGTTCACAGACCAGGTCGATCAAAGTCACGGTCATGACAATCATCAGGACAATGGCGCTGATGTCTTCATAGTAATTGAAACTGATGGCATGATAGAGTTCTTGTCCAATGCCGCCAGCTCCCACGAAGCCAATGATGGCTGCAGCACGAATGTTGAGTTCCAGTCTCCAGAGGGTGTAAGTGGTCATATGAGGAAGCACCTGCGGCAAAACGCCAAAGCGGATGACCTGGAACCAGTTTGCACCCGAAGATTTCAGCGCTTCCAAGGGTCTCTCATCAACGTTTTCGTTCACCTCGGAATAAAGTTTTGCCAAAGCCCCCACACTGTGAATGATGATCGCAAACAGACCAGCCATGGGACCCACACCAAAGGCCACCACAAAAATCAGTGCATAAACCACCTCTGGCACTGTCCTCGAGATCTCCGCAAAGCGCCGGCAAAGGAAATAAATCCAATAGCTTTTCACGAGATTGCGAGAGGCGGGAAAACAGAGAGCCATCCCCCCGGCAGCACCAAAAATCGTTGCCAGCGCTGCAATGAGGAGAGTGTCGAACAGCAGTTGCAACCACCTCCAGAAACCGTAGTACCAGTAGGCGATGTCTTCAAAAAAATGCGTGAGGGTGAGTTCGGGAAGTGTGCGGTGAATGTAGTCTCCCATTCTGGGAAATGCCTTCCAGAGTCTTTCGGCACTCAACTGGCTGATATCCGCCGAGACATAGACAACGGTGGCGAAAACCATTGCCGATAAAACAAATTGAACCCTCTGAATGGCTCTGGCCTTTCTGAAATCCTCTTCAAAACGGATCACTGCCGCATTTTTCCGATCCGAATGCATGCCTTTTCCGCTCCCTGCTTGAAGGCAAATGACGAGAGAATGCCAAAGCCGGCGGAACAGATCCTATCCCCTGTCCCGCCGGCATCAGGAGAAAAAGGTCTCAGCGGCGGGATCTTCGCTCTCTTTGAAGCTCCTGGCGCAAGTCTATGGCAATCTGGTAAACGGAATGATCAACCTCCACATAGCCAGGGGAGTTTCCACGGGCGACTTCCCTGAACACCTCAGGGTTGTCTTCGTGAAGGTTGAGAAACATCTCGCGCAAATCCTCCTTCATTTTTTCAGGGACATCGGAACGAATCGCGATCACGGGATTGGGAATCAAATCAGAAACCCAGATGATCCGAATGTCATCAGCCTCCAGGACGCCCCGGTCCAGCATCATGTGTATGCCGCCACGGGTGTGATTTTCAATGTCATTGGTCCAGGTGACCGCTGCATCATAAGCCCCGTCCAGCACACCGATGATGCTTTGCTCGTGTCCACCGGAAAAAACCACACTGCCAAAGTGCTCCTCCGGTTCGATTCCCATGCCCCTCAGACTGACCAGGGGAAACAGATATCCGGAAGTGGAGTTGGGATCCGCCCAGGCGAATGAAGCACCTTCAAGGTCCTCAATGTTGTTGAATTGACTGTCGGAACGAACAAACATGACCGCATAGTAACCGATCGAACCGTCCTCCTCCCTGGGAACAACCAAAGGCTCAATGTTACCATTGGTTTCCATCCAGGCGGCGGCATAACCACTCGCTCCCATGTCCATCACTTCAATCTGGCCTCCTGCAATGGCCTGAATGACTCCCGCATACTCGGAAGAGAGAAACAATTCGAGCTCTACCCCCAGTTTCTCCTTCACGTAGTCTGCAAAACCCTCGTAGCGGGTCAATGCAGCTCCCTGCGTTTCAACACTTTGGACGCCGTAGCGAAATTTTGGGTACTCTTCCTGCCAGCCGTGAACATCCGGGCTCACCATCCCCAAAAGGGCCACCAGCATTGCGCCAATAAATGACAACCTCAGCCTTCTGTCAGCAAACATCTTTTGCCTCCTCAAAAATTTTAAAGTTAAAGGGTCTCATCCAACGTGGGTCAGCGGACACGCAGTATCATCTCCCTGGGGAATCGAGGTGGAGGTGATCTTTTCATCAAAGGGCTGGTCTTCGGCACCGTAGATCTTTTGAAGGCTTTTCAGGTCAAGTTCATGAGAAAGGCCGTCGTACACAATCTTTCCGGCAGCCATGCCTATAATGCGGTCACAGTAGCGCCGGGCTGTGTCCAGTGTGTGAAGGTTGCAAAGCACGGTGATACCGTCTTCCATATTGATGGAGCGCAGGATTTCCATGACCTTCCTGGCGTTCCGGGGGTCAAGAGAAGCAATGGGCTCATCGGCCAGAAGCACGGAAGGTTCCTGCACCAGCGCCCGAGCAATGGCCACACGCTGCTGCTGTCCCCCCGATAGAGTATCGGCGCGCTGCAGGGCATGTGCAGCCATCTCCACCCTTTCCAGTGTCATTATGGCCATGGCACGCTCTTCCTGGGCAAAGACCTTCATCAAGGACAGGATGGTATTGCGGTAACTGAGCCTTCCCATCAAGACATTGGTGATCACATCAAGTCGGGGCACCAGATTAAACTGCTGAAAAATCATTCCGCACTGTCGCTGCCAGTTGCGAAGAGAGCGTCCACGCAGACCGGTCACCCTACGCCCATGCCAGGCTATCTGACCTGAAGTGGGCTCACTCAGCTGGTTGATACACCTCAACAGAGTGGATTTTCCCGCTCCGGACCGGCCGATAATCCCCACCATTTCCCCAGTGCCAATGGAAAGGGAAACATCATCAACCGCAACATTTTGACCAAACTGTTTTTTCAGATTTTCTATTGCCAGCATGATCACTCCCCAAGAAAACGGACACTCACCCCTGAAAGGCACTCGACCTGAAAAAATCATCCTCGTGACAGCCCTCCAGGCACAGGGGAAACTGGACCCGTATTGGAATTCCTGATTTTTGAAGGCCATCAACCTGTTCAAAGTATTGATTTAAAATGTGCCGCTGGCGTGACATGAATGTTTCAAGTTCATGAAAGATGATCGGCTCACTTCGACCTTTACCCCTGGATGCCTCGCCACCCCTGTGATTGAAAGGGCATGACCGGAGGCAGGCGAGGACAAGGCCCTGCAAGTGAGGCCGTATCCCCGGGGACCCGGTCAGGGGCCATAAAAAAAAGCTGGAGGGAAAAAAGACACCTCAATTCATCTCCTTGAAACCTGTTGAAACCTGAAGTGCCCTCAAAAACCCGGAAACTCCTTCCCCCAAGAAAAAAGCAAGAGGAGTGAAAATTGACACAATACTGACACAATACATTGTTATTTTTGGTGTTTTTAAGGTTCACGCAGAAAACGGACAAGAGCCACCAAACGCCATGAACCATCGGGGGAAACTGCATTTTGAAGTGCGAAAAACTGGGCTGTGACAAGAAAGAGGGTTACCTCATCGACCTGGACGGCACCCTCCTGAGCGGAAACCACCTCATGCCTGGAGCGAAGAAGCTCTTAAGCCTTTTAGAAGAGCGTTTTGTGATCGTCTCCAACAACTCAACGGAAACGTCCTTCAGCCTCTCAAAGAAACTGCAGACACTGGGGCTTTGGGTTTCAGAAGTGCAAATCCTCCTTGCCGGTCAATTCGCCGTCAAATGGCTGGCTGAAAACAGACGAAATCAGAGAATCATCTTGGCTGGCTCACCATTACTCCGGGAATTCGCCAGAGA
>PXBG01000152.1 GCA_003566995.1 Syntrophobacteraceae bacterium
AGAAGGGGAGGATTGATCTTGGGTTTTCCGGACCGCAAGGATTTTTTTGACCGCTGCCGCCGGCTGGTGATCAAGGTGGGAAGCGGTGTTCTCACGACCGAGCGGGGACTGAACCGCGTCATGATCCATCGGCTGAGTGATCAGGTGGCGGAATTGCGCCTGAGGGACAAAGACCGGAAAATCATCATTGTTTCTTCGGGCGCCGTTGCTTCGGGTGTCAGGAAAATCGGACTGAAGGAACGCCCACGGAACATTCCCCACAAACAAGCCAGCGCGGCTGTGGGGCAGGGTGTTCTCATGGAGGCCTGGGAGCAGGCCTTTGACAAGTACGACCTCCTTGTGGCTCAGGTCCTCCTCACCAGTGAAGACCTTGCGCACCGTCACCGCTACCTCAACGCCCGCAACGCTCTGGAGACGCTCCTGGACTGGGGCATTCTGCCCATCATCAATGAGAATGACACGGTGGTGGTGGAGGAGATCAAGTTCGGCGACAATGATCAGCTGTCGGCTCTCATGGCCGGGCTCATTGGCGCAGATCTGGTGGTCAACCTCACGGACACGGAAGGCCTTTACGACTGTGATCCCCGGGTGAATGCCTCGGCCAGGCTCATTCCCGTCCTCCACAAGGTGGACGCGCGCATCATCGAATGTGCCACACCCCGCCCGGGGGCTGTGGGAACGGGCGGAATGCTCAGCAAGATCAATGCGGCCAGGAAATGCCTGGCCTCGGGAATCCCCATGATCATTGCCCCCGGCAGAGAGCGGGATGTGCTATTGAGGCTCATGGAAGGGGAGGAACTTGGAACCGCTTTCATCCCCAGGGGCCGCATGTATCAGGGCAAAAAAATCTGGCTCGCCAACCTTCCCAAACCTTCGGGAGACCTTGTCCTGGATGCGGGGGCCGTCAAGGCCCTCTCCCGCGGGGGCAAGTCCCTGCTGCCCATCGGTGTTTTGGCCGTCAGGGGGAATTTCGGCATGGGGTCTCCCGTGCGTTGTGTGGATGAAGGGGGCCGTGTGGTGGGAGTGGGGCTCAGCAATTACAAGGCGGCCGAAATCGAACGAATCAAGGGGCGCCACACGGAGGAAATCGCGGCCATTCTGGGGTTGAAGCCCTTTGATGAAGTGATACACCGGAACAATTTCGTTCTTTCCGAAGAATTGATGCAAGGGACAGGGGATGGAGGATCCAATGCTTGATGTGATGCTGAACATGGGAAAAATGGCTCGCGGTGCGGCGCACCAGCTGGCCAAGGCGAGGAGCGAGCCCAAAAGGATGGCTCTGGAAAACATGGCCGGGGCCCTCCATAAAGAACGGCGGGCCATCGAGGCGGCCAACCGGAAGGACATTGAAGCGGCGCGGGAAAAAGGCCTTTCGGGCGCCAAGGTGGACCGCCTGGTCCTGAGCGACAAAGTATTGGATGAAATGGTGGCGGGTTTGCGCGAGGTGGCGGCTCTTCCAGACCCGGTGGGAGAGATCACGCGCATGTGGACACGCCCCAATGGATTGCAGGTGGGACGCATGCGCATTCCTCTGGGGGTCATCGGAATCGTCTACGAATCCCGGCCCAACGTGACGGTGGACGCGGCGGCACTGTGTCTCAAGGCCGGCAACGCCGTCATCTTGCGGGGAGGTTCAGAGGCCTTTCACTCCAATCAATGCCTGGCGTCCATCCTTCAGCAGGCCCTTCGGGACTCGGGATTGCCCGGGGAGTCCCTGCAGCTGGTGGGGACCACTGACCGGCAGGCGGTGCTCGACATGCTTCAGCTGGAAGAACACATCGACGTGATGATCCCGAGGGGCGGGGAGGAGCTCATTCGTTTTGTGACGGCCCACGCCCGCATGCCCGTTCTGAAGCACTACAAGGGCGTCTGCCATGTCTATGTGGATCGTGAGGCCGATCTTTCCATGGCCATCCCCATCGCCCTGAATTCCAAGGTTCAGCGCCCCGGTGTGTGCAATGCCATGGAGACATTGCTGGTGCACGAAGACATCGCCGAGTACTTTCTGCCGGAAATGGTGTCTCTTTTCAGAGGGGAAGGGGTGGAGCTTCGGGGGTGTCCGCGCACGAGACAGTTGATTCCCGATTGTGCCCCAGCCACGGAAGAGGACTGGTATGCCGAGTACCTGGACCTGGTTTTGGCTGTGCGTGTGGTGAAAAACATGGATGAGGCCATCGGGCACATCACCCAGTATGGCTCCCACCATACGGAGGCCATTGTCACGCGGCACATTCAGAGGGCTCACCGGTTCATTGGGGAAGTGCAGTCTTCCCTGGTGCTTGTGAACGCTTCCACCCGTTTCAACGATGGTTTTCAGCTGGGGCTGGGCGCTGAAATCGGGATTTCCACATCCAAGCTTCACGCCTTTGGCCCCATGGGGGTTGAGGAGCTGACCACCACGAAATTCATCGCCTTCGGCGATGGACAGGTGCGCAGTTAGCCGGGTTGAGGGGCATTTTGACCTGAAGGGGTGCTGAAGAGCACGGAAGGAGGGCCCTGGCGATGGGTTGGCGAGTGGGTATTTTCGGCGGAACCTTCGATCCCGTACACGTGGGCCACCTGCGCGTTGCCGAGGAGGCGCTGGAAGCGCTCGATCTGCATCGCATCATTTTCATTCCCGCCGCAGACCCTCCTCACAAAGAACGCCAGGATATCCTCCCCTTTGAGCACCGCTGGCGCATGCTGGCTCTCTCCCTGGCCGGCAACCCACGCTTCCACATGTCCGACGTGGAACAAAAAATGGCAGGAAAATCCTATTCGGTGCTCACCCTCCAGGAGTTGCGCAAAAACTCGGGGAGCCGGGAAGACTATTTTTTTCTGGTGGGCCTGGACTCATTCCTGGAACTGGACACCTGGTACCGTTACCGGGAACTCTTTTCCCTGGCGCACCTGGTTGTTCTGCGAAGACCTGGCTACAAAGAAGGGGAGGTGGAAGAGTTTCTCGGACAAAAGGTTTCCCCGGCCTACCAGCCCGATGCTCAGGAGCGCTCTTTCCTGCACCCGTCCTTCTGTTCTGTGCACCTGGTGGACAACACCCATCTGGACATTTCGTCCACATTCGTTCGAGGCCTTGTTCACAGGGCGCGGTCCATTCGCTATCTGGTCGCGGACGAAGTCATGAGTTATATTGAAGATCATAAACTTTACAGGGAAATTTCCAAGGACAGGAAATGAATACTCACACACGCAAGGAGTGAATGCCACGCATGGTTCGAACGAAAAGCACAAATGAAGGGGCCCTGCACGATGACAAGGCGGTTCAGGGCCCCATGGAGGGGGAGGAAAAGGCGCTCCTTTGTTCCCATCTCGCGCGGGAGTACAAGGCCTCGGACATCGTTTTGCTGGATGTCTCGAACTTCTCCTCTTTCGCTGACTACTTTCTCATCTGCAGTGGTCAGTCCACCCGCCAGGTTCAGGGAATTGCCGACAATCTGGAGAGGGCTCTTCGGGACCATGGTGTGCGGCCCATGGGTGTTGAGGGAAGGGCGGAGGGCAACTGGGTGCTCATGGACTATGGGGTGGTGATCATACATGTTTTCTATGAACCGGTCCGCCATTTCTACGACCTGGAGAGCCTCTGGTCCGAGGCCAGGCGGATGGGTGAAGAACGCTAAACCGGGCACCTGGCGGCGCGGCCGCATGGATCGACTATGAGTCCCCCCCATTCCCTGCGAAGGTCTTTTTCAAAAATCATCTCCGTGATTTTGTGCCTGACCATGATGACCGGAGCCATGTGGAGTTCCCCCCGAAGGGTGCAGGCTCTGGGTCTGAGTGAGGAAAAGGAGCTGGGCGAAAAGCTTTTCGAACAGATCGATGGCATGCTTCCGCTCATCAAGGACGGAGAAATTGCCACGTACATACAGACTCTCGGGGAGAGTCTCGTGAAAAATGTGGGGACCACCAGTTACGATTACCGCTTTTTCATCGTGGATCAATCGGTTCCCAATGCCTTTGCCGTGCCGGGGGGGTATATATTTGTCTTCCGTGGGCTCGTGGAGATCATGGAAACGGAAGGTGAGCTGGCTTCCATTCTCTGTCACGAAATCGCTCACATAGAGGCACGGCACATCCATCAGCGCCTCGAAGCGGGGAAAATGGCCAATGTGGCGGCCTTGGCAGGCCTTCTCGCTGCTGCTCTTCTGGGAGGAGGGGGGGCCGCTTCACAGGGACTGGCCATGGGAACACTCGCGGGCGCCAGGTCCTTTCAGTTGAAGTATAGCCGGGAAAACGAAAGGGAAGCGGATCAGCTCGGCATGCGCTACCTGTGCAGGGCCGGCTATCCTCCCGGCGACATGGTTTCAGCCATGCAGAAAATGGCCAGGCAGAGCTGGCGCTCCAATTCCCAGATTCCCTCCTATCTTTCCACCCATCCCGCCCTCGACGAAAGAATCCATCAACTCCAGAAGCTTGCTGAAGGCATGACGTGCAACGGCAGGGAAGGGGGCAGCGCCCATACGGGAAATTTTGAACTCATTCAGGCGGCTTTGGTGGCCGATTTCGCCGAGCCGAAAATCGCCCTGGACCGTTTCAAGCGTGCATCGCAGGAGGGGGAGTCCGCCGGGTTTTACGGCCTTGGCCGGCTGTATCTGCGCCAGGGAAGGTTTGAGGACGCGGTGGAGGCTCTTCGGCAGGTGGCCCGAACCCACCCCGGAAACCCTTTGGTCCTCTCTGCTCTCGGCACGGCCCACTTCCGCCAGGGAAACCTGGATGAGGCCATGAGGGTTCTGGAAACGGCATTGCTCCTGAATCCCGGGGATGTCATTTCCCGCTTTCGACTGGCCGCCGCGCTCCAGGACAAGGGTGCCGACAGGGAGGCTCTGGACCATTTGATGCGCATCGAAGAACACGCTCTGGTCTATCCGGAAATCGACCATCGGCTGGGAGTGATCCTGGGCCGGATGGGCCGCCTGGGGGAGGCTCACCACCGCCTGGGAAGATACCATGAAAGACAGCACGAATGGAAATT
Source organism: Syntrophobacteraceae bacterium (assembly GCA_003566995.1). Lineage (GTDB taxonomy): Bacteria > Desulfobacterota > Syntrophobacteria > Syntrophobacterales > Syntrophobacteraceae > SLCH01. The sequence continues at coordinate 4,967 of PXBG01000152.1, forward strand.
GTCTGTTTTCCACTACAAAAAGGCAAAGGCTCTTTTGGGTTCCGGGTTTGCCAGAGAGGATGAACTGCAGGAGAGCATTGAAAGGGTTGAGGACAAAGCCAAGAGGGAACTTTGGCAAAGCCGGAGAAGATAGGGGCTTCCCCGTTGCTGCCGCCTTTCTTTCCTTGACCTTTGGCTCGTGGTGGTGGTAGCGTGGCGACCCGGTTTCATAGGGCTTTTCAGTGGCACATAAACTGTGCCTGTTCGTTCATTAAGGGGTCACGCGCTCAAAGCGTGAATGGGGTTATTGAGGAGGGGGCAATGAAAATACTGGTCAGTGACAATCTGGCTGAATCAGGGGTTGAAAAACTGAGTGAGGTTCCCGAGTTCGAAGTGGAGGTGAACACCAGTCTCACCCCTGAAGAATTGCGTCACATCATCAAGGAATACGATGCGCTGGTGATTCGAAGCGGAACCAAGGTGACGGCAGAAATCATTGAGGCGGCCAGGAAGCTCAAGGTGATCGCCCGGGCGGGAATCGGTCTCGACAATGTGGACATCGAGGCGGCGAGCAAGCGGGGGATCATCGTGATGAACACTCCCGAAGGAAATGTGATCACCACCGCCGAGCACACCATCGCCATGCTCCTGTCTCTGAGCCGCAACATTCCCCGGGCCAACGCTTCCATGAAGTCGGGCAAATGGGAGAAGAAGCTCTTTCGCGGCAGGGAAGTTTTCAACAAGACCCTGGGCATCATCGGCGTTGGGCGCATCGGACGTGTGGTGGCCGAAAAGGCCAAAGGCATCAAGATGAACGTGATCGCCTATGACCCCTACATCAGCACAGAAGTCATCGACCAAATGGGGATTGAGGGCGTCTCGCTGGACGAACTTTTTGCCCGTGCGGACTACCTCACGGTGCACACGCCCCTGACCCAGGAGACGCGTTACATCCTCGACGCGGATGCCTTTGCCAGGATGAAAAAGGGAGTGTACGTGCTCAACTGTGCCCGTGGGGGCATTGTGCATGAACCCAGTCTCTACCAGGCCATTCAGGAGGGCATCGTTGCGGGAGCCGCCCTGGATGTTTTCGAGAAAGAACCCCCTGTGGGCAACCCTCTGGTGGGCCTGGAGCAAGTGGTCACCACGCCCCACCTGGGCGCATCCACGGACGAGGCCCAGGAGAACGTGGCCCTGGCCGTTGCAGATCAGGTCATCGCCTATCTCTCCCGGGGGTCCATCCGCAATGCGGTCAACGCGCCCAATATCGATGGGGCGGTTCTGGCGCGCATCAAACCCTATCTCAATCTGGCGGAGAGACTGGGAGGGCTGGCCACGCAAATCACTCCGGGCGCCATCGAGGAAGTTTCCATCGAATACATTGGCGAAGTGGCGACGGTGGAGACACAGCCTCTCACCTTCACCATTCTCAAGGGTTTGCTCACCCCCATTCTGGGAGACATGGTCAACTTCGTCAACGTTCCCGTGATCGTCAAGGAGAGAAACATTCGGGTCACCGAGTCTCTCAGAACGGAAGCGGAGGATTTCACGACACTCATCAACGTTCGGGTGACCACTGCCGATCAGACCAACCTCATATCCGGAACCCTCTTCGGCAAAAAAGAAAGCCGGCTGGTGCGCATCAATGATTTTCGCCTGGAAGCGGGGCTCGATGGACACCTTTGCCTCATCTACAACATCGACACTCCGGGGACCATCGGATCCATCGGCACCTGCCTGGGGCGGCACAAGATCAACATTTCCGCAATGGATGTGGGGCAGGTGATCGAAACGGGACAGAATATCGTTTTTCTGAGAACGGATACGCCCGTTACGAAGAATGTGGTGGATGAACTCCTTTCCATGGACAATGTCAATGTGGTGCAAGTGGTCAAACTTTAAATGGCTTTGAATGCATGGAGAAATGGAGACATGGAAGATAAAGAGGACAAAGGTTTTGTGTTCAAGGACAGCCGCAAAATAAACCCGGAGGGACCGGAAGAAGGCCCGGAGACAAAAGAAACGGAGGGTGCTCAGCAGGCCGACAAGGGAGAACAGGGAAGGGTCAAAGAGAAATTTGAGGAAGCTTCCCAAAAAAACAGAGAAGCGGGTCAGGCTGCTTTTCCTGAAGTGACCCTTTCCACTTTTGTCTTTTCCCTGAGTTCCTCCGCTCTGGTGCATTTGGGGGAAATCCCTGACCCGGAAACCCAGTCCGTTCGCGTGGACCTGCCCATGGCCAAGCAGATCATCGACACCCTTGGCATGCTTCAGCAGAAGACACTGGGCAACCTGGACCAGGACGAAGATCGACTGCTCAAATCCGTGCTCTATGATCTTCGTATGCAATACATTCAAAAGAGCGGGCGCCAGGGCAGTCGTTGATTTCAAATCATGGTGATCGTCCTGTTTCGCGAGGGGGCTTGCCTTGACGATTCAATGGAAGGCACCCGCCAAGGTCAACCTGTGGCTCGAGGTGCTCAGGCGGAGAGAGGACGGGTATCACGAGCTTTCCAGTCTCATGGTGCCCCTTGATTTGTGCGATGATGTGAAGATCGGCCTGCAAGAAAATGGTGAGGGGATAACCATCGAGTGCCATGAGCCCGGTGTGCCTCTTGATGAGAGAAATCTTTGCTGGAAAGCTGCCCGGGCTTTTCAGCAAAGGACTGGCCTTGAAGGGGGAGTTCACATTGAACTGAAAAAAAGAATTCCTCACGGGGCGGGCCTGGGGGGAGGGAGCTCCGATGCTGCGGCGACCCTTCTGGCACTGAACCACCTGACCCGATTTCCCCTTCAGGATCGGGATCTCCATGACCTGGCCCGATCCCTGGGCGCGGACGTTCCCTTTTTTCTTTATGACGGGCCGGCGCTCACCACGGGCATCGGCGATCGGCTTGAACCGGTGGGGCCGTTGCCGGACTACGGGTTCGTGCTCATCAAGCCTCCCTTTGGCATATCCACCAAGGGAGTTTATGAAAGTTTAAGATTGACAAGAGGGGAAAGTCGAATTAGAGTTCCCCTGTTTTTGGCTCAGCCATGGAAACTTGAACTGTGGCTTCAAAATGACCTGGAAACGGTCACAGAAGTTGACCATCCCGTCATCAGGCAATTGAAGCAGTGGCTCATGAGTCAGGGAGCGCACGGTGCCCTCATGAGCGGCAGTGGATCGACGGTTTTCGGAGTTTTTGAAGGGAAATCCACGGCAATCAAGGTGGCTGGGTCCGCTCGAAAAATATGGGATGATTGTTGGATCGCTGCTTGCCGGGTCTATGATTCCGGCCCGGTGCAGCCGTGTCCGGCATACAGATGATTGGGGCGTCGCCAAGCGGTAAGGCTCGGGTCTTTGGAACCCGCATTCGGAGGTTCGAATCCTCCCGCCCCAGCCATTTTTTTTTGGGGCCTTGACGAAGGGTTTTCTTTTTGAGCCGGTCGAGTGCCTGGGTGGGAGAAGGTCACATAAGAGTGGTGCATGCAAAACCGGTTCGCGATCCTAGCAGGAAATTCCAACCTCCCTCTTGCCCGGAGGGTGAGTTCTCACCTTGATGTTTCTCCGGTGCGAGCCCTTGTCGGCCGATTCAACGATGGAGAAGTTCGCGTAGAAATCCTGGAAAATGTCCGCGGAAAGGATGTCTATGCCATCCAGTCCATCTGCCCTCCCGTGAACGAAAACCTTGTTGAACTCCTGGTCATGATCGATGCCCTCAAGAGGGCTTCTGCCAGCCGCATCACCGTTGTCATTCCCTACTACGGCTATGGACGCAAGGACAAGAAGGAGACACCGAGGGCTCCCATCACCGCCAAGGTGGTTGCGGACTTGCTGAGCGTTGCCGGGGCTCACCGGGTCATCGCTTTTGACTTTCATGCGGCCCAGATTGAAGGGTTTTTCCAGATCCCGGTGGATCATCTTTCTGGCATTCAGGTGTTGCTCGATGACTTGAAAGCGAACGTGAGCAGCGATGGGGTGATCGTCGCACCCGATGCGGGTGGGGTGGAGCGGTGCCGCAGTCTGGCCAGCGCTCTGCGAATGGACCTGGCCATCATGGACCACCGAAGGGTCAAGACCGCCCGCCAGTCTTTCATCGTGGGCAACGTCAAGGGAAGAAGGGTCTTCATCGTGGACGACCTCGTGGACACGGGGCGCACTTTGCATCGAACCGTGGAGGCTGCCATGATGGCGGGTGCCGCCAGGGTGGATGCCTATTGCGTACATGCCGTGCTTTCAGGCGGTGCCGTGGATCTGCTGAAAGGGTCGGCACTCCGGAGCCTCGTCATCACGGACACGGTGCCGACGGTTGAAAGGGCCCTTCAGGTTCTCCCCGTGAAAACGGTGAGCGTGGCTGCCACTCTGGCGAAAGTCATTCGATGCGTTCATCATGAAGAATCGGTGAGTGCGCTTTTCCGTTGAACGCAATGCGCACCGTAGGTGTGCTCTTTTACTTAATATTTCTCAGGAGGCATTATCCTTATGAATGTTGCATTGACCGCTCAATTGCGAACTTTGACGGGAAAAGGTCCCTCGCGGAGGCTTCGCCAGGACAAAAAGGTGCCTGCGGTCCTCTATGGTCCCAAGATGGACGCCATGTCCCTGACCGTGGAGGCTTTGGAACTGGAAAAGCTTTTGCGCCAGATCGGTGAAGAGAGCAAGCTCCTGCAACTGACCATCGAAGATGGGGCGCAGAAGCTGAACAAGCAGGTGCTCATTCGAGAAGTCCAGATTCATCCTTATCGCAGGCGATTCAACCACATCGACTTCTATGAGGTGCCCCTTGACCATGCCATTGAGGTGGAGATTCCTGTGGAACTGCAGGGTGAGGCCGTGGGAGTGAAACAGGGAGGCGTTCTGGATCAGCTCATGAGAACAGTGACCGTCAGCTGCTTTCCTGACCAGATTCCCGACAAGGTGGAAGTGGACATCTCAAACCTCAAGATGGGTGAATCCATCCGCGTTTCCGATCTCATGGGCAAGGTACCCCATGAGCTGGTGGGTGACCCTCACTACCCCGTGGTCACCATATCGGCACCCGCTGCACAGGCTGAAGAAGAGGCAGAGGAGGCTGAAGAGGGGGAAGAGGAATAGAGTGCTTCCACCGGTGTTCCGCTTGGTGCCATGAATTTTGGCTGGGGGGCCCATGTGCCGAGATAAAGATCCTGAAGAAAGGGTTCGCGTTATTGTGGGCCTGGGCAACCCCGGTCAGCGTTATGTGGACACCCGGCACAACGCTGGCTTTCAAGTTCTCGATCGTCTGTCCCAATCCCTTTCCCTGCCCGTTTCCGGCCGTGAACCCAAGTACCTCTGGGGGCACGGCCGGCTGAATGATGACCTCATTTTTCTGCTGAAACCCACCACCTATATGAACCGCAGCGGATTCGCCGTGGAGGAGTTTTTGCTGGAGCGAAACATTCCCGGGGACCAGATTCTTTTGATTCATGACGACGTGGACCTTCCCGTGGGCAGGCTGCGCATTGCCAGGAAAGGTGGGGCTGGGGGGCATCGCGGAGTTTCATCGGTCATCGAACACCTCAAGCACCAAAGTTTTCCCCGTGTGAAGGTGGGCGTTGGCAGACCCCGATTTGGAGAGCCCGTAGAAGAGTTTGTCCTTGGTCTTCCCTACCCGGATCAGGTGGAACCCTACGCCCAAAGCCTCTCCACTGCGGTGGAGGCCGTCAGGACCATACTGCGGTCAGGCATGACCGAGGCCATGAACCGCTTCAACAGCTGGCGGTCTCAATCGTGACAAAAATTTCCGACCCTGCTTTGCACACAAAGGCCCGACCCCAATGCTGTCGATCTGAGGAGATCGGTGCCGGTCTCCAATCCAAAATCCCTGATTCAAGCCATCCTTTTCCTGCCTGACGGACTTTTCCGCCCAACTGTCGCCGCCGTCCTTTCAGCCACCTGATGCCAGTGTGCGTGTGTCAAAGCCTTTGATGGGCCTTGGCTGCGTGAGGCATGCCTCATGGTGCCGACGCCCTCATGTGATGCTTGACGGGCTTGGCGTGGGTGTGTCCGGGCAGCTTCACCTGTTGCGGACCGGGATCATTTTCCCTTTTGATAAAAGGCACAACCTCGTGTTATTCTGCATGGGGTTGAGTGAGCTCAGGGATCTGCTTTTTCAGGCACATGAGGCGTGCTCGTTTTGTTTTCCCGCAAGGGTTTTGACCCATCAGGCCTCCATCCTTTGCCGTCCTCTTGTTTTGGGACTTTGCTTAACTGCAATAAAAGGATAAAATTTTTGAGTTAAGTTGTTTACCCTGTGGGCGAAAAGCCCGCGATGATTGGGCAGATGGAGGGCAATTATGTTCAAGCTGGGGGATTTGGCCGTTTATCCGGCCCATGGCGTCGGAAAGATAGAGTCCGTAGAGTCCAAAACCATAGGGGGCAAGAAGCAGGACTTTTATATTCTCCGAATTCTGGAAAATGGCATGAAAATCATGATCCCTGTGCAAAATGCCAGCGCCGTGGGCCTTCGGGAACTCCTCTGCACCGGTGAGATATCCAGAGTCTATGATATTTTACGGTCACGAGAGGTTTCCGTCAATGGCGGCACCTGGAATCGTCGTTATCGGGAATACATGGAAAAGATCAAGACCGGATCTATCTATGATCTGGCAGAGGTGTTGAGGGACCTGACGGTTTTGAGAATGGAAAAAGAACTGTCTTTCGGGGAAAGGAAGATGCTCGACACAGCGCGGACGTTGCTCCTGAAGGAACTCTCCATCGTGCAGGAATTGAGTGAAGATGAAGTGGAACTGGGGATCAACGAAATACTGGATTGAATGAGACTCTTTGGAATCTTCCTGCCTTCATAGCGCCTCTCTCACCAGCTCCCTTCCTGCTCTTTTCAAGTGGGCATCTATCTTTTATTTTTTGATTTTTTCGACCAGCAGCAGAAGTGTTTTCAAAATTTTGGAATGAAGGGAGGTGATGTGGATTGAAATGGGCCTGGCTCAGTCTTAAGGTCAGTTTGTTCATTGTCTGTGGTGTGGGGGGGTATTTCATAGCGGATCAGATAGAGGTCATCAAACGCTACACCTGGGCGCCCTGGCTGGGAGTGATGGCTGGTGTGTTTTTTGCCCTTCTGGCCATGTCGGTGGAAAAGATCATCAAACACATTCCACTGAAAGTTCTCATGGGGGGCACAATCGGATTGGTCATCGGCCTTTCCGTGGCGAAGTTGATTGGCGTTGGGTTTGCCGGATTGCAGAACCCGACCGTGAGTGCTGCAATATATATCGTTTTATCTTGCATTTTTGGTTACATAGGGATGGTTCTGGGAACCATAAAAATCGAAGAGGTCAAGTTGCCAAACTGGTCCTGGCCTGTGCGCAGCGGTGCAAAGGCCAACCAGGCCATCAATATCCTGGATACGAGCGTGATCATCGATGGGCGCATCGCGGACATTGTGGAGACCGGTTTTTTGGGAGGATTTCTCATCATTCCCGAATTCGTTCTTCAGGAACTTCAGCACATAGCCGACAGTCCCGATCCCACGAGAAGGGTTCGCGGACGGCGGGGGCTGGACATCATCAAGCGTCTTCAGCAGGAAAAGACTGTGGAAGTGAAAATAGATCGCCAGGACTTCGATAACCTGCATGAAGTGGATGCAAAACTCGTTGCCCTTGCATTGCGCTTGAGCGGTAAAATCGTGACCAATGACTACAACCTTTCCAAGGTTGCCGAAGTACAGGGGATTCAGATCCTCAATATAAACCAGTTGGCCAATGCGCTCAAACCTGTGGTCCTGCCGGGCGAAGTCCTTCGACTGCAGATTCTCAAGGAGGGCAAGGAGCATGGTCAGGGCATCGCCTACCTTGAAGACGGAACCATGGTGGTTGTGGAAAATGCCAGCAGATTTCTCGGAAAGGAAGTGGATGTTTCCGTGACGAGCATTCTCCAGACAACCGCAGGGAGACTCATCTTCACGACATTGAAGAATGGAGAGCCCCATCGTCATCAGCACTGAAAAGCGGGGATGGCGGTGAGTGGCGCGATCTTTTCATGGGACATATGAGATCGGAGGCAGGGAGTTGGCTGCCTCCGATTTTTTGTATGGCAAGGAAGGGTGCTTTGAAAAAATCGGGGAGTAGGGACGCACTCCCTCATCTGGCCTTTGTGGTCCGGAGGGAGGATTCGGGCATGCGCCTGGATGCATTTTTGAGCGGCAGAACCGATGAAATCTCAAGGAGCCACTTCAAGCGGCTCATTCAGGATGGCCTGGTTTGGGTGAATTCCCGCCAGGTGAAGCCCGGTTGCGAGTTGAAGGAGGCAGACCAGGTGGATGTTTGGCTGCCATCCAGGTCTGAGCAGCCGTGCGGGCTTTCGCCGGAAAAGCAGCCTTTGGACATACTGTATGAGGACGAGGATGTTCTGGTGGTCAACAAAGCGCCGGGTGTGGTGGTGCACCCGGGGGCAGGACACGAGGAGGGCACTCTCGTTCACGGCCTGCTTGCCCATTGCCCGAGCCTCGCCACTCAGGGAGGGCCTTTGAGGCCCGGAATAGTCCACAGACTGGATCGCCACACGTCGGGTGCCATGGTCGTGGCCAAAAGCGATCGCGCATACCTGCGGCTCATCGAACAGTTCAAGGAGCACGAGGTGTTGAAAGAATACCTGGCTCTTGTTCATGGAAAATTTTCTCAAAACGGGGGAACCATCGAGACTCTCATGGACCGGCACCCCGAAGAGCGCAAAAAGATGGCGGTCACCCGGGGAAGGGGACGGGAGGCTGTCACCGGGTGGAAGCTGGAGAGGGAATACGGGGAGGTGTCCTTGCTGAAGATTCGAATCACGACGGGAAGGACCCATCAGATAAGAGTCCACCTCAGCCACATTCATCATCCCGTGGTGGGGGACGAGACCTATGGAGGGGGCAAACGAAGACTGCGCTCCATGGTTTCAGGGAAAACGCGCAGCATTCTTCATGGGGTCAATCGCCAGCTGCTGCACGCCTTTTCCCTGGGCTTCAGGCATCCTGTGGAAGGTACCCCCCTGCACTTTTGTGCCCCACTCAGCAGGGATTTCAAGGAAGTTCTCCATGCTCTGGAAGAGCTGCATTCCCTTGAAATTTCGGGCAGTTCCTGAGAAGTCTGGTGAACTGGCGATCGCTGAAGCTTCGCGGGAATGGCGCAAAGGGCTTTTCACATTGCATGCGGCAGTTTAAGGTGCCGGGGCGGTCCCGGACCCCTTCGCCTTCCGGAAGGGATCGTTGTTTGACCCTCTGCTAACCTCCGATCCGTCTCTGAAGCTGACGCAGCTTGTCCACAAATTCGCGGGTGGCGGCGGTTTCACGGTGTTCCACCACGCGTGGAGTGATGGCGATGATCAGTTCCGTCCGGTCACCGGATTTGGACCTGGACGAAAAAAGAGGGGAAATGACGGGAAGGTCCCCCAGGACGGGAATTCCTCTCTTTTCCTGGGTTTCCGTTTGTTGAATGATGCCTCCGATGACCACGGTGGAATCATTTTGAGCCAGCAGGGTTGTTCGGATGTTTCTTTCCGTGAAACGAGGAGCGGTGGTGCCTCCCACATCAACGAGCGTGGGGTCGACGCGGCGAATGGTTTGCTCCACTTCCATGCGCACCAGGCCTCCCGCCGTGATGTGGGGCGTCACATTGAGAATGATGCCCGTTTCGGCATATTGAATGGAGGTCAGAAGGGTTCCCCCTGTTTCACCCCCAAGGGCGCTGTAACCGGGAATGGGTTCCCGCCCGCCCACTTGAATGGACGCTTCTTTGTTGTCCGTTGCCAGAAGAGTTGGCGTGGAAAGAACGTTCACGTCTGTTTTGGTGGCCAGAAGGGAAATGAGTGCCGCCACCTTTCCGTCCACACTCCCCCAGAAAATATCCAGCCCCCCTGCGGCCGCCGACGTGGCCGATTTGCTCAGGTCTGCCAGCCCATGAGAGGCGGTGAACCTCCCGCTTTTACCGGCGATGTCCATGCCGATATCCTTAAAAAACCATTCCAGGCCATACTGAAGATCCTTGGTGAGAGTGATCTCTGCGATGAGAACTTCGATGAGAACGGCCCGCGGCAATATGTCCAGCTGCTCGATGGTCCTTTTGATCCTGGCGTAGTCCGCTGCATTGGCACGAATGACAATGGCGTTGTTGACTTCGTCCGCAATGATCATCACCTCCCCCGTGAGCATGGTTTCCACTTCCGTGCCATCATTGACTCTCGTGGGAATTTGGTTCTGTCCCGCCGTGATGGCTCCAGCCCGTGCAGGGTTTCCCGTGCCTGCGGAATTGCTGTTGGAAAAGGCCGTTCCGGAAGGGTTGGAGGGGGAAGCGAAGGAGGGACCTGTGTTTGCACCGGTGGACGCGGTGCTTCCGCCGGCCGCGGTGCCCCCAAAAGTGGATCGGGCGCTGTTGCCCGTGTTGCGTTCCGTTGCTGAAAAACCTGCGGAGCCCCCGAAGGTATTGCCGAATCCAGGGCGTGCGGCGGATGGAACAACTCTTTGATCCAGGCGGCGTTCCCCTGCGGTGCCCCTGAGCCCGTAGACCTGTGAGAGGATGTCTGCGATGTCCTTGGCAAGACCATTTTGCACGAAATAGACATTGATTTGTTCGCCACTTTCCAGGCCCTGAACATCGATGGCCGTGAGCCAGTGCCTGGCCGTTTTCAGAAGATCATAATTATGAGCGAGGACCAGGACACCTCCATAATTGATGAGGGGTATGAAGGCCAGGTTGTTGTGCACGGTGCTCTCCCGGAACAGATTGAGTTTGCCCATGAGAGACTCCATGCTCTGAACGGCATCTTGAGGCGTGATGGACTGGAGAGGGACGATCTCCATGCTCACTTCTCGAAGTATGTTGACGTCCAGTGCCTTGAGCATTTCCACAATGCTGCGTGCATTGGCGGTGTTTTCCACAAAAATGAGGCTGTTGGTGAGGGAGTCAGTGGTGATGGGCCGTCCCGGCGTGAGAAAAAACCTGACCGTGTTGACGGCCTGGTTCACGTCCATGTAAAGGAGCCGGTAAATGACAATGATGGGCCTTGCCCCGTCCTTTTCGTCGCGGAGAAGCTGTTCCGTGGCGATGGGAAGGGCGCTGCTGGCACTTCTTTGCAGGGGTTGAATGTAGTAGATTCCATTGCGCGGCACGACGGAGATGTTGTTGGCTTCGTAAATTTTCGTGATCATCTGGAACATCTCGTCTTTGGTGAACTCTCCGTCCAGGTAAAAGCTGATCCTTCCCTGGACAGTGGGGTCGAGGACATAGTTCAGACGCAGGTAGTCTCCGAATATCTGGGAGCTCACTTCTGCGATGTCCACCTTTTCAAAGTGAAATGCGATCCGTTGGGTTTCCTCGCCCAATGAAGGTGGCGCTGCGGAAGGCTTCCTCTCAAATCCCAGCAGCCCCGATTGTATCTCTCCGCGAAGACTGAGCAGCTCGGGGGGGGCTTCCCCCGCAGGCATTTCGTCCGTATCCTCATGAACATCTTCTGTCAGGGGGGCACGCTGAGGGCCCGCACCTTCGGGTGGCGGCGAATAGGATGCCGAAAGGCCCTGACCGGGAGCCGGAGGAGTGGGTTGTGTTGTGGCGCAACCGTAAAAGAAAACGGCCAAGAGTATGGCGGTCAGAACTTGGCACCTCTTCATGTTCAATCCCCTCTCAAAAAAATAATGCAATGTGATCCCGCATGGATGAATCAGGCAGTGCGTGGCTCATTCCTCACTTTTCCGGTCACGCCGGGGTCCATGGAATGCGATGGCACTGGTTCGAGCTTTTTCATTCAAAGGGAAAAAGCTTCTGCATGTCATTCCTGTGCAAAGGGGAATCGCTTCCATTCAAACTCCCCGGCCACCGCCTGTCCGGGAGCGACGGTGAGCTGCGCTTTTCCGGAAAGGGGTGCTTCCTGGACCCATGGAGCCTTCAAGGGCCTGATGCTCCGGCTCTTCATGATCTTCCGTTTATTTCCATGAGTGCTGCGAGAATCACGTTGACCACCAGATCCGGTCCGGCTCGCCTCTGAATCTTTTGAATATTGATCTCCTGAACCACCATGGCCGTTTCCATCTCATGAATGGTCTGAAGAAAGTGATGCAGGCCCCTCACATCCGCTTGCAGGTTGAACCTCAGATGCACTTCCTGGTAAAGGCCATACTCCTTGCTGGCAAGGACCTGGTAGGTCTTGACTTCCAAGGCGTGTTGCTCCCCGCCTTTGGAGAGCTGATCTCCCATGGAGGCGGCCAGCTGATAAGGGTCGTTTCCACGGAAGAGCCGCTTTTGCATGACGGTGAGTTCATCCTGTCTTCTTTGCAGGTTTTCCCGAATGTTTCCTGCCTGTTTCAGCCTTTCGCCGTACCTTTCGGCCAGTTCTTTCTGCTGGGTGTGGTGGCTTTCGAGAGTGTCTTTTTCAGCCCGCAAGGGAGCGAGCATCACCAGGTGGATCAGCAGAAGCACCAGCAGAACAGCGGCCACGGAAATGATGGAATACCGGTGTTTTTTTATGTGCACCCAGAGTGCGGGCATGGAATGGTTCATGGTTCATTGATCCTGTGAATGGAGGGCCTCCGTTCAATAAATGGTGGCAGTTTCAATGTTTTCAGGGAGTTCCGGGCTTTCGCGTTCTTCGTCCTTCAGGGGCATGGTCAGATCCTGGAAGGCATCTTCACCGGTCATTGCATCAGTTTTGTCCTGGCGCATGGCAGCAAAGGTCTCCATGAGCCTGGACGCTTCCAGCTGCAATTGAAGATTGAAGCGCTCCAGGTCTGATGCGGGGTTTCTGGTGACGGGAGAAGCAAAGCGCACATCAGAAAATCCTTCGAGCCTGGAAAGCTCTGACAAATAACGGATGGCGGACTTGCTTTCTCCACGAAGCATGAGCCTGTTGTCACGGATGGACAGATAGTTGACCCATGTGTCTTCCGGGGTGACAATGCTGAGAAGATTCATGAGATCCAGCAAGGGGATGTTCCTGTCACTGAACTCCGCAAGGGTTTTCTTGTCTTCCTCAAATTTTGTGATGCGCGTCTGAAGCTCTTCTATGGGTCTCCACTGCCTCTCCAGAGCCAGGACCTCCTGGCGCTGGGCCCGCACTTCATTTTGAAGGGCATCGTGAGAATAGCTCTGGTGGGCGGCATAGAGTGTGAACAGGAGGATTGCGGTCACCATGGGCCACACGACCCTGGGCACTTCCCATGGTTTGAACATCAATTCCCGCTCAAAGCTTCGCACCGAATCCTGTTCGATGAAGTGGCGCATCCACTGGGCGATGAAAGAGCTCTCCAATCTCTGCAGCTGAAAGGAAAGATCCGTCTGAATCAGCTCCTGTGCGGCTTTTGATGGCTCTTCTTCGTTCGACACCATGAGGTGAATGGATGCCCCGGGAACTGTGCTTTCGTCCTGCTGCATGCTTTTCATGCGCTCGGCGAAAATCATGGTGTCATAGGGGCTTCTTCCCAGGATCATGGAATCAAGCAGTTCACCGTTCAGGAACCGGCAGACTTCCAGGTGCGAATCATCCACGGCACGGGCCAGAATCTGAACCCCTTCCTCATGTTCCCTCTCCCTTGGAAGGTGGGCCAGTGAAGCTTTGTGGGCCAGGGCACTGGGAATCACGGCGTAATTTTCAAAGGCATTCCCGTTGAGTGCCTGAAAAAACTTGTTGTAGACGGCAGTCTGTATGGAGAAAATGCCCACCGAAAATTGTTTTTCAAGGAATACGGGTGAAGCGGAGAAGTGAAGGGTGCTTTCCGGTTCGTAAAAGACATTTTCCTGCCAGTCAAAGCTCACGGCTTCGTTGATCTGCTCCCCCAGGGCCGCCGGATAATGTTCTCTGTGACAGCTGTAATAGATGCGGGGGAGCACGACGATGAGCGCATTGCCCTTGCCTCCTCTGGGCTTCAAATGGAGCCGCTGAAGGAGTTCAAAAACGCTTTCACCTTCCGAGGCTGTGTGTTGTTCGGCGGGATCCATCTGCCAGGTGCGCCACGGTCGAAATCCTCTGACCAATTCCACGCGCTTGGGTTCCACGTATACTGCGGTGAATTCCTTGATGCGATGCTTCAAAAGGCCCTTCAGCATCCTTGAACTTCCTCTCAAAAATTGTGTGTGGTTCTATAAGATTTTTCGCTGGAGAACTTCATATCCCCGTTCGGTGCCAGGAGCGAAACGCACCACCATCCAGATGACCACTCCGGGGGGGCCCGCTGCGCTGACGCCCCAGGACAGGATGCGGTATATTTCACCACTTTCCCAAGTGTATATTTTCTCCATGAAATCTTCTTCATCAGTTTCCAGAACAACATTATTACCATGGGTTGTGAACAGATCAAATAAAGAATCCTTTTGCGGCAGGATGGCTGGGCGGGCTGTTTTTTTGTCCTGGCGCGCATCGCTCCGCGGCATGTCGTGCCCGTAAAAAAGCTGGTGTGTCACCTCCGGCATCAAAAGGAGCTGGTCAATGCTCGTGAGGGGGCCACCGAAGCCGCCTTCCTGCAGGTTTTCCTGGTCGTACAGGCTCCTCTCCCCCAAATCCATGTGGGGCGACCCGCCTGGATGGATGAACTCTCCAATGGCCTGAGCCAGGTGCTCCGCATCCCTTTGGGAAAGTCCGGCTTGTTCAGCCACCATGGCCAGGGCATGGGGAGGCGCCGAGTTCACATTGATTTTCTCCGTTTCCCGTTCCATGTAAACGACGGCTTCTCCCGTTTCATATTTCACCACGTTGGGGTGGCCGTTGGGCATCCAGGAGGCATTCACATGGTCTTGAGAAAAAAGGTCCGAAGGAGTTTCACCCATGCGGGCCAGGGCTTCGTAGCACCCTCCCATGGCCAGGTGAAGGGCCTGGGATTTTCGGATTTGATGAACCTGCTCTTCACCTTTGAGTCTGCTTTCAACGCTGACCTGAAGGGCAAACCACATGATCAGAGCTGTGATCCAGAGAGCTGCAATGATCACCACACCATCTTCCCTCGAAAGTCTTGTGCAAACGGTGCTGCCGGCTTTATGAAAAAAAGAATGCCCGAATGTGGAGAATTTTTCTTTCATGGGTGTTTTTTCAGCTCTAAAAGGGCGACCTGGGGGTAGTTCCGGTGCGGGGCGCCACGGCAACGGGTGGAAACAGATAGTTGGTTCTCAGGACAACTGTACGGACGTGTGCTTCCCCCTCTCGCTGCCAATTCACAATGACCACTTGAGGAATGGTTTCCTCTGTCAGTTCCGTGGAAAAGTCCTCCTGTTCTTCCTGCTCTGCCAGCAGGGAAAACTCCTCCATGTCCACGGAAAAGAAAAGACGGGCTTCCCTTTGACCGGATGGTGTGGTTTCCAGAAACTCCTCGATCATCTTCAAACGGTGAGGTGAAAAGGGAATCTCTCCATAAAAAAGACGATTTTCAGCGGCATCGAAGAGATAGCGCACCACGGCGGGCGCTCCTCCGGAGATGGCCTTGACGGAATGGGCTGTGACGAAAACGATGGAATCCTCCTTCATTAAAAAGAGAGGTTCCGGCTGCTCCCCAAGAGGCAAAGGACTTGTGTCCAGGCCAGCCAGCTGGAACTTGAGCAGATCCACCATGCTCTCGGCGCTGTCGTGCTGGCGATTCTGCTCCCTTTCCCACATGCCCAGGGAAAAGGTGAGGGCAACGGAGAGCATTCCCATGACAAGGGAGGCAATGAAAGTGGCCAGGAGCAATTCCAGCAGGGTGAATCCACCCTGACTGTCCCCATAGCCAAGGTCCATGCCAAAAGAAGGCTTTTGAGATGTTCGTGTCACGCTCATAAAATTAGCGTCCCATGGCAAAAGACGGGCCATGCTCTCCATGGCGGGAGAAGGGAGCATGCGTCAAAGTTCCGGCGGAACAATGAGGCTGAACTCCAGGATTTCTCCCCGGTAACGGAGCTGAATTCTGCGAAGGTTTTCGGCCTGGTTGGTCATGATCATTCCCCCTTCTTCCACTTCCGTTACGAAAACCTCCACGGAGGGTTCTCCGGAAAATCCCCGGGCCACCACAGGGCCCGTTTCGGCGGATTGAGGATCGGCGATGATCTCCTGAGCCACCGCTTCCAGGACGGGCTGAATGAGTGTTTTTTCCTGCAACCGGTTCGTGTACTTAAGGGAGGCGGAAAGGACTCCCATGACCCCCCCTATGACGACGGTGCCGATGAGGAGGCTGACCATCACTTCCAGGAAAGTGAAGCCTTTTTCTCTGTGGTGGTTTGGAAAAGGCAGGGGGGTCATTGTGTCCCGCCCTCCGCCACTTCCACAGTCCCGAAAAGGGGGTGGATGTGGATGCGGAAAATCCGTTCCCCATCAAAAACAATTTCCAGGTCAGTGCCTGTCATGCTGCCGTCAGGATAGAAAAGGATCATGAAATCTCCGGACTCGGGGTCACGATCCAATCCATCCGCGAAAATGTCCACATTTTGCGGAATGCTGTTGGAAGGGGGGCGGCTCTTGCCGTAGGCGCGCTCCTCCCCATTGAGCCTGAAAGCCACCACCTGGTTGGAGTTCATGGCATACAACCGGCTGCTTCTCAGCACCTGGGTGAATTCCTGCAAAAATTCCCGGTCTTCCATTCTCTTCCATCCTCCCCCAACCCTTGGAATGACAAGGCTTGCCGTCAAACCCAGGATGATGAGCACCAGGACGATCTCCATGAGCGTGAATCCCCGGGAGTTGGCAATGGAAGGGAAAACTTTGATTTTCTTTTTCATCTTTGCCTTTTATGGCATCG
The DNA here is from genome assembly GCA_003566995.1 of Syntrophobacteraceae bacterium. Taxonomy (GTDB): domain Bacteria; phylum Desulfobacterota; class Syntrophobacteria; order Syntrophobacterales; family Syntrophobacteraceae; genus SLCH01. The sequence continues at coordinate 21,625 of PXBG01000152.1, forward strand.
GTCCCTCACCGGTACGAAGGGTGTCAGGACGCTTTTTCCCTAGAATTGGATGTCATGAATGCCAAATATGGCCGTGAACATGCTTATCACCATGATGGCGATGATGGTTCCCGTGAACAGGATCACCGCCGGTTCCAGAAAAGTCATGAGTCGCTGTATGGTCCGGTGGACTTCTCTTTCGAAATATTCGGCCAGTCCCAGAAGACCGCTGGCCAGGTTTCCCTGCTCCTCCGCGATGCGAAGCATGGTTCCCATGCGGGGAGGAAAAATGCTTTGAGTGCGGAAAAAATTGCTCATGGAATGGCCCGCTTTGATTTCCCTGTGCAGGGTGGACAAAGAGTTCCTGAGCACCGTGTTCATGAGCACTTCCTGTGCCAGGCTCAGTGATTTGAGCATGGGCACTCCCGATTGCATCATGGTTCCCAGAGTTCGGCAAAAGCGTGTCAATTCACTGTGAACGACAAGAAAACGTGTGACAGGCAGTCGAAACAAAAGGCGGTCCAGGGTTCCCCGAACTTTGGGGTTACGGTGCGAAAACTTGACACCAAAAAAGGCGATGCCCAGCAGAATGGGAAATATCCATCCGTAGTTCTCGACGAAAATGCCCGTCTGCAGAAGAATTTCCGTGAGCAGGGGAACTTCCTGGTTCAGGTCCTGAAAAATTTGCGCAAAATTTGGAATGACGTAAACCAGCAGCACCACCAGGGAAATGAGGCTGGTGAAGAGCAGTATGCCCGGGTAGATCATGGAAGAAATGAGCGTTTGGCGAAATGCTTTTCGCTGTTCCAGGTATCGGGCAAATCTGTTGAGAATGGGTGCGAGCGTCGCGCTCGCCTCACCCGCTCTGACCATGTGATCTGCCAGATCTCCAAAAACGTCCCGGTATTTTCCCAGGCTTTCGGAAAGGTCGCTTCCCCCCTGCACTTCCTCAAACAGGTCCTTCACGACCTGCCGAAAGACCTTGTGGGACTGGTTGGTGCTGATGAGGGCCAAAGCGCGATCCACGGGGAGACCCGCTTCCAGAAGGTCCGAAAGGTCATAGAAGAAGCGAATGACATGTTCCTGGGGCACCTTTCTGCGCGAACGGCTTTTGACGGCCTTGATGCTGACAGGATAAAGTCTTCCCGACTTGAGCTTCCTCGCGGCTTCGGCCTCGGAGACAGCCTCCAGCACCCCTTTGTGTGTCGCCCCTGCAAGATCACGTGCCTGGTATTGGAAAAAACCCATGATAGATCCAAGTCTGCTGCGGCCAGGGACTCTCAGGTTTTCCGGCCGGGTGAGGGCATCCATCTCTGCGCATGCATGGAGCAGAGCTTCCAAGGAAAACAAGGGGGGAACACCTGATGCCCGCTCCAGTGGAGGACTTCCTCAGCGGGAGCGGTCCTCTGATGACCCTGGATGACACTTGAGAAAAACCCGATGGTTCTCATGGGTCGCAGCTCATTTCTCATTCGTTGAGGGAGAGGCTCGTCACCCTGAGAACCTCCGACAGGGTTGTGGTTCCCTCCAGGGCTTTTCGGTACCCATGATGGAGAAGGGGACGGTAAGATTCGCGGGCGGCAATCTCAGCGATCTCCCCGCCGCTCTTTTCCCCCACGATGGCAGAGCGTAAGGCATCGTTCACTTTCAGCAACTCGAAGATGCCCTGGCGTCCCCGGTACCCTGTGTGGCCGCATCTGTCGCAGCCCTTGTTGTGATAGAGGGTCACGGTGGAGGGGAGGTTTGGAACAACGGCTTGTATGCGTTTCAGATCGGCATCCCGGGCAGTGTAGGGTTCCTTGCAGTGGGAGCAAAGCACTCTCACCAGACGCTGGGCTATGACTGCCAGGAGGGAATCTGCCATGAGAAAGGATTCGATGCCAAGATCACGCAGCCGGGTGATGGCTCCCGGGGCATCATTGGTGTGAAGAGTGGAAAGGACCAGGTGTCCTGTGAGGGCAGACTCAATGGCGATGTCGGCGGTTTCCTTGTCCCGGATTTCGCCGATGAGCAACACGTCAGGATCCTGCCGCACCAGGGAGCGCAGGGCATTGGCAAAGGTCAGATCGATTTGTGGTTTGACCTGAATCTGGTTGATTCCGCTGATCTGGTATTCCACCGGATCTTCCACGGTGATGATTTTCCTTTTGACGGAGTTGAGATTTTTGAGAACTCCATAGAGGGTGGTGGTTTTACCCGATCCCGTGGGCCCCGTCACGAGCAGCATGCCGTAGGGTCTTTCGATGAGTTCCTCGATCAAAGTGAGTTGGTCCCTGTCCATGCCGACGGAACTCAGGTTGTAGTCCACGTTCTCCTGAGCCAGCAGCCGCAGCACCACGCTCTCCCCATAGATGGTTGGCACGGTGGAGACACGGATGTCCACATCCCGGTTTCCGAACCTGAGCTTGATCTTTCCATCCTGGGGAAGCCTGCGTTCGGCGATGTTCAGGTTGGCCATGAGCTTCAGGCGGCTCACAATGGCTGCCTGCATGTTTTTGGCGGGCTGGTCCAGGTCAAAGAGCACGCCGTCCACACGACACCGAACCTGGAAGGTGCGTTCAAAGGGTTCGAAGTGGATGTCGGAGGCCCTCATGTCCAGGGCTCTGGAAATGAGGACGTTCACGAGGCGGACGATGGGCGCCTCCTGGGCAAGCCCCCTGAGGTGCTCAAGGTCTTCTTCAAAGAGATCCTGAGTGACCAGTGCGCCTTCGCCATCCCGGGAAAGAGCTTCCGCCTCACGGGCTGCAGCTCCGTACAGCCGGTCAATGGCGGTTCGGATCTCTTCACGCTGGCCCAGGCAGAGGTTCAGCTCCATGTCCGCAAAGTAATTGGACAGGAGATTGATGACGGGCAGATCCAGGGGGTTGCTCATCACCACGCGTACGCGCCCGCTCTCCACCTTTATGGGAAGGATGGCGTGCTTGCGGAGAAAGAACATGGAGACCCCTTCCAGAAGAACGGGTTTTTCCGGGTAGTCCTCGCGCTCCAGAAGCTGCATGCCCAGGTGGGAAGACAAGGCTTTCAATATTCCATTTTCGTCCGCCACACCCACCTTCTCAAAGGCATCCAACAAAGGAATTCCCTGAAAAAAAAGAGAGCGTTGCAGAAGTTTTGACTGTTCTTCCGTCAGGCTGAATCTGTTTTCAAAAAGGTGGAGCAACGAACCGTTGTGCTGCATAGGGACTCCGCTCAAAAAATTATCGAACCATTTGGTTGCATGCTTAACAAATGCCTTTTGAAAAGTAAACTTTTTGCTGATGCGTCAATTCCTTCACCATCTTCCAGCACGAAAATTGAATTTCGTGCTGCTTCGAGCCGAGCCCCCGGCGAGTCCATGCGTGCGGTTTTGCCCGTGTCCCCATCTTGTTGCCCGTCCCATGGAAATGTGTTCGCCCGGGTCCAGTCCATATGATATGAAGAAATTGTGCCAGAATTGTTGGAATCATGAAGATGTATCAGCCATGTTGCATTTTGGGAGACATGTCATGTTGGCCAGGTTAGCTCCTTTCACAGTTTCCGTGCTCTTTTTCAGCACATTGCTTGTTTCCCCCGGGGTTCATGGGTCTTCCCCCATGGTGGAAAAAAACCTTTTTGCTCCGGAACGCCGGCCGGACGTTGAGGAAACCCCAACCCCTTCCACTGCCAGATCTTCCGATGCGGCTCTCCGGTCCCTGCAGCTGGACGCTGTGATGGTTTTTGGCGAAAACAAGAGAGCCATTCTTCGAAGCAGAGGGGGCCGTGCTCCTCAGAGGGCTTCCGATGGCCAGGCAGGTTCCCCTTACATTTCGGTGAGGGAAGGGGACCAGGTGGGTGATTTCAGAGTGGTCAAAATAGAGCAAAAAAGCATTCGGCTCGAAAAAGATGGCCAGTTGCACGAACTTTCCCTTTTCGCCGAGGGCAAGGTGGTGCCGCCTCCTCCGCCCCTGCCCGACTCTCCTCAAGGGGATGTTCCCGGGGTGACCGAAGATGGCGAGCCGCCTCAAAGTGTGCCACAGGAGCTCGAGGGTGTTTCAGAAGAACCCCCCTCTGATGCTGTGGCCGATGAGGGGGCAGTGGGCGTCATTCCCGAGGCTCCGGCCGGGGAGTCCGGGGATGCCCTTTGAAACAAGTTGATAAAATTCACCGGAGGGGTTTTCCGTCAGGGGAATGGTGAGGTTTTGCCAACGAAATGGGAGATGGTGGCAGCTTCCTGCGAAACCTCGTTCAATTCAGAACAGTGCCACTTTGAAGCCAGGAGTTTGCATCATGACCAAAGAAAAAATCATTGCGGGGAGCGAAGTGCAGCCTGGAAAATATCGGTGTAATGCCTGTGCCAATGAATATGAGTGCAGGGAAGAGGGGGAAAAGCTTCCCATGTGTTCCGTCTGTGACAGTGTGTCCTGGCGTCAGAGCCAGCGATTCTCGCCCGATAGCAAAAGCAGGAGCGAAGGAGGGAAAGGGGAAGATTAGCGCACAAAAAGTCCTTCATCCCTGTTCGGGGGAGGTTTTTCTCTTCAGCTTTGCATGTCGGCCAGCACTGCCGTTTCAGGACTCATCACCCTCTTCCTCTTCCTCTTCTTCATCCATTCTGCGGCGTTTGAGGCCTCTGATCAACACGACCACCACAACGAAAACGGGCAACAGGGCAAAAATGATGTGGTGGATGTGGCGGCTCAACCAGACGAAAACGGCATGGTGGCTGCGAAGCTCCCCGTGCCATTCACCTTCCAGCTCTTCAAGCCCAGCCCCGTAAACCCTTAGCATGGCCGTCTCCACGTTGGCACCCCTCTCGAGATGGAGCAAAAGTTCCACCACGCTTCCACTGCCGTAGGTTGAGGAGAGGTATTCCACAAATTTTCTGCTCTGGTGGTAGGCGATGAGCATGGGAATTCGCTCGCGGGGAAAGCTCCTTTCCAGCGCGTGAAAGGGGAAGGGCTTGTGCGTCACTGTGAGCAGGTGTGTGGCGCTGGGTTCGCTGCCGGCGATGATCTCCCCCAGACTTCCGCTGACCCACTGGCAAATGCCTTCATCCAGCCAGCGGGGCAAAAGGTGATCTGAAATGTTTTCGTGCAGCAGGAGGTGACAGAGTTCGTGTTTGAAAACATCACGGAGCGTCACCCACTGCACCCCCGAGGGCACATGCATCACGATCAGGTCTTGCCGGGGCACCGCAAAAGCCCTTGTGAAAGGGCTTCCACTGAGAGACTGGAAAGTTTCCCGGTCCTCCATGAGGACCACGCGTGCTTCGGAAACCAGGGACATGTGGAGAAGGCTCTCCAGCTCCCGTTTGATGGTGGGGTAGGATTGGTGTATCCGGGCGGCTGTGTCACGCAGAGAAGGGTCGTAGATGAGGAGGAGTTTTTCCCTTGAATCCCTCAGTTTTTCCTGTGCATGCGCCTGGTCTTCCGCTGTGCAGAACACACACAGGAAAAAACATGTAACCCAAAAGATTGCGGCCATTTTGGTTTGCATGAACGCCATTCCGGAAGGAAATTGGGGAGTGGGCTCGCAACCCCTCCTTTGTCATGCCGTCACGAGGCAACGGACTGTCGAATGCTCACCCTTTTGCGCCCAAAAGAAAAGGGGCAGGCGGAGAAAAGTGGCAATGAAACAGCCCGCTGCCTCATGGTGGATCATCGCATGGCATGGAGAAAGTGCAGGTGCTTTTCGTACTGGTCGATGACGTCGGAAATGATTTGTTCCCGGGTCCAGCCCATCAGGTCGTAGTCCTGGCCCCCCTCGCTCAGGTGAACTTCAGCACGGTAGTATTTGAGCTCTTCACCCCTTCTGGTTTTGGTGTCGCGCATGGCGAAAGCCGGAGGAGAGTAGGTTCTTGGGCGGACGGAGTAGTAGAAGTCGATTTCCTCACCGTGAAGGACTTCCAGCCAGACCCTTCCATCTTCTTTCTGGTCCACGCGCACATCCATGTTTCGTCGTTCCAGTTCGCCGGCCACATCTTCCAGTGCAGGTTTGACGGTGTTTTGAATAAAATTCAGGACCTCTGCTTTTGTGGGATGATGCAGCATCGTGCTCAGGCGATTTTTCCACGACACAGGCTTGTGAGCCACATCGGGCATGAGCACCGCGCTGCGAAGGGTTGAGCGTTTGATCACTTCCACGTGCAGGGCGCGCCACAGGCACCAGCACATGAGGAGCATGATGACTGTGAAGGGCAGCGCGCTGGCAATGGAGGCTGTTTGCAAGGCACCCAGCCCGCCTGCCAGGAGCAGTCCCGCCGCCACGATGCCCTCGCTCACGGCCCAAAAAATTCTCTGCCAGACGGGCGCGTCTTCCTCTCCTCCCGAAGCGAGCATGTCGATCACCAGTGAGCCCGAGTCGGAGGAGGTCACGAAAAAGGTCGCCACGAGAATGGTGGCCACCAGGGATGTGAGCGTGGAAAGGGGAAGGTGCTCGAAGAATTCGAAGAGAGCCATGGTGGTGTCCGCTGCCACCGCGAATCCCAGCTCCGTGATTCCCTGGATCATGATCATGTGGAGGGCCGTGTTGCCGAAGAAGGTCATCCACATGAACGTGAACCCTACGGGCACAAGGAGCACGCCCAGCACGAATTCCCGTATGGTTCTTCCCCGGGACACACGGGCAATGAACATGCCCACGAAAGGGGCCCAGGCAATCCACCAGCCCCAGTAGAACAGGGTCCATCCGCCGATCCATGTGGTGGGCTCATAAGCGTAAAGATTGAAAGTCTTGTCCACGATGTCCGCTACGTAGGCGCCGATGTTCTGGGTCAGGGTCTGAAGGAGGAATACGGTGGGTCCCATGACCAGGACAAAGGCCAGCAGTCCCACGGCCAGAATCATGTTCAGTTCCGAGAGGCGGCGAATGCCCCCGTCCAGGCCGAGAACGACAGAAATGGTTGCAATGGCGGTGATGATGCCGATGAGAATGAATTGAACCGTGATGGTGGTGGGGATGCCAAAAAGGTAGGCCAGTCCCGAATTGACCTGCATGGCTCCAAATCCGAGGGAGGTGGCCACCCCGAACATGGTGCCGAGAATGGCGAAGATGTCCACCGCATGCCCTATGGGACCGTAAATGCGGTCGCCGATCATGGGGTAGAAAGAAGATCGGATGGTCAGGGGAAGGCCCTGGCGGTAGCTGAAATAGGCAAGAGACAGGGCAACAACGGCATAGATGGCCCAGGCGTGCAGCCCCCAGTGAAAAAAAGTGATTTTCATGGCTTCGCGAGCGGCGAGCACCGTCCCTGGTTCTCCCACGGGAGGACTGGTGTAGTGCATCACCGGTTCGGCAACCCCGAAAAACATGAGCCCGATGCCCATGCCCGCTGAAAAGAGCATGGAAAACCATGAGACGTAGCTGTAGTCGGGTTCACTGTGATCCGGTCCCAGTTTGATTCGTCCAAAATTGGAAAGTGCCAGCAGCACCACAAAAATGAGAAAGGTGGCCACTGCCAGGACATAGAACCAGCCGGCGGAGTGGGTGATCCATTCCTGGACACTGCCAAAAAATGTTCCCACTCTCTCTGGTGCAACCATGGCTAGAAATACAAAACAAACAATCAAGGCTGCCGAGCCGAAAAAAACCGGGGGATTGATTTGAACACGGGGTTTTGACGCGGGGCTGTCCTGCTGGTCGCTCATGGCTTTTCTCCTCAAAATGTTTTCAGGAATGTTTAGCGTGAGTTTCCATTTTTGGTGAATGCTTTGCTGTCCGCATGAGTTGGAAAGTGATCGGGTTGCAGGTGGTCATGGCCTGTGAGGAACTGTGAGCCTCCCTCATGAGCCTTTAACTTGTGACGGGCTCGACGGCGAGAAGCAATCTGTTCAAATACCACAGAAATGCGCCTCATGCAGCTCATTTTCCAGGAGGGAGGTTCCAACTTCGCCGTCCTGCCGGTAAAGGGTAAGCGCTCCGAGAACACCACCTTTTGCGCTTGCCTCAGTCGTGCCATGATGGTCGGTGACAAAAATGGGGATGGAAAAAACTCGGGACCGCTCAAGAGAGGCTCAGTCGGTCTG
>PXBG01000104.1 GCA_003566995.1 Syntrophobacteraceae bacterium
CGAAGGGACATGACGTGCACCTTGGCGTCGGCCACGTCCCCCTGGTCATCGAGCTGAATGGCGATGGACGCATGCCCCTCGATGCGGGTTATGGGAGAAATGTTGATCGTTTTGGACATGGGCTGAGCCTCCTCTCATTTCCCCTTGGGGCTGAGAATGCCGTGGGCGCCGGAAAACCTGGAAAGGGAAGTGTATTCCGGCAGGGATTGAATGTCGATTCCGTTGGACGCCAAAGCGTTGAGCATGTCCAGGAGCTGGTTGCCGTCCTGCTGCACGGGTCCGTGGCAGCCGCGGCAGGGAACGCGGGCGGCGATGCAGCGGGGGGTGATTTTGTTTCCGCCGCATCCTCCCCGGGTGACGGGGCCCATGCAGAGCAGCCCCTGCTCCAGGAGGCAGCGCATCTGATCCAGGGGTTCATCGGGTGCCTTGTAAAAGGGCGCCTGCAGAAAGCGCCTCATTTGACTGAGCTGCCCCTTTCCCTGGCGGAAGGTGGGACATTCGTTGCAAACGCTTTTGTCCGGGAGTTTCAGTTCCGTGCCCGTGGCCAGCGCCGCCAGGGCCGCAAAAACCAGGTCCGGATGGGGAGCGCACCCCGGGAGGTAGACGTCCACCCGGATCTTCTCGTCCAGGGCGTAGCAGCGGTCCAGCAGGGCGGGGATGCCCTCGCCGGGATAACTGCTCACAGGATCGGTGGTCTCCGTGGAATAGTACCGGTCCAGGATCTCCTGGTTGTGGTAGGTGTTGGAAAGAGCCGGAATGCCCCCGTGGGTGGCGCAGGTGCCCATGGCCACGATGGTCTTGCACTTTTTCCGCATTTCCAGGGCCACTTCCAGGTGTTCCTCGTTTTTGATGCCCCCCGTGAGGATGCCCACATCCGCTTCGGGAAGCTCGATGTGATGCCCGTTCCCCAGCTGGCCCAAATGCTTGTGGTCCATGAGCACGGGGATGTGCACGAACCGGACCAGCTTCAACACGTCCAGGAGCCGCTCTCCCATATCCACCACGGAGATTTCGCATCCCGCACATGCATTGAGCCATTCTTCCGCTACTTTGACCGTCATAGATTCACCTCCGGGTTAGTAAGGGGGCTGAAAAAGCTTCCAGGGTCTCTTTTCAGCCCCAAAGGGGTTCCAGGGTCAAGCGGCGGCGACCCGGTCCTTTTTCAGGGGATTGGAACCGAGGGACCGCATCTTTTCCGTGAACTGCGTCACCACTTCCGCAAACCTTGGGGCCTCGGCGGAGGAGACCCACTGGAGGGTGAATCGGGCGGGATCGATTCCCGCGTTTTCCAGGACCACGTTGAGGGCCTGTGCCCGGGCGAGTGCCTTGTGATTACCTTCCAGGTAATGGCATTCTCCCGGGTGTCACCCCATCACCATGACGCCGTCCGCTCCCTGCTTCAGGGCATGGAGCACCAGTTCAGGGCTCACCATGCCTGAACACATGACCCGGATGGGACGCATGTTGGGCGGATACTGGAGCCTGCCCACGCCGGCCAGGTCCCCTCCCGCGTAAGCACACCAGTTGCACAAAAAACCGATGATGACCGGTTCAAATGAAGTGGACATGAATCCATCTCCTTTCTGCACGAACACTGATTTTTGAGTTTTCGGGCCTCCACAGGCTCAGCCCGAACGGTATGCAGTTTCGTAGGGTGGGCACGGGTTTTTGTGCCCACCGCTTTGGCTTCCACCCTCCTCCATCACCCACTGCAACCATGCCATTAATTCATGGTCCATGGGCATTTGTGGCCGACGGCAACCGTGGCCCTGGCACCGTCCCCGCCCTTCAACTCTCCAGGGCCGCATCCACCTGGGCCTTCAGCTGGGGCAGGGTGAACCCGTGCACCAGGACCCCTTCCTTGGGGCAGGTGGATTCGCACAGACCGCACCCTTTGCACAGGGCGCTGTCCGTGGCCACTCTCCTGAAGGTGTGGCCGTTGGACCCGTGCTCCTCCATCCTGATGGCCGCATAGGGGCAAACGTCCAGGCAGAGAGCGCACCCGTCGCACTTTTCCGTCACGTACGACTTGATGGCGTCCAGCTGCATGATGTTTTTGGACAGTATGACCCCCGCCCTGGCCGCCGCCGCTTTCCCCTGGGAGATGGCCTCGTCGATGGGCTTGGGATAGTTGCAGAGCCCCGCCAGGAAAAGCCCGTCCACGGGCATGTCCACGGGACGAAGCTTGGGGTGGGCCTGGTTGAGGAATCCGTCTTCGTTCAGGCCGCATTTGTACAGGTCCACCAGTTCGTTGATGTCGTTGGGCACGATGGCCGTGGCGAGCACCAGGTACTCCGCGGGAAGCTTCAGGGGGCGCTGGAGAATGGGATCCTGAACTTCCACCAGCAGGGCGCCTTTTTCCTGCAGGACCCGCGGCTTCTCCGCGCGCGTGAAGCGGATGAAGATGACCCCCCGTTCTCGGGCCTTGCGGTAGAGGTCTTCCCGCTCCCCGTAGGTGCGCATGTCCCGGTTGAGCACGTAAACGTCCATTTCGGGGTTCATTTCCTTGAGCTTCACGGCCGTGTGCACCGTGTGCGTGCAGCAGACGCGGCTGCAGTAGGGCCTTTCCGGCTCCCGAGACCCCACGCACTGAATGAACACCACACTCGACGCTTTTTCCACTCCTTCGGGGTGTTCCCGCTTTTCCGCATCGAATTGCAGGTGCGTCATGATGCGCGGGTCCTGGCCGTAGAGGTATTCCCGGGGTTCGTGTTCGTGAGCCCCCGTGGCGAAAACGGCGGCCCCGTACCGGAGCGTCCGGGTCCTGCCCCCGCTTTCCACATCGCTTGTAAAATCGCCCACGGATCCCTTGCAGGTTTTGATGCGGGCGTTTTTGTAGACCTTGATGAGGGGATGGTTTTCCGTTTTGTGGATGAGTTCCGTGAGATACGGGCGCACGGGCAGCCCGTTCCAGGTTTCCGTGAGGCGCCAGGCCACTCCCCCCAGCCGATGGGATTTTTCCACGAGAGCCACCTGGTGGCCCTGGTCCGCCAGGTTGATGGCGGCGCTCATGCCCGCCAGGCCTCCCCCCACCACCATGGCCTGTTGAATCACGTTCACCCGGGGCTGCTCCAGGGGGGCATTGAGAGCGGCCTTGGCCACCGCCATGCGCACCTGGTCCCTGGCCTTCACCGTCGCTTTTTCGGGGTCTCCCACGTGGACCCAGGAGTTGTGGTTGCGGATGTTGGCCATCTCCAGGAGGTAGGGGTTGAGGCCGCATTCCCGGAGCGTGTCCTGAAAGAGGGGTTCATGGGTTCTGGGGGTGCAGGCGGCCACCACGATGCGGTTCAGGTTGTGCTCCCGGATCTTTTCCGCCATGAGCACCTGGGTGTCCGTGGAGCAGGTGAACATGTTGTTTTCCACGAAAGCGACCCCCGGCAGGTTCCGGGCATAGTCGGCCAGCTGGTTCACATCCACCGTGCCCGAGATGTTGATGCCGCACGCGCACACGAAAACCCCCACCCGGGGCGGCTCCCGGGAAATGTCCCTTTCGGGGGGATAGGTCTTTTCCGTGGTGAGGGAGGCTTTGGCCGCGGAGAGGGAGCGAGCCGCTTCGGCCGCCGCCGCCGACGCTTCCGTCACGGACCGGGGAATGGCCTTGGGAGCCTGGGCCGCACCGGCCACGTAGATCCCCTTTCGGCTGGAAACGGCCGGGTCGAAGGGGTGGGTGGCGATGAAACCGTAATGATCCCGGCGGCAGTCCATGAGGTAGGCGAGCTTTTCCACGTCCTGGGCCGGCTCCATGCCGATGGAGAGGACCAGGAGGTCAAAGTCTTCCACCGCCGGTTTGCCCTCTTCCGTCACATATTCCACCTGGACCCCCGTGCCGCCGTGGCCCGGATCCACCGAGTGAGGCCGGGACCGGATGAAGCGCACGCCCTTTTCCCGGGCCGTTTCGTAGTAGCGCTCAAACTCCTTGTTCTGGGTGCGGATGTCCATGTAAAAAACGGTCCGCTCCAGCTTTCCGCCGCTCAGGTGCTCCGCCGTGGCCAGGGCCTGCTTCATGGCGTACATGCAGCAGACGGTGGAGCAGTAGCCGTTGCTGGAGCGGCTGATGTCACGGGAACCCACGCACTGGATCCACGCGATCTTTCGGGGCTCCCTGCCCGTGGAAGGCATGGTCAGGTGGCCGAGGCAGGGTCCTCCCGCGGAAAGCAGCCGCTCGTACTCAAGCCCTGTCACCACGTCGGGGACTCTTTTGTAGCCGAAGTTTTCGTAAGGAGTGGGATCGAAGGGTTTGAAGCCCGGAGCAAGGACCACGGCCCCCACATTGAGGGGCAGGATCACTTCCTTTTCATGGAAGTTGATGGCCCCCGTGGGACAGTATTTCTCGCAGGCCCTGCACTTGCCCTTGGTGAAGTAAATGCAGTTTTCGCCGTCGATGGCATACTTCAGGGGGACCGTCTGGCCGTACTTGATGTAGGCCGCTTTGCGCTTGGACACGCCCATGTTGTAGGGGTCGTCCACCTTCTTGGGGCATTTCTCCGCACAGATGCCGCAGGCGATGCATTTTTCCATGTCCACGTAACGGGGATCTTTTTTCACCACCACGGTGAAATTTCCCTCTTCGCCTGAAATGGCCATGACTTCCGATTTCGTCAGCAATTCCACGTTCAAGTGCCGACCGCACTCGACCAGCTTGGGCGAGAGGATTCACATGGCGCAGTCATTGGTGGGGAAGGTCTTGTCCAGCTGGGACATGACGCCACCGATGCCCGTGCTCTTTTCCACCAGGTACACGTAGTAGCCCGAATCGGCGAGGTCCAGGGTCGCCTGGATTCCCGTGATGCCCCCGCCCACGACCATGACGGATCCGACAGTCTTTCTGCTCATAACGCCTCCCTCACAAAAATGTCCTGTTCACTTTCGCTGGGCTTTCCCGTGGCAATAAGGCTTGCTTGCAAAGTTGAACTGAAAACCCCCTCGTTCGAAAAAGAACTGGATTCCCGCCTTCGCGGGAATGACGTACACAAAAGCACGATGTACACAAAAGCACAGTGTTTTCCGGAGCACTGTGTTCTCCGGTGCGCCCTGGGTGGGTGCGGCACCCGTACGCGCCTGCAATGACGCACACAAAAGCACTGTGTTTTCCGGTGCGCCGCGCCATGGAGATTGAGCCGTGGAGTTATCCCCCGCAGCGGCCGGCTTACGACGTGTTTTCCAGTGGGCCGCGCCACGGAGGTTGAGCCAGCGGGGCTTGAGTCTTCGCATGGGCCGGGGCTGCATGGGGCACCATTCAAGCATCAGGCGTGGTCATGCTTCTGTGGCGTGAATCTCGCGCAGCAGCCACTGGCAGGCTGCATCCACCGCCCCGTTCACTTCTCGGGAAAGCCCCGGCCGGACTTCCTCGGGAATGCTGCCAATCTGAACGGCGAGAATGCGCACCGTGACCCCGCCGGGATCCTGCAGCTCCTGAAGAAGGTTCACGGAAGGAAACTGGTGCAGGGAAAAGTCTGCCGCTTCTTTCCGGGCCAGGTTTTCCGTGTGCGTTTCGAACAGTTCCCCCGGCGCCCTTCCTTCCTGGAACATGGCGTCCACGATGAAAAGGTGCGTGGGCTTGACGGGTGAGAGGAGAAAGTCGAAGAGAAGGTCTCCGGCGCTGGTGCCCACATCCGCTGCGAAAGCGCAGGGGGGAAGGGCATATTCCTTGTTGAGCCGCTCGATCACGGACGGGCCGAATCCATCGTCCCCGAAAAGAAGGTTGCCGCAACCGAAGACAATGACCGGACGGTCGTGGAGTTCCGCGATCATGAAGTCTCCTTCATGGCGCCAGGGGCTTGAGGTTCAAGCTCCTGGTTCAGGGGTGTTTTCCAGGGGCGATCACCCTTTTCATGAACGGTGCACCGTGAAAAAACCCGAATATGGTCATCTGAAAAAGCTGGAAACGTTGCTCCGCGGGAGCGCGGATCAGAAACGTTGAAAGGCCGGAATGTTGATCTGAACAGCCTCGGGTTCCCTTCATTCAATGATTCCGTGCCCTTGGGCAGCAGGGAAGATCATTGAATGAAATTGTTCACAAAAGTTGCGCCAAAAGGCCGGAAAAGGATGCGCGATGTTTCCTTCAAAAGTGCCGCGGGTGCAAGAGCGATGGATAGGAGGCTGGAGTGAGCGGGAAAAGGTGTTGCTGCCAGCGTCAACGGGAACAGTGAGCGCGAGAGATGAATTCACAGAAAACCCGGGTTGCTCGCAACCTTTCGAGAGCGCTTTCTGTAAAACATTGCATATCCAAAAAGAACGGCTTCGTCAAAGAGATTCTTCTCACAAGCGCCAAAGGGCTTTTTTTCAATGGAAGAAGGGGGGGAATGGGCGCTCAGCCAGGGCCCCTTCCCATGGATCCATGGCCCCGCGTCACCGCGGCCCTTCCCCTTGCTGCCCTTCCTTTTTGGGGCCCACATAAACGAGCTCGGGTTTTTTCATGAAGACTTTCATGTCCGGGGGAACCGATTCCGTGAGCCACACATTCCCTCCGATGACCGACCTTGCGCCGATGACCGTTTCCCCTCCCAGAATGGTGGCTCCCGAATAGATGATGACGTCGTCTTCGATGGTGGGATGACGCTTGTGGGTGCGCAGCTGCTGAACACCGTCCTTGGGCAGGGAAAGGGCTCCAAGGGTCACTCCCTGGTAGATGCGGACCCTTCGGCCGATGACGGTGGTTGCCCCGATCACCAGGCCCGTGCCGTGGTCGATGAAAAAGCTCTCCCCGATTTCGGCCCCCGGATGGATGTCGATTCCCGTGATGCTGTGAGCGTATTCGCACATGATGCGGGGCATGAGGGGAATTTTCCGTTCATGCAAAAGGTGAGCGATGCGGTACACGGTCACGGCGAAGAGGCCGGGATAGCTGAAGATGATTTCATCGTAGCTTCCCGCCGCCGGATCTCCCTCGTAGGCGGCCCTCACGTCCGTGGCCAGAATGTGCCTCAACGGGGGAAGCTGCTGCATGAAGCGCAGGGCTTCCTCCTCCCCCCGTTCTTCGCAGTTGAGGCATTCCAGGTCGTTCCGCAGGCAGTCGTGCCTCAGGGAAAGGCCGATCTGCCGGGAGAGGATGTCAAAAAAGGCGGTGGCCTCCTGGCCGTAGTAATAGGGCAGGTTGAATTCGTCCAGCTTCGTTGGAAGAAAATAGCCCGGGTAGAGCATTTTGAGGGCCCGCTGAACGATGTCCACCACATCGTCCCGGGAGGGAATGGGATCGGGGCCCACGTGGTCGAAACACCCCTCCCTGCTGCACGACTCCACCAGTTCGTCCACCACCCGGGGCACCAGGGACCGGTGATGGTGTTTCCGCTCTTCCCGGTTCTGACACTTCTGCGCCTTCCATTCACGATCGTTCATGCTTTCACCTTCCCTTCCGTCAACCGCTGCCTTTCCCTGGGACCGCCGAGCCCCGGCTCGGCAAATGAAGCCGACCTGTCCCACGGACTTTCCTCTGTCTCGAACCCCTCCCAAAACGTCACCCCCACGGAGGTGGGGGCCCGGTAATGTTTCCAAAAGCCTATAGGGGTAGGAACGGTGCATTGGTTTGCACCGCCCCTCCCTCCGAACCGGACATGCGGATCTCCCGCATCCGGCTCTCCGGTCGGTGGTTTTACCTCATGAGGACTGGATCAAGGTACGATGGGCTGCTTCCAGGCTGAAGAGCCCAAGGTCCTGAAAGAATCGGTTTGGCCATCGGATGTTGTCGTAGCCCCGGCTGATGCCTTTACGTTTGTTCTGTCGGCGCAGTATGCTCCGCAGACGCCGCCGTATCCACCCATCCACCGGGCGAAAGGTCCTTTTGTGACTATGCTTGAAATATTCGAACCATCCCCGGCATGTGCGGTTCACGTCGGCCACAATAACGGCAAGGCTTTTGCCGCTGCTGCGTCCAGTCTTGCTCCGAATCGTGTCCTTGAACTTCCGCAGGCTTTTCTTACGTGGCCACCGTGTGCCCCGTTCAAAGTGATACCCCAGGAAGTCAAAGCCCACCCCTGGCGTTTGAGCGTCCACCAGTCGCGTCTTCTCGGGATGCAGCGTCAGACCCCGTGCCTCGGTCAGTGCCTGCACCAGCTCCAGTGCCGCTCGGGCTTCTCCCTCGCTGCGGCACAGCACCACGAAGTCATCGGCGTAGCGGATCATGCGAAACCCCGCCGCGGCCATGGCCGCATCCACCGGATGCAGATAAAGGTTAGCCAGCAGAGGGCTGATCACAGCGCCCTGAGGGGTTCCCTTCTCCGGTGTCCACAAGGCCATGTCTTCCAGTATGTCCTGTTTCAGGAAGCTTTCCAGAAGGTCCAATACCC
>PXBG01000089.1 GCA_003566995.1 Syntrophobacteraceae bacterium
CAGGGTGAAGTGGCTCGAGACCGTCGTGCACACGGCCCGGCCCCTCAGGAGAAACGCCGTCATCGAACCCCGGGACCTGGATGTGCGAAGAATCGCCGTCACAGAGAGGAATCAGGGGACCTTTTTCACGGACATGGAGGATGCAGTGGGCATGGAAGCCTCCAGAAACCTCGGTGCCCTTCAACCGCTTGCAAGAAGTGATGTGCGCGAGGCCGTGGTGCTCAGGCGGGGCGACAGTGTCACCATCGTGTACGAGAAGCCCGGGTTGAAAGTCACCGCCAGAGGGCAGGCGCGGCAAAACGGTGTCAGGGGACAGGTCATCAGGGTGGTCAATGGCGAATCCAACCGCAGTGTGGATGGCCGTGTGGTGAATTCGGAAATCGTGGAAGCGGTCCATTGACCATCATTCCAGCAGGAGAAATCATGTTTTATCCGGAATATTCCAGAAAAAGTCGCTGGCCGCGGAAGAGAATGGACACCCTTTCGGTCACCCGGCCTTTGAGGTTTTTTTGCTTCGCTGTGCTGGCGGCTTTTGCCGGCGCCTGCGCCACCGGTCCGGGACAGGGAGGTCCACCTCCTTCGCCGGTTTCCAAGCCTCAGCAGTCCACTCCCTCTCCGGCGGTCACTCCCGTGTCCCATGCGCCGTCACCTTCGGTGCCGGTTCCTGAGGCTCCCACCGGGTCCCTGTGGTCGGGACAGGGAGGGTCAATGTTCCGGGACGTGAAGGCCAGGAATGTGGGGGACATTCTGACCATCCTGGTGAGCGAGGAGTCGAGGGCTTCCAAGTCGGCCCAGACCGGCACCAGCAGAAACAGGACCTTCAGTGGAAACGCTTCCTTCGGCGGGATCTCCCTGGGAGACGAGAGAATCCTGCAGTCTGCGTCCCTGAACCCCTATGAGGCCGAGTTCGGTTCGGCATTCAGGGGACAGGGCTCCACTGCCAAGAATGAGTCCATGATGGCGTACATGACGGCCACGGTGGTGGACATTCTGCCCAACGGAAACCTCTTCATCCGGGGATCGCGCTGGACCAAACTGAACAACGAAATGCAGCAGATCGTCCTGGAAGGGGTCGTGCGGCCCAATGACGTGACGCGGAACAATTCGGTTCTTTCCCAGAACATTGCCGATGCCAAAATTTTCTTCGAAGGCAAAGGGCCCATCACTCAACATCAGCGTCCGGGGTGGCTTGTGCAGTTGATGGATCTCGTTTTTCCCTTTTGAGGATGCGTGCCATGAGGGTTGCAAGATCGTTTCCATGTTTGATGGCTGTTTTCCTGGTTTTGTGCGTGACCTTGTGGAGTTCCCAGTGCTCTGCTTCCAGGATCAAGGACATCGCTTCATTCATGGGGGACCGCCCCAACCAGCTCATCGGCTACGGGCTCGTGGTGGGCCTCAATGGGTCCGGGGACAACAACCGCACCCAGTTCACCCTGAACACCCTGGCCAACATGCTGGACAACATGGGAATTCACGTGGATCCCCAGCAGATGAGGGTGAGGAACATCGCGGCGGTCATGGTCACGGGCAAGCTCCCCCCCTTCGTGCGGCAGGGGAGCCGCATGGACGTGCAGGTGTCTTCCCTGGGGGATGCCAGCAGCCTTGAAGGGGGGACCCTTCTCATGACACCCCTGCAGGGGCCCGACGGAGAAACCTATGCCGTGGCCCAGGGCCCCGTGTCCACGGGCGGTTTTGCCGTTACCGGTGCGGGGGGGGATGCGGTGCAGAAGAACCATCCCACGGTGGGGTACATTTCGGGAGGCGCACTCGTGGAAAGAGAAGTGCCCCTGTCCTACGGCCAGCTCAAGGAACTGGACCTCGTTTTGAAAACACCCGATTTCAGCACGGCGAACAAGGTTTACCGCACGGTCAACGAGGCCCTGGGGGGTTCTTTTGCCGTGGCGGTGGATGCGGGCACCATTCGGCTCCAAGTGCCCCCCTCCTATGAGAACCGCATCGTTTCCCTCATCAGTCTCGTGGAAGCCTTGAAGATTGAACCCGATTCCACGGCCAGGATCGTCATCAACGAACGAACGGGCACGGTGGTCATCGGGCAGAACGTGCGCATTTCCCCCGTGGCTGTGGCTCATGGAAATCTAACGGTCCAGATTTCCTCCGATCCCCTCGTGTCCCAGCCCCTTCCTTTCAGTGAGGGAGAAACGGTGGTCCTCCCTCGAAGCGACATTGAAGTTCAGGAAGAAAGGGGACATCTCACGGCTGTGGGCGGCGAGACAACCATCGGTGAAATCATCACCGCTCTGAACGCCATAGGGGCGACGCCACGCGACCTCATCAACATCTTGCAGGCCATCAGGGCGGCCGGGGCCCTGCACGCCGAGCTGGAAATCATATGATCCCCCTGCCCGATGCAATCCAGGATGCCGTGTGATGGGAAAGCGAAGGAAAAAAAGCGAAGAACTGAAGCCGGGCAGTTCCTGGCTGACCACTTTCGCCGACCTGTGCACCCTTCTCCTCACTTTTTTCGTGCTCCTCCTCAGCATGTCCATCGTGGACGAGGAAAGGCAGAGAAAGGTTCTCGATTCCCTCGTGGGAGCCTTCGGTTTCCTCTCGGGAGGGCGTTCGGCGCTGGGGGTGGAGGAGGGCACCGACCCCAGGCAATTCACCAGCCCCATGATTCCAAGCAAGAGAGCGGATGTGGAAATGCTTCGTGAAATGACCATGCAGAACAACCTGGACGAAGATGTCAAGATCCTTGAGGAGGATGACCGCATTGTCATCCGCCTGAATTCAAAGCTCCTTTTCGAGGCGGGCTCCCATGACCTCCGGCCTTCCATCGCGTCTTTCCTGATCTCCCTGGCCGATCATCTGAAGGCGGGAACCTACGACATCGAAATCCAGGGGCACACGGACCTGCGGGAGGTGCTGCATGCGGAGCGCCTGGAAAGGTTTTCCTGGGTCCTTTCAACCTCCCGCGCCCAATCCGTGTTCGATTTCTTTGCGCAGCAGGGCATTGACGTTCACCGCATGGCTTCTCACGGCTACAGCCATTTGCGCCCCTTGATAGATGGTTTGGAATATATCGATCACTTTGAGGAAAACCGGCGGGTGGACATCGTTTTGGGTGAAGGCGCGGCCGTTCCCGCGCACCTGGAAAGAGAAGGGGCCAGGCCCAGGTCCCTTTTCAGCTACAAAAATTTTCTCTTCCAGCTCATACCGGGAGGTGGAGGGGAAAGGCACTGACTTGACATGGAAGGAGCGAGCCATGGGAAAAACTGGGTTTCCAGAAAAAGAAGAATGGAATCGGATCTCATGAAATCGAGGCAAAGCAGCGATTCTCATTCCGATTCAGAAAAAAGGGACAGGTGGCTCATCACCTTTTCCGACCTGTGCACCCTTCTTTTGACGTTTTTTGTCCTGCTCCTGTCCATGTCCTCATTGAACCAGAGGTCCTTCAAAATGGTTTTCCAGAATTTCAACGCTTCGAGCGGCGTGCTGCGCTACAGCGATCGGGAAAAGGTTTCGCTCCAGCCCGACATGGTGACGGAGGAACTCATGAAGAGCCTTCAAAGCGTCTACACCATGGACATCCGCGATGTGGATGAAATCACCGAGGAACAGGTGCACACGGATGAGAGTCTCAATTTTCTCGTTTCCTCGGGAAACGCCATATGGATGAAAAAGGATGAAACCGATGCCTTTTCGTTTATTTTCGGAGAGAGAATGCTTTTTGAAACAGCCTCCGCCGAACTCAATCCTGCCGCTCACCCCGTTCTGGACAAAATAGGCGAGTTTCTCAATTCCACGGATTACGTGGCTTTTGTGGACGGCCACACGGACAGCATTCCCATCAGCAATGAGATGTTTCCGTCCAACAGGGAGCTTTCCGTGGCCCGGGCCTACTCGGTGCTCAATCACCTGATCGAGCGGAACAATGTGCCCAGTGGCAGGCTTGCCATGGGGGGCTACGGGAGTTCGCATCCCCTTGCGGACAATGCCACCCCCACGGGAAGGGAGATGAACCGGCGGGTGGAGATCATCATGAAAAAGCCCCGTTGAATTGACGGGGAATTTGCAGTGGAAGTTCCCGAAAAAGGGAAAGGAGCCGAAGGGTATGATGGAAAAAGTCGCCCCCGTGAACGGGGCCATGGTGGAAGGAAAATCACAGTCTTTGGAGCAGCAGCGCCTCAAGGAAGCGTGTTGCGATTTCGAGGCCATTCTCTTGTCGCAAATTTTCAAATCCATGAGGGCGAATCCCCTGGCCGTGGAGCGCCCCGATCCCGCAAGGGAGATGTACGAAGAGATGATGGACCAGTCGCTGGCTTCCCAAATCAGCCGCGAAAGCCGCACCGGCCTTGCTGCAGCCCTCTATGGGCAGCTTTCCCCTCTTTTGGGGCAGGAAACTTCGGGAATGGAAAAAAAGTCTGAAGAACCTTGATCTCAAAATAAAAGGAATCAGTGTGTCTTTCTCCGTTTCCGGCAATGACACAAAAAATCAAGGAAACGTTCTGTTTTTCCGACAAGGACTGTGAACCGCTCAGGTTCCTTCGAGCGTGGTCATGGATCGTCATGTCTTCCAGAGAAGGGTGGTCGCATATGGCCGTGATGGAAACAGGGGAAAATCATGCCCATGCGTTCCCGCATGGACAATTGGAAGGGTGCCTGTCCACGGCGGCGGAACTGGTTTCGCTGCTGGAAGACGAAGGCGCCGTGCTGAAATCTTTTGACGGGGACCGTCTTTTGCAACTCCTTCCCAGAAAGGAGTTTCTGGTGAACGATCTCTATCGCCGCCTTCGCACGCTGGAATCCGGCGGAACGGGGAGTGGCGTTGCGCATGGCGTTTCGGGCGAAGACCGTGTGGCCGAGCTGAAAAATTTATTGAAAACCATAGAAAGTCTCAACGGCTTCAACCGGATTTTCATCCAGCAATCCCTGAGTCACTGGCGTCAGTTCATGGCGGCGGTGGATCATTCCGGTTACGGCCCCCGCCAGGGGGCTGCCGGCACGGCTCTTTTGCACAAGGGTTTCAACTTTAGGGGGGAGGCCTGAAAATATGGGCAACCTGATGCACACGCTGGAAACGGCAAAGAACACTCTTCTGAACACTCAGGTTTCCATTCAAACCACATCCCACAACATTGCCAATGCGGAGAACCCCAACTACGCGCGGCAGAAGGCTGTGGTTCAGACCAGTGGCGCTTACCGTGCCAGGCCCGGCTGGATCGGAATGGGGGCCCGCGTGGAACAGGTGGTCCAGTTACGGGATCACTTCATCGAACAGCGTCTTCACGAAAGCGTTTCCCACATGGCCCACCATGACACCCTTGCCTCCCAGCTGCGAACCGTGTCCAATCACCTCCTCGACGACGGGGCAGGGGGCATGAGTCAGATTCTTGGGAACTTCTGGGATTCGTGGGAGGCACTTCAAAAAAATCCCATGGGGCTCGCGGAAAGAGAAAACGTGAACCAGGCGGCCCAGGGAATGGTGGATGCTTTCAACACCCGTTCCGGGGACCTGGAGAGACTGGTGCAGGGCGTGGAGGGTGAAATTCAATTGCTGGCGGGCAGTTCGGAAAAGGAAAAGGGCGTGGTGGAAGGCCTTCTTTCAGACCTGGCCGTCCTCAACAGGCAGGTCCGCTTGGCGGAAACCCCCGCACACCCGGCCAACGATCTGCGGGACCAGCGGTACCAGGTTCTTCATGAATTGTCGGAACACTTGCCCCTTGCACACGTGGAAGAAAAGAATGGTTTCGTGACCGTGCGGCTTTCAACCAGTGAGGGGCCTGTGGCCCTGGTGGACGGTGAAACGCACGCGAGTCTGAAATACGAAGAGGGGCAGCTGCGGGTCATGGGTGCGGAAGGCGGCTGGATGACTGTGGACCTGGAACATGCTGCGGGGGGAAGCCTGAGTGGATTGTTCGAGGCAAAGGGCGTTATTCAGGACATCCAGGGGCGCCTCGCGACCTTCGCCGGGAGCTTTGCTCAGGGGGTCAACGAAGAGCTTCCGGATGAGTGCCCCCCCATCTTCGCCCTCCAGGAGGAAACCGGTGAGTGGTCTTTTTCCGGTGCTTTCTGGTCTCACTTCGATCCCAACCCCATTCAGGACATGACCGACCTCGCTTCCCGCATGGTGGCTCTCCACGACGCCCCGCGCGCTGAGCTGGAAAACGCCACCTTTTCCGACTACCTGGGCAATGTGCAGAGACATATGGGCCTTCTGCAGCGGGATGCGGAGGTCAAGGGGGATTTTTACAGGGCTTTGAAGACGGAACTGAAGGGGCAGCAGCAGTTCGTGTCGGGAGTGAACCTGGACGAAGAAATGGTGGACATTCTTCGCAACCAGCAGGTTTACCAGGCTGCGGCCAAAATCATTCAGCGGACGAACGAGCTTCTCAGCACCGTCATCAACATGGTCTAATTCTTTGCCAGGGGTGGGAATCATGCGAGTCACCTTGCCCATGAAACATGACCGGATGGTCAACGACCTGAACCGGAAAAATACCCGGCTGGAAGAGCTTGCAGCGCAAATCTCCTCGGGAAAACGAATTCTCAGGCCCTCCGACGACCCCCTTTCCTGGGTGAAGGCCATGAGCATCAAAAAGGGCCTTCAGGAACTGGACACGCTGCAGTCCAACGTGAATTATGCCGTTCACTGGAATCGCGCCGCTGAAAACACTCTCGATCAATTGTCCGATCTCTTCGTCTCCGCCAAGGAGGTGGCCATCGGGGCCATGGGGGCTCCTTCGAAGGACGGGGACTACGCGCGCATGCAGGAGCTGGACCAGATCTTTCACCAGGCCCTTTCTCTCGCCAACACCCGGCATGAAAACAGGTTCCTTTTTGCCGTGAACCGCAGTGATCCCCCTTTTGCCCTGGATCCCCAGGACGGCACCCTGCTTCAGGGACCCGGGAATCCCATGGAGCTGGACGATTCCTTCAGTGTGCGCACAGGCCACGGGTTGTCCCAGGAAGTGGGGCTGGATGCAAGGAGCCTCTTTTACCTGGGGGAAGGGCCCGAACCCCTGAATGTCTTCAGGGGCGATGACATGGTGGAGGCAGCTGAAAGCGGTGAAATCCACAATTTTCAGGTCAATGGAGTCCCCGTGTCCTTCGTGGATGCGACGGATCCTCCCACGCCCCAGTCCACGGCAGCGGCCATTGCGGACGCCGTCAACGCCAGCGACGAGCTGAAAGCCGCAGGCATCCGGGCCTCCGTGGGCGGTGCCGGCAACAATGAGCTGTCCTTCATTTGCACCAGGGGGGGGGAGGTGGTGCTTTCCCAAGGCGCGGAGGACGCGGGAATGGGGTCTGCCTGGCCCTTGGCCGGCCTTGGGTTCACCATGACAGACGCCCATGTGTCCACCAGGGTTCCCGAACGGGTGGGCGAGGTCCCCAATGTGGTTGTGGGCGAGGCAGTCCCGGACGTATTTGACAATTCGGATACGGCCTCCATAATTGTGAATGGCCACGAAGTGTCTTTTAATGGTGTGAACGGAGAAAAAGTGGGCAGCGTCGTCGAGGCTGCAATCCTTGGAGATGGCACGTTGCAATCGGCCGGGATCACGGCATCCTGGGATGACGACACGAACCAAATGACCATCACCGCCGCCGATGGCCGGGGCGTCCATATTGAGGAAATTTCGGAGGGAGGCATTGTTGTTGTCCCGGAAATCACCGCGCCGCCCACAACCCTGTCCCGGGCATCCACCTCCACAAACGAGCTCACAGGGGCCATTCCGGTTCCCGCTCCCATCCCTTCGGGAAGCATTCAAATCAACGGACACCACGTGCACTTCACGGGGGGGGACGACGTCGTGAGCACCACCTTGGGATTCGTGGACGCCGTCAACAACGACGCCACCCTCAAGGCTGAGGGCATCACCGCCTCCACGGTGGTTGACCCGTCCAGTCCCCATCACCTGAAGGTCACCCTCACCGCTGCGGACGGGGGCGCCATCGAACTCGCCACTGGCACGACGGAGCCAGGAGCACTCGGTTTCACGGGTGCAACGGACAAGCCGTCCATCTTCGAACCCGGCAGCCTCCAGGTGCTGCTGGACCTCAAGGAAGCCATCGCCCGGAAAGACCCGGGTGAAATCACGAAACAAATGGAAAACGTGGAAAAAGTTCTGGAAAACCTGGGACGCCAGACGTCGCTGGTGGGCAATCGCCTGGCCGCGCTCGATACGCAAAAGTCCGCCCTGGAAAGCATCTCCCTGGAAGAGCAGGTGCGGCTGTCGGAGGTGGAGGACGTGGACATGCTCTCGGCCATCAGTCAACTCCAGGCCAAGAGCACGACCTTCGAGGCGGCCCTCAAAGTGACGGGCATGCTCCAGGGCCTCAACCTCACCCAGTACATCTGAAGGCCGGGAACAGGCGTAAAACTCACCGTCTACTGCAGGATGCTCCTTCAGAGAACACGCCTCCTGGCACCGGAAGACGGCACAGGGGGAGAAAGCCCTCCTCCTTTTCAGGGCAGGAGAAGAGGGCTTCTCAGTGGAACAGCGCCGGGAAGGGGAGGGTCACCAGATTTCTCCCAGCATTTTTTCCGCTATTTTTTCCGGTTCCACAACGTAGGTGCCGC
The DNA here is from genome assembly GCA_003566995.1 of Syntrophobacteraceae bacterium. Lineage (GTDB taxonomy): Bacteria > Desulfobacterota > Syntrophobacteria > Syntrophobacterales > Syntrophobacteraceae > SLCH01. The sequence goes on from PXBG01000089.1 coordinate 8,543, forward strand.
TCTTGACGGCCTGGCGCAATTGCTCCACTTTTTCCAGCCGCACCTCATCCTGCTGCATGGTCACTTTTTTAGCCATGTCCACTTCCCGGTGTTGACCGGACAACTGAACGCGGTCTTTGGAGGCCCCGCTCTCCTGGACTCCCGCGCACCTGTCTTCGTTTCTGCCCGGAGAATTCACTTCCTGAACTTTCTCAACGGGCTGGTTCACATGGGGGGAAACTCTGGTCACGTCCATATTTCATGCTACCTCTTGCAGTGAGAATCATGATGAACCCCGGCTTCAAGGAAAACTGCGACGCTCTCGTGTCACCTGATTCAGTTTGCCTTTCCATTCCGGCTGGATGCTGCTTTTGAAGCTTTCTTTCCCTGAGCGCTCACTGGCCGTTCCAATCTCTTCAGTGCCCTGTCATCGACCTGTGTCCGCATCCATCACCCTGACATCAAAAGAATGTTTCGTCAAGAAGTTGACTGTTCCTTCCTCATGGCATGTTCGAGGGAATGAAGCCGCCGACCCGAAGGCAGTTTTGGGCGCACGGGGTTCCGGCGGTTTCTCAATGTGCATGCCTGAACGCAATGACGTCCGCCCGGCTTTTCCCTCTTCCCCCATCCCCTCAAGGTCAGATCCTTCATGTAAGGGGATGTGTGAATCACCATCCAGCTTACTGTCACACATATTATCGGTACCTGAACGGGAAACTTAAAAAAAAACTTTCCATCCCCCAATCTTTCCACCCAACGGTGGATGGACAAGAAAAAGCAGGAGCATTTTTCCCGGGAGGAAGGGGGCAGGGGAATGCGGTTCGAAGGTTTTTTGGCGCGTTTCTTGATAAGCATTATAAGCGTTTCTGGACAATGGTTTCTTGCTGAATGCCTGAGAAGAAGCCAGGCCGGTGCCTCGCGACAGCAAACTTCTCTCCGGATTCGCCCTCACCCATGCATGCTGGAGATGCTGGGGATGCCGGGCATGAAGTGGGGTCCATGAAGAACAAAGTGAGTTGTCTCCATTGCAGACACTTTCACATCACCTGGAAGAAAAGAACTCCCTATGGCTGCCGCCGCTGGAAAATCATGGCCGCACGGCATCCCGCCTATGCCGTCGCATCCGCTTCGGGAATGCCCTGCCAGCTTTTTGAGCCCAAAAGGCGCGGGGGTGGACCCTGAAGAACGGGGGCCCGGGAAAATGCTTCCCGTTGGAGTCCCGTGCTTCACCTGCGGCGGGATTGCAAAAAACCTTGTGTCGCTTCAACCCCGGGAGGTTGGGTCCCCACGAGTTTGGAGTCTGACTTGAAGAGTTTTATGCGGTCACCAGGGCGGCTCCTGCGGAAGCCGACATTTTTCCAGGCAAAATAAGGCATGCGGGAAGTGAAAAACGACGGACAAAATCAGAAGAACCTTGCCAGGCTGGCGGAGATGGTTCTGGAATCCCTGAGGGAAATCTCGTCTCAGAAGCGCCCCCTGACCTGCTCCACATTGAGTCACGCCCTGGGAAGCCACCCCGGTCTCAAAAGTGTACTTTCCCGAACACAAACTTTTGAAGCTGATTCTTCCATGAGCCTTGCCCCCACCCGGGAGGACCTGGCGCGCCTGCGGGAGGAAATGGGCCACCTGCAGGTGCAGAAAAACAGGCTGGGCAGGCAGCTGAACGAGCTGGAGGATGCCAAAAGCCAGAACGATCAGTTTTTCAGGCGTGTTCTCCTCACCACGATCACACTGAGCATGACCCCCTTGAACGCGCGGTTGGAAGCCCTGCTTCTCCAGCTCAGGGAGTTGTTGCGGGCGGAGGCCGATGAAGAGACCCTCAAGGAATTGTACGGGGAACTCAAGGACACGGTGTTGTCCCAGGGGGTGTGCGATCCCCTGGAGGCAAGCGGTGATTCGGCGGCCGTTTCCTTTTGGGGAAAAATCTTCCCGGGAAAACGAAACAGCGGAGATCCTCATGTTCTCACGGAGGCCTACTCCCGGAAGTTGAGGCAGCTTTATCAGGACATTCTGAACCTCCTTCCCCGGGAGCTGGACCTGGTCAGCGCCGGAAGAGCCCACGCCCTTCAAAGCCTGCTGGGCAACAATCTGCACATGGATCATCTCTTTTCCCTGGACAGGGAGGTGACCTCTCTCATTGGTGCGTCCTTCAGGGGCATTGTTCAAGAAAAGACGCAGATAGCCGGTTTTTTGTCGGAAATGGGAAAGAACCTGACCGACATCGAAAACCTGCTTCTCTCTTCCGTGGAAGGGGGCGTGGCGAGCCGGGAGGCTCAGCAGGAGTTCGGGAGTCTCATCGAAGGTCACATGAACGACATTCAGGATTCCCTGGACACAGCCAGGAACCTCAGCGAACTGAAGAATCTGGTCTCTTCCAAGATGATGACCATCAAGGCCGCCCTGAAGGCCAAGCGCGCCGCTGACGCCCGGGAAATGCAAAGGGTCAGCGAGAAGCTGGGTGGGCTTCACAGGAAGATTCACACCGTTCGAACAGAAATCGAGCAGGTCCAGCAGAAGGCGAAGAAGCTGGAGCAGGAAGTGCTCCAGGACCCTCTCACGGGCATTCACAACCGGCGGGCTTATGAAAAAAGGCTTCAGCATGAAGTGGACCGCTTTCAGCGTTACGGGCAGGTCTTCTCCCTTCTGCTCTTCGATGTGGATGAATTCAAGGCAGTGAACGACCGGTATGGACACATGGCGGGAGACAAATGCCTGCAGGAGATCAGCGGCCGCGTTCAAAAGATTCTCAGGGCTTCCGACTTCATGGCCCGCTACGGAGGGGACGAGTTCATCATTCTTCTGCCCGGTGTGGGAAAAAGCAAACTTTCCGTGGTGGCGGAGAAGGTGCGCGCGGAGGTCAAAAACCTCCGGTTCCTGTACCAGGGGCAGCCCATCCATCTGAGCCTGAGCCTGGGGGGTTCTGAAATTCATTGGGACGATTCTTCGGGAGAATCCCTGTTCAATCGGGCCGATGGCGCTCTTTTTGAAGCGAAGAAGGGGGGAAGAAACCGCGCCGTGATCCTTTAAGGCCCTTGCGCGGATGCCGTCCCCATGGCGCCAAAGCTGTTGTTTTCCCCTTTCCGGGGAATGGAAGCTCCCATGAGGGCAACCATCTGGTTTTTGATAAGATCTGAAGAGGAAGAGAGGACAGGATGGCCATCAAAGTCTCGGTGCCCCATGCTTCAGCCCTCCATGGAGGGGTGGACGAAAAGAAGCCGTCGGGAAGGGTGAAAGAAGCTTTCGGCAGTCTTCTGGAAGAAGCTGCAGGCCATGGGAAGAATTTTCCTCCTTCCCGGGGCCATGACTTTTCCCTAAAGGACATTTCCCTCCTGCAACTCGCGGGCTTCAACCCCATCAGCTTCACCCAAAGGGGACCGGTGGGCGGCGGCCTCGATGACATGGCTTCCGCTCATCTGTCCACCTCATTGTACCTCAATCTGGTCACGGGGCAGGATCAGGGCGTGACGCAGCAGGTGCTGGGCCAGAACATCCTGCGGGGAGAGGGCTTGCAGAACTGTATCCCTTCCGGGGGGACCGAAAGGTCATGGCCCGCCAGTGTCCCTGCCGCGGGCGATGCCACGGAACTGGGAACCCTGTCGGCCCGGTTTGAGTCGGGCACGGGGGGAGCGGGGGCCATCGGCTACGATCGCCATGGGGGCACGTCTTACGGCATCTACCAGATTTCTTCCAGGCAGGGGACCATGGACCGTTTCCTGGAATTTCTGCGAAGCGCTGACCCCGCCATGGCTCGGAGGCTCAGTGAGTCAGGCCCCAGCAATACGGGAAGCACGGGGGGCTCTTTCCCTGACCAGTGGAAAAGCATTGCGTCGGAAAATCCCCGGCGGTTCGAAGACCTTCAGCGCCGCTTCATCAAGGAAACGCACTACGATCCCGCTGCAAGGGAGATCGAGGCCCGCACGGGCCTGGACGTTTCAGGAAGTTCCCCTGCCCTGCGGCAGGTTTTGTGGAGCACCGCCGTGCAGCATGGGCCCGAGAGGGCCGCTGACATTTTCCAGGACGCCCTGAAGGAGTGCGGCCGGAAGGGAGGGGGGCTGGAGGAGGATTCCCCCAAGGAACCGGAACTCATCGACCGTGTCTACGCCTTGAGGTCCACCCGGTTCGGATCTTCCACCCCCGAGGTGCAGGCCGCTGTTCTATCGCGTTTCAGGCAGGAAAGGGAAATGGCACTGGCCATGGTGCACAACCGTTCCCCAATGGGTTGAAGAGAGCCCTAAAGTTTTGCCCTTTCCTTGCCGACTTTATGGTTGCAGCTGAAGACATCCGTTCCGTTCACGCAGCGGCTGCAGCTGGACCAAAAGCCTTGAACCGGCACGGGGCATGCCCGGGCCGGTGTAGTTTTCCATGGAAAATCAACGGAGGAGAGAGGAATGCAAGAAAGCATGACGCAGAAAGCAGACAGAGGGGGCAAGTACCTGACTTTCACGCTGGCCGGGGAGGACTACGGCATAGAGATCCTGAAGGTCAAGGAGATCATCGGCATGATGCCCATCACCACGGTTCCCCAGACGCCCGATTTTGTGAAGGGCGTCATCAACCTGCGCGGAAAGGTCATCCCCGTGGTGGAGCTGAGGCGCAAGTTTGAAATGCCCGAGCAGGACTACACGGAGCGCACCTGCATCATCGTGGTGGAGATTTCGGGAAGTGTGGAGGCCACCATGATGGGCATCGTGGTGGATTCCGTTTCGGAAGTGGTGCAGATCAAAAACGAGGACGTGGAGGAAACCCCGAGGTTTGGGGCCAGGCTCGACATGGAATACATCCTGGGTATGGCCAAGCTGGAAGGAAGTGTGAAAATCCTTCTGGACATCGACAAGGTTCTCACCGCCGAGGAGCTGTCCCTCGCCGTTCAGGCGGCGTGAACCCTTCCGGAAAGTGTGGAAGGGGAGCTGAAAGCCCGTGATGCCCTTCACGGGCTTTCAGCCCTCAATGCTTTTCAGAATCCAAACTCGGCCAGCAGGTTGTCCACATCGTCCTGGGAATGCAGGGATTCGATCTTTCCTTCGTGCGCCGGGCCGTAAAGTTCCTCCTTCCCCGCAGCCTTCCGTTCTTCGCCGATGGCGCCGAAGGTGCGCACCAGGTTCACCAGCTTGAGTTGAAGTTCATTGAGCAGATTGATGATCTTGATGATGATCTGGCCCGTGAGATCCTGGTAGTCCTGGGCGGTGAGGATGGTGAAAAGATCCTGGCCCGTCCGGGAAGAGGACTCTTTCAGTTCATCCAGGAGATTCTGGCAGGAAGCCAGCTTGGACTGGGCATTGTCCCCGATGGCTTTGAGCTGCTGGTGAAAACTTTCCAGGCTTTCCAGCTTCTCCAGGTCGGACTCGTTCCTTTTCTTGATGGACTCCACGTGATCCAGCGTGGTGTTGGCGGCTTTTTCCGTCAGGTGGAGAATGTGTTCCAGGCGGCTGCCCGAGTCGGGGAGCTTGTCCTCCACCAGGTCCTTCAGGGCGGGATCGATGGAAGTGGCGAAACTCTTCAGGGAGTTGTGAAGCTCCCGTGCCAGGGTTCCGATTTCCACAAAGAGTTCGGTGGTGTTCTGCCTTTTTTCCGAGAAGTTCTGAAGAATTTCCTGGGCATTGTGCAAATCGCCCCGGGAGAGGGCGGTCATGAATCCCTTGATGGAATGAAAGATGCGCTCGATGTGCAGGTCGTTGAAATCCATGGGGACGGAAGGTTCCGACTCCCTGCTGCACAAGGACAGTATGGTCTGAATGCGTTTGAGCTTTTCCGGCTCCGCCTGAAAACGCAGGTAAAAGTAGCTGTCCGCACCGGCCTCGCTGTCCGAGGACAAAATCAGCTCCCCTCCCAGTTCATGGACCAGGTTTGTGAGAAGGCCGTAGTCCATGTTCCCCTGGGAACTGCCGTCATGGGCAAGGGGGGGCATTTGCTCCCGGGGGTCCGCCCGAGTGGCAGGGGGTTCTTTTTCCTGCTCCCGGGCCCGCTGCCCGGGGGCTTCCGAAATTTTGCCCGTCCCGTTTCCGCCCTTTCCCTTCAAAATCCCTTCGATCCGCTCCGCAAGTTTCAGGGACTGGCAGCTTCCCCTGTCCGTTGTTTCCATTTGTTCGCACAGGGTGGCGATGGCTTCCAGGAAGCGCGTATGGCCTTCCTCCTCAAAGTCCTCCTCCCCGGAAGCGTGGCGCTCCAGGAAGATTCCCGTTTGCTCGAGGTCGTGAAGGCCGAACATGGCCGCCGTCGTGTGGAAGGCCTGCAGCGTCTGTTTGGCGAAAACCATCTTTTCCGCCGGACTGCCACCGTTTTCACTGGAAGTGAAATGTTCGTCGATGCTTTTCACCATGTGGATCAATTCGTTCCAGTCTTCATGTTCCAGGGGTATCATCATTGTGTGCCTTCCTCGTAGAGACTCACCATGCCTTTCACGTCAAGAATGAGTGCCACACGGCCATCACCCAGTATGGCGCCTCCCGATATGCCTTTCAGATTCCTCAGGCTGGAGCCGAGGTTCTTGATGACCACTTCCTGGCGACCGACGATTTCGTCGGCCAGCAGGCTGTAGGAGCGGTTGTCGTCATGGACCACCAGGAGCAGGCCCTCCCATGGGCTGGAGGAGCGCGGCTCCACATGAAAGACGGAGTGGAGCCGGATGAGGGGCATGAGGGTTTCCCGAACCTGGATCATCTCTCCCTTGCCCTGGACGGTGAAAAGTGAATCCTCTTCAGGCCTCAGGGATTCCTTGAGGGCTATGGTGGGCACAACGAAGCGTTCCTCACCAACCCGTATGACCATGCCGTCGATGATGGCCATGGTGAGGGGCAGCTTGAGGGAAAAGTGGCTTCCATGACCCAGGGAGCTGGAGATTTCGATTTTTCCCCGCAGCCTCTCCACGGACTTTTTCACCACGTCCATGCCCACCCCCCGGCCGGAAACCTCCGTGACCGCGTCCTTGGTGGAAAAACCGGGGTGAAAGATGAGTTCGTACACGGCGCGGTCATCCAGCTTGTCGTTCGCTGAAATGATCTCCCGGTCCAATGCGCGCTGGCGGATCTTTTCCACGTCGAGGCCGCGGCCGTCATCGACGATGCTGATGAGGATGTTGCCCCCCTTCTGTTCTGCGGAGAGGTGAATTTTCCCCTGGGCGGATTTTCCATTTTTCAACCGCTCTTGGGGCAGTTCGATGCCATGGTCCATGGAGTTGCGAATCATGTGCACCAGGGGCTCGTAGATGAGTTCCACCATGTTGCGGTCGATTTCCGTCTCTTCCCCGCTCATTTCCAGGGTGGCATCCTTGCCCGATTTCTTGCCCAGATCCCGCACCAGCCGAACGAGTTTCTGAAAAGTTCCCCGAATGGGCACCATGCGCATGGAAAGACTGATGCGCTGAAGTTCCGCGGTGATGCGGCCCAGCTGGCCCATGTCCTTTTGAAGCTTCTGGTCCCTTATCTGTTTCACATCCTCGTTTTGCAGCACCATGGACTGGGCGATGACCAGCTCGCCCACCATGTCCACCAGGTTGTCCAGCTTTTTGGTGTCCACCCGAACGGAGGAGGCTTCCCGGGACTGGACCTGCTCCTTCAGGGCTTCGCCCAGCTGGGTTTCGGTCACCGCCCCCATGGCCACCAGTTCTTCGCCGATGCGGGTGCCCCGGTCGCTGCTCCGGCGGGCGGCCTCCTCGATGGTGCCCTCATCGGCCAGGCCTTGTTCCAGGAGGATGGAGCCCAGTTTGGGCCCTTGCTGATTGTCCCCCTGGACCACATCCTTCACATTTTTCTGGAGTTCCTGCACCTTCCCTATGAGGGGCTGCACCGAAGGGGGAGGGGGAGGGAGAATCCCATCCCCGTTGAGGGCGTTTTCCAGGTCGTCCAGGAGGGTTTTGAGCACGTCCACGGAGTTGAGGACCACATCGATCACGGGTTCGTCGATGGTGAGGGTGCCGGAACGGGCTGAATCCAGGAGGTTTTCCACTTCATGGCTCAAGTGGTGAAATGAAGTGAGGTTGAGGAAACCCGAAACCCCCTTGATGCTGTGAAAGGGGCGGAACACGGCGTTGATGGCTTCCGTGTCCGTGGGGCTGCTCTCCAGGGAAATCATGTTGAGTTCTATGGAAGCGAGATGCTCCCGGGCTTCCTCGATGAAATCCCTGGCCAGCTCCGGGTCACCGATGGCCATGGGCTCATGAGCCTGGGGCTCCGAAGGGCCGGGCGATGCAAGGGCGGGGTCATCCTCCGCCAGCTGGGCCAAGATGTCCGAATCCTCCTTTTCGAAGAACACCGGGGGCTCCCCCCCGTCCCGGGGAAGATCATCCCCTTCCCCCTTCTCCCCGTTCCCGAGGAGCGCACTCAGCTGGCTCCGAAGCTCTCCCCACTCCGTGGCCGGGCTCTCACACTCTTCCAGAATGAGCCCGTTCAGTATCTGTTTGATGCGAGAAATCCTTTGCCCCTGAGACTCCCCGTGGTCTTGCGCAGCTTCCAGCTGCTCCATGAGATTCAGGCATTCCCCCATTCCCATCAGATCATCGTGATCCGCAATGACGCCATGGGAGAGGCGGTCATGGATTTCCTTCACGGACAATAAAGCGTCAGCGCCTTCCATGGTCCTCTGTCTCCCTGTCAGTTTGGAGGAACGATTTTGGCCAGTTTTTCAGCGAGGGTTGCGGCAGTGAAAGGTTTGACAATGTAGTTGCTCACCCTGGCCTTGACCGCCTCCACGATGTTTTCCTTTTGAGACTCGGCGGTGACCATCAGAAAGGGCAGATCCTTCAGTTTTTCGCTGCTGCGCACGTTCTTGAGCAGTTCCAGGCCCGACATCTTGGGCATGTTCCAGTCGGAAACCACCAGGTGAACTTCCTGTGAATTGAGCACATCCAGGGCGGAAGCTCCGTTGTCCGCTTCCAGGATGTTCTTGAACTCCAAATCCCTCAAAATGTTGCGCACGATGCGGCGCATGGTGGAGAAATCGTCCACAACCAGCACGGTCATGTCTTTGTAACCCACGGTTGACTCCTTTTTCCTGAGACCTGTTTTCCTCTGCAAAGTGTCACGATTGTTTTTCCATGTTCCGGCACCGGCCGGTGGCCACCAGTGCCCGCAGAATGGCTCCCGGCATGTCCTCCAGGGAAACCACCTCACACACGCCACCCTGCCGGATGGCCTCTTTGGGCATGCCGAACACCACGCTGGTGGCCTCGTCCTGGGCAAGGGTGTGAGCACCCGAGCGGAGCATCTCCAGCATGCCCCTCGCTCCGTCCCGGCCCATGCCCGTCATGATGACCCCCAGGGCGTTGGCGCCGGCAACCCTGGCCGCCGAATGAAAGAGAACATCCACGGAAGGCCTCTGGTGGCACACCAGGGGTCCGTTTTTCACTTCCACGTAATAGCGGGCGCCGCTTCTTTTGAGCAGCATGTGAAAGTTCCCGGGGGCGATGAGGGCCAGGCCGGGGGAGACCGAATCGCCGTCGCGCGCTTCCCGCACCTCCATGCGGCACAGCCCGTTGAGTCGCTCTGCGAAAGCCGTGGTGAAGCGGGGCGGCATGTGCTGCACCACCACGATGCCGGGACAGGAGGAGGGCAATTGAGTCAGAACGCTTTTGAGGGCTTCCGTTCCTCCCGTGGAAGCACCCATGGCGATGACCTTGTGGGTGGTTTCACTGAGAGCCTGGGGATTCACGGATACGCCCGGTGAAGGGGAGCGGCCGCCCGGGGCCGGGGCGGTTTTCCGGGAAGAGGGCAGGAAACGGGCCTGTGAGGCGGAACGGATCTTTTCCACCAGTTGAAGGCTCATGTCCCCCACGGAAAAGGATCCCCCTGGTTTTGCCAGGACTTCCACCGCGCCGCACTCCATGGCCTCCAGCGCCATTCGGCTGTTCCTCGTTGTCAGAGAACTGACGATCACCGTGGGAATGGGATGGTACTTCATGAGCTTTTTGAGAAAACTCAAGCCGTCCATTCGCGGCATTTCGATGTCCAGGGTGATCACATGGGGTTTCAACTGGACGATCTTGTCCCTGGCCACAAAAGGATCGGGGGCCGTCCCCACCACCTCCATGTCCTCATGGCGCGAAATTTCCTGGGCGAAAATCTTTCTCACGATGGCCGAATCGTCTACGATCAGCACTTTGATCGGTTCCATAGGATCTCGATTTCAAAGAGTTTTGGCGAAATTTGCGAAGGGCGTGAGGGGCCAAGGGCCGGGGAACGGGAATTCCCGTTCCCCATTCACTCCCGGGAACTGAGGGGTCCCACCTTTCCAGCCCGGTTCTCACCCGTGCAGCGTGCCCTGTTCCACGGAAACCATTCCCACCCGTCTGCCCTCCCGGGAAAGCTGAAGGCCCTCCCGAACCCCTTCGTCGGTGCTCTTATGCGAGATGAATGCCGGAATCTGCAGCTGCCAGTCCTGCTCGCGCATTCTGGAAAGAAAACTGCCCCCGATCATGTTGGCCAGTTCTCTCATCATGTCTTCCAGGTCCTCCCGGGAAACTTCGTCCCGGTTTTTGCTCAAAAAGTTGGAACCGAGCGACCGGGCAAAAAATTCCGTGGCCAGAAAAGTGATGTGAAAAACCCTGTCGGCCCGCGTGAGCCCGATGGTGGACTTCAGGTACAGGGTGTCGAAAGGTGCCGGTGTTCTGTCGAACTCGGCCATCTCGAAAAACATGGTTTCCAGAACTTCAGAAATCGCACCCTTCATCGGTGCGCACCATTCCATTTCCATGATCCTCTCCCATGATGCCTGACAGGTAGCTGCAGATTTCCTCGGGGTGGAAGGGTTTCCTCATGTACCCCGTCGCCCCCAGGGCCATGAGTTCCCCCAGTCTTTCCTGGTTGGATTCCGTGGTGATGAACACCACGGGCAGGTCGTCATAGTTGCCGATGCTTTTGATGGCCTTCAAAAAATCCTTCCCGTTCATGACGGGCATGTGCAGGTCGCACAGCACCAGGTCGATCCAGTTGCTTTCCAGGAGGTCCAGGGCCTGGCGGCCGTTTTCCGCCTCCCACCAGTCTCCCAGGCGGAACCCCGAAAGGTTCAGGGCTTTCTTGATGACCTTTCTCATGGAGCGTGAATCATCTACGATCAAAACATTATAGGACATCCTGACCCCTCTCTGTCTGCAGCGGCTGTCAAATGAGTTCCGTTTCACCCAGGCCCGAGACCTTGATGAACACCTTTCCCGTGTCCATCTCAAGCCGGACCGTGCGGTTCACGTTGCCGCCCACATGTTCTTTTGTAATCAAGACATTGTTGCGCCAGAATATTTGCCGAAGCGCCAGGTAGTTGCGCTTCCCGATGCTGAAGACGCCATTTTCATCGAGTATCTGGGCCCCGCCGGCCACGGCCACGGCGATGTTGCTCTTCTGAGCCCCCAACTGGTAGCTTTGCCTGAAAAGCCAGGGGATGCCGCTGTCCGCGAACATGGCGGGTTTTTTCCTGGCCTTTTCCTCATCCATGGCCGAGTCGGGGAGCATGAAGTGAAGCATGCCCCCCACTCTCGCGACGGCGTCGTAGATGACCACCGCAATGCAGGAACCGAGGGAATAGGTGACCAGGGTTTCTTCCGGTTTGTTGGTGACGGACATGTCTGCAACGCCCACGATTCTTCGCATCTTTTCCTTTATCCATCCGTGATCCGCTCAAAAGGCCGGTGATTTGGAGTAAAAAGGCTTGCGCTCCCGCCGCCGCTTCATGCCCCCGTCTTTCCTCTCCCCGAAGGGCTGAAAGCTCCCTGATAAAGGAAGGCGGGCTTCAGCGGCCGTGGCGTCAGGGCTTTTTCCTGTAAACGGCGGGCCTCACATAAGCCAGGGGGTGAATCAACCCCGTGAGGCTCTCCGAGTGGCCCACGAAAAAGTATCCCCCCGGACTGAGATACTGGCACATGCGCTGGATGAGGCTCTCCTGGGTTTTCTTGTCGAAATAGATCATCACGTTCCTGCAAAAGATGCACTGAAAAGGGCCCTGGAAGGGATAGGGCTCCTTGAGGTTCAACCGTCGGAAGGAGACGATTTTCCGCAGAAGGGGGCCCACCTGCCACGCCCCTTCTCCATCGGCCCCCTGCACTTTCTGAAAATACCGGGCACGGCATGACGGAGGGACCCGCTCCATTTTGGATTCCGCGTAAACTCCCTGGCAGGCCGTGTTGAGCACCCGCGTGGAAATGTCCGTGGCCAGTATTCTGAAATCCCTCTTGTGCAGGTCCCTGACGTGCTCCAGGGCGCTGATGGCCAGCCCGAAGGGCTCCTCCCCCGTGGAACACCCGGCGCTCCAGAAGCGCACCCGCTGGGAATTGAGGGAAGACCCGTTCTGAAAGATCTCCGGGAGAACGTTTTCCGTCAGAAAGTCGAAATGCTGGGATTCCCTGAAAAAGTAAGTGAGGTTGGTGGAGATGGAGTCCAGAAAGTGCAGGAGCTCCCCTTTGCCGTCGGAGGAAACCAGGTGATCGTAATAGGTTTTGTAGGAGGACATGCTTCTGGCGCGAAGCCGCTTGTTGAGGCGCGCCTGAAGGAGTGCTTTCTTTCCGTCATGGAGGTTGATGCCGCACTCGTTGTAGACCAGGGTGCTGAACTTGGTGAAAAGATCTTCGGACAGGGTCTTTTCCATGTGCATTCTGACTCGCTGTGATCATCCCTTGGAAGGTGACTGCGCACTCTCGGGGTGCATGCTGCGCAATCTGCCATGACCTTTGATCATAGGTCGGCTTCGGGGCTAAAACCCTTTAGGATTTTTCGCGCGGAAAGGGGTTCATGAGGGGTTTTTTGTGTGGAAAGGCTGGATTCCCGCCTGCGCGGGAATGACGATTTGGGCAGTTCAGCGCGTTCCCGGTCAGCCACCGGATTCCTGCCTTCGCAGTAATGACGATTTGGGCGGCCAAGTTTAGAGAGTCTTTCCCATGTATAGAATGGATTCCTGCCTGCGTGGGAAGGATGTGAAGGAGCCTTTCGGTCCCATTGAAATGCCTGAGCCGGCAACATTGCCCTCAGGGACGGCGATGGGGGCGCTTTTCCCCTTCGGGGGTTTTACGGGGCAGAAGGTCCACGCCGATGAAGAGGTTTTTCAGCATCTCCCGGGCCAGTTCCTCCTGCTCCCGGTGATGCCTGTCGGCCTTCGTGGGGCCCCGTTCCCCGTCGAAGTTCCGGTAAATCACCCGGTCCTCTTTTTCCAGGACCGCCCCCCCGGCCGGGGTCGTGAAGCTCCCCGCGAGGAACGGCAAAACAAGGAGCCCCCGCAGCCATTTCGCCGGGGAGGAGAACGGCCGGCACAGGCGATGAGTGATTCTTTCCATGGGGGTGCTCCCCTTTCAGAGGTAATCTCCGCGGTTCCACTTGACCGATTCCACGTGCGCGAGAATGTTCAGCTCCTCCCCCAGGGTTCGAAGGGGATGCGCCTGGGGCAGCTCTTCCAGGAGAGGGTTCAGCAGGGAAAGTTCCCGCTGAATTCCCTGGAGCTGTTCGTCAATGTTTTTGCCCGTTTTGGAGGAATCGGTGAAAGCCTGCTCCAGGGTTTCCAGGGCGTCCAGGATTCTGCCCACTCCGTCGGCGGACCGGCCGTGCAGTTCCTCTTCACCCGTGAGTTGCATCATGAGGTGCGGGCAGGGCTGAAAGAGGGCCTGGGGCTCCCGGGGCGCCTCGCTCTTGTGCGGGGAAGCCGGACTTCCCGCGCCCGGGAGTTCTTTTTGGAGAAGTTCCTGAAAATCCGGTTTTTCCCCCCCGGGCCCCTGGGGCTTTTGAGGGGAGGATTCCCGGTCCACGCCGCGAATGGAGGTGTCATGCACTTTCATCTTTCATCTCCTTGTGAAGGGTCCGGCCACCGTTCATGGGCCTGCATGGGGCCCGGTCCGGTCATTTCCTGTGTCCCCCACTTCAGGGAGCAAATCCGCTGCCAGAAAAGGGCATCGAGTTTTGTTATCTTAAAAAATCAGTCATATCAATTGATTGGGATCGGGAAGAAGGGGACGGCTCAAGGCCCACGTGAAGGGAAAGAGAAAAGACTGCCAGCCGGTGGGAAAAATTTTCCTCATGGCTTTTTCCCCTCAGGAAGGCAGGGGCAGCCTCAGGATGGCGGAGGTTTCCTTCCCGTCGAAAGCCAGGGCCACGCGCACCCCATGGGGGCGCAGGAGCAGGCAGACCATGTGGAGGCCCAGTCCCCAGTGCCGGTGGCGTTTTCCGGAGCGGCCGTAAGGGGAGGAAGGGCCGGGGGCGAAGGGAGTGCAGAAGTCCCGGGGGGTGCTTTCGGGGGGAAGTCCGCACCCCGTGTCGCTGAAAAGGATGGTGATTTCGTCCTTTTCCCGGCGGCACTCGATGCGCAGATTTTTTTGGGGGGCTTCCTTCAGGGCGGCCAGGGAATTTTCCATGAGGTGAATGAGGGAGGGAATCAGGTCCCTTCCCGGTATTTTCACCAGGGGAATCTCTTCGTTCAACTCCAGCTGAATGTTCACGTGGTGCTTGCAGAAGAGGTCCGCCCGGTAGGCGCGGGCCAGGCGCCTGAGCAGAATGCGCAGGTCCAGTTCCGTGTCGTTGTTTTCCATGCCGTCCAGGGCGATGAAATCCTGGAGCATCTGTCCCAGGTTTTCGATCTGCTGGGCCATCTGCTCCAGCCGCTTTTCCTGTTTTTGAGCGGTTTCCAGCAGTTCGCCGTCAACGGTTCCCCCATGGCGGTTCAGCTCCTGGTTGAACCGTCCCTGGCTGGTTTTGAGCATCTCCGTGAGCATGGTCATGTTCTGCAGGGGGCCGTTCACGTTGTGAATCAGGCCGTGAAAGAGGGCTCCCCACTGGGCAAGGCGGTCCTTGTGAAGAAGGGCCTGCAGGCACTGGCGGGGAATGGAGCCCGTGTCCGCATCCCCGATCTCGAGTTCGTGGTGGATTTTCATGAGGAAGCCTTTGGTTTGTTCGAGGTGCTGCGGTCGATGATGATTCCCTTGAGCCGGTCGAACTCGTCCCTGCGGATCACTCCGTCGTCCCGCAGCCGCTTGAGCCTTTCCAGTTCGGCGAGGACGGGGGACGCGTCGTCTTCGGGGGGCTGAAAAAAGGAAAGGGGCAGGGTGTGCCGTGGAAAAAGGACCATGGACGCCGCCGCGGATTCCCCGGGTTCCCCCTCCCGGCTCTCCCTTCCCGGAAGGCCCATCACCTCCTGGAGTTCGGAGAGCTTGTTGCGGGCTTCTTCCAGTTCTTTCACGAGCCGGGCCTTTTCCCTCAAAATGGCGATCTTTTCCATGGCGTTGCGGATGACCACGGAAATTTCCTCCAGTTTGAAGGGCTTTTGAACGTAATCGTAGGCCCCGCGCCGAATGGCTTCAATGGCGGATTCCAGGCTGCCAAATCCCGTGATGATGATGGACAGCAGGTGGGGGACCCTCTCCCGGGCATGGGCCAGGAGGGTCAGCCCGTCCATGCGGGGCATGTTCAGGTCCGTGATGAGGATGTCAAAGGCCTGCGCCTGCAGCGCCTCCAGGGCTTCCAGCCCGTCGCGGGCCACGGCCACCCGGGCCCCCATTTCCAGCATGGCGTCCCGAAGGATTTCCCTGCACAGGTCATCGTCGTCGGCGATGAGAACGCGGATTGTGGGTTCCACACTTCCCCTTTGCGGCGGTCGTTCGTTCAGGATTTCTCATCTTCCACGGCCAGCAGGCCGATCAGCTGGCGGGCCAGTTCCCGGGCCAGGGTTTTGTGTCCCGCGGCCTTTTCCCCCGAGCGGGTCCTCCAGAACAGGTCCATGTCCGCTCCCGGCATGGAGGAGGCCCCCTGTTCCAGGTACCACAGGGTCTTTCCCGTTTCCGTGTCCAGCAGCTGAAGGCGGATTCTCAGGTCCGTGGGCTGGGCTCCCGAGGCGTCCAGGACCCTCAGGACGCGGCCCAGGAGCACCGTGTCCTGTTCCTTGAAACGGGCTTCCGCGAGGGCCCGTTCCTGGTCGGTGGCCTTTCCGCCCATCACCCGCACGGAGGCGAAGAGGCGGCTTTTGATGAGTTCCCGGGAATAGATTCCCGTCAGCGCGTCGCTGACATCGTCCAGGTGGTCCGGCGCGCAGAAGGGAAAAATGGCCAGGTGGTATCCCCGGTAACGCCAGGATGGGGAGCTTAGGAAAATGTCCGGCTTTTCCACCGTGATTTTTTTCCAGGGAACGACGGCGCGCGAAACACCGGGGGACCCCGCGCAGCCCCCCAGAAGGCAGAGGAGAGCGCACAGGGTCATGAAGCGCATGACCGGCGCACGTGCGGCCGGCGGGCAAGGGAAAGGCCCGGGGTTCACAAAGGAGCGGCCTTCGGGTGAGGGCAAGGGTGCGCCTCCATTCAAGAAACGTTGCATGCAGCTGTGGTGGAAAGCAGCCGGCTTTCAGGCCTTTCAATTCCCTGTCGGCAGAACCCTGCGCGAACTTTAATCAGTTTTCGGAGCAAAGCCAACACCTGCTGAGGAAACCGCGCGACCCGGCCTCCTGGGGCGGGACGCAATTCCCGACTCACGCCGCCTCCCGAAAAAAAAGCCGTCACCGTTTTCACAAAAAAATTCATGTTTTTCTTCAGGGCGGCCGAAGGGTAAATTGTGAGAACCCCCTTTCGGGGTCCCTTTTTTCAGGCTTTGCCACAGAGGCAGCCGATCCCTGCGCCACGGGCACCAAATTCTAATTATGCAAATTTGGTGCCCTTCTGCGGGATCCGCAAATGAAATAATTCCGATTTTTGTCCTCATGGGCGCATTCCGCGCGGGAACTGAGGACGAGCATTCACAGGAGCACCGTCATGGAACTGCGCATAACAGAAATCAAGCCCCTCACGAGCGACGGCTGGGCCCGGCAGCAGCAGGGAGAGAACCAGGCCTCCGATGCCCGCCAGATCAAACCCGTTCCCAAGAATGAAGGAGGGACTCTCGGCCAGCTGGACCACAAAAAGAAGGATTTTCAGAATTCTCACGGGCAAAGGGGGGAACCGCCCCGTGACCAGCTGGAAACGCTGGTGAGCGACGTGGAGGACTACCTTTCGGAGATGAAGGTGGACCTGAACTTCAAGGTGCACGAGGACACGGGAGACATGGTGGTCCAGGTCATCAGCGGAAAGACGGGGGAGGTGGTCCGCCAGCTTCCGCCCGATGAAGTGCTGGAACTGAGGGAAAAGCTCAAGGACCTGCGGGGCGTCCTTTTTGAGGGGACCATCTGATCCTGGCTTCGGGCCCATGGGACGGCCCGGGAGGGAGAATGCCCTTTCCCTTCGCTTCCCCTCCCCATGAACCGGCCGTCCGTGCCCGCCCTCTTGTGCTTTGGTTCTCCCATCCTCAAAGGTCAGGATTCAGGGGTCCCGTTTCCCGGGCGGCCCTTTCACCCACCCCCCGGGAAGGTCAATGCTTTTGACTCAAGGGATTGCGTGTTGCCCTGTCCCGTCACCCCGCCAGGGCGCGGGTCTGCAAAATGACGTGAAAGGGAAGAGGCATCAATTCATGCGCATGGCTTCCAGGGCGTAGGCGGCGGCACCCTTTTGCCGCTGCCTGTGGGACGAGAGGGCGTCCAGGGTGCGGTTGCGGCTCTCTTCCAGGCGGGCCATGAGGCGCCTCACTTTTTCCTGCGCTTCCCGGGCCAGGTCCAGGAGTTCGGGAATCCGGCCCAGGTCCGACCGGATGAGAGTCTCCATGACCTCGGCATGCTTCCGGGCCAGTTCCCCCAGGGTTTCCTCCACATCCTTTCCCTCGGCCCATTCCTCGTGGGGAGCGCCTGGGCTGGAAGGATTCCCGTGCTTTCGCACCTCTTCATCCAGCCTGTCCAGGGCGCCGTTCAGTTCCTCCGTGAGCCCGAGAAGCTTCATCAGCAAGTTTTTCTGAAATTGGGGCGTTGTTTCAACGGACATGATCGCCTTTCTCCTTTCTTTCCCCCGGGACCGCCAGGCACACCCCCGGGACTAATGACCATTCACCATGGAGCCCAGCTCCCCCTTGAGAGATCCGTGCCCATTCCTGGGACCGCCAGGCACACCCCCGGGACCAAAGACCATTCACCAGGGAGCACCGGGCATCCCCCTTGCGAGTTCCAAGCCCATTCCTGGGACCGCCGAGCCCCAGCTCGGCAAAAAATCTCAAAACCCTTTCAATCTACAAAGAAAACAGAAAAAACCAGGTCACCGCCAATCCATCACATTTGCCACCTCCACCCGCGAAGCCTGCCCGGAAGGTTTCCCGCATTTCAACACCAAGGCGCGTGGCAGGCGGGCTGCACTTGGAACATCGTTCCCGGGGGAATAATTTTTTGCCGAGCTGGGGCTCGGCGGTCCCGGGGTAGGGCTTTTGAGTCCCAGGGTGGCGTTCTTGAGCGCCGGGGTGAACCTTTGAATCCCCGGGGTGAACCTTTGAGTCCCGGGGTGGTGATTTTGAGTCCCAACTGTGGGGCTTCGAGGGCGAGGGGAGGGCCTTGGGTTTTGGGGGCGTTTGCCGTGAGGTTTTTCTTCATGGGAGAGAGGGCCTCACGGGCAAACGTTTGGGGGGTGCCGGGGTTCATAAGGGGGTTGCCGCGGTTCATACGGCGCAATTGAGGCGCCTGGAGGAAGGGGGAGGTGCGTACAGGCCGGCGGTGGCGGAAACGGCCGGGGTCTTCCTGCTGTTTGCGTCCTGTGCCGGTTCCGGTTTTTTGGCCAGCTGCCGGGCCGCTTCCTGAAACCCTTCCATGAGCTGCACGGCCACGCCTTCCACTTCCCCAAGGGCCTTGAGGTCGTCCTTCAGGTTGGCTTCCGTGAGCCGTCCCATCATCCACTGGTAGAGGCCCGCCAGGTTGCCGGCCAGCTCCCCGCCCGCTTCCCGGTCCAGGGCGCAGTCCAGTTCTGTCAGGAGCGCGATGACCCTGGAGATGGCTTCACCCTTGCGGGCCTTGTTGCCCTCTTCCATGTGTTGGCGGGCCTGCCTCAGAAAATTGGTGATTCCCTCATAAACCATCACCACCAGCCGTTCCTGGTCGTAAATGGCATTCACTGCCGCCTGCTGGTACGCACTGTGAGCGTAAGGGGTCATGGTGTCCGTTCCTCCTGAATCTTTTATCGTCGTCATTTGATTGACTCAAAGACAAATTCCTGTCTGTCGCCCGCCCCGGAAATGCGGCGGCACGCGCCGGGCTCATCTCATCTTTTGTTGGCGATGGCCTGGTTCATCATCTGTATGGACTGAAGCTGCTGATCGAGAAAATCCCCCACCTGCTGGTACTGCCCCAGGAGCCGTTCCATGTTTTCAAACTGGGCGTGAAGGCGGGCCTGGGTCCGGGATATGCGGCTTTCATGGCGCTGAATGTCTTTTTCGATGCGGTCCACGCTGGTCTGAATGCCATTGGTGCGCACGGCCAGTTCCCCGTTGGTGGTGCTGAGGGTGCGGTCGAGGGCGGCCATCATGTTCACCCCGAAGCCTTTTTCGCCCTCCCTGTTGGCGCTGAAAAAGGTCTTCACGTCATGGAAGCGGTATTGAAGGGCATCGGTCAGGGCGGTGGAATCCACCTGGAGCTTTCCTTCCTTGTCCAGGGTGATGCCCAGGTCCGAGAGCCTGGAAAGGCCTTCCGCCCCCGCCGTCACCGAACCCGCCACCGCGTTGCTCAGGCGGTTTCGAATGAGGTTGGCCGTGCTGTCTCCCTGCAGGACGCCCGCCTTCTCCGTTTCGGGATCGTAGCCCTGGGCCTCCGAGAAGAATTCGCTCACGGCGTTGTAAGCATCCACGAAGGCGTTGATCCTGCCGGCGATGGCCCCCGTGTCCCGATTGACCGTGAGGGTTTCCGGCCTCTCGGGGTCGGTGGTCCCGTTCAGGGTCAGGGTGACCCCCCGGATGACGTCGGACACCACGTTGGTGTCCCGGCTCACCTGCACCCCGTCCACGGTCATGGTGGCGTCTGTGGAGGCCTGCGTTTCCAGGAGCCGGTTGTCTTCGCCCCCGGGAATGTACAGGAGGCGCGAGAGGCCCTTGTTGTCCGTCAAGTCCCCCGGGTCTTCGGGGTTTTCAGGGTCTGGAACCTCCGAGGTCACTTCCAGGCGAATGGTGTTGGCTTCCCCTGTCTTCTGTCCCGTGAGGGTGAGGTAGGCATTGTCCCCGTCCGTGATCACCGCCGCCAGGACGTCTCTCTGGGCCCCGTTGATCTTTTGGGCCACATCGGCCAGGGTGTCTTCCGCCGACGTGGCGATTTCCACGGGGTCCCCCTCTCCCAGCTGCAGGGTGAAGGTGCCTTCGCCCACCGCTTCCTCCGCCCCGAAGGCCTCGCTTCGGATTTTGTGCACCTGGGCCAGGGACTGGACGGAAATGGACGTGGAGCCGCTGTGGGCCGTGGAAAAAACGGAGGCCGTGAAGCTGCCCTCGTTGCTGGAAACCCCCTTGAACTGGTTGAAGTCGGTGGCGCTGTTCAGGGCCGACGCCGCCGAGCGCAGGTCCGCAAGGGCGCTGCGAAGGCTTCCGTAGGACGTGAGCTGCACCTGGTAGGCCGCCTCCCTTTGCTGAAGCTTGGTGATGGGCCTCCGTTCCAGTTCCGTCAGCTGCTCCACCACCCCCTGAGTGTCGATGCCCGAAATGAGCCCTCCAACCGATATGGCCATAAAACCCCCTCACAGGATCCTGCTGTCTGACTGTCCACCTGTCTCAATGTGCAAGGGACCACCCAAGCTGCTGCCCGGTGCCTCCCGGGCCTTCCACCCAATGCTCCGGATTTCCCCCCGGGACCGCCGGGCAACCCCGGATCCCCCCGGCGGAACCCGCGCTGTAAAACGGGAGTCCTTCTCCCGCGGCCCCGCCAGGGCGGGGTTCTGGAAGTGAATGAAAAGACTGGATTCCCGCCTCCGCGGGAATGACGTGTTGGGCCCCTTAAATC
>PXBG01000078.1 GCA_003566995.1 Syntrophobacteraceae bacterium
TACGTCATTCCCGCACTCTTACGTCATTCCCGCACTCTTACGTCATTCCCGCACTCTTACGTCATTCCCGCGAAGGCGGGAATCCAGTCTTTTCAAGGCCTTCCAGACCCCCGCTTCCGTGGTGGTCACGGGATTGGGCAACACACAATCCGTTAAGTGAACGACATTGTTCACCAAGCCGCCCACTCATAAAGCCAGCCATAAACATTTGAACTTCTTCATGCATTCCATCATAGACTCATGATCAAAGACTCACGGGGCTCTCTCCAGATTCAACCCGTCAAAGGGTTTTCTCCCAATCCCTACAGTTTGAGCTCGTGAATCCAGCCGAAGGGATCTTCTTTGGTCCCGTACTGAATGCCCACGATTTCATCATAGAATTTCTGGGCCCATTCCCCCGCATCCCCATGGTGCACTTTGTGTCTGACGCCCTTGTAGGAAATGGCCCCCACGGGGGAAATGACGGCGGCGGTGCCCGTTCCGAAGACTTCTTTCATATCTCCCGACCCGATGGTTTCCACCACCTCCTGGATGGTGACGGGGCGCTCCACCACGGTGATTCCCCAGTGACGGGCCAGCTGCATGACCGAATCCCGGGTGATGCCCGAAAGAATGGACCCGTTGAGAGGTGGCGTGATCAGTTCATCCCTGATGCGGAAGAAGATGTTCATGGTGCCCACCTCCTCCACGTATTTCATCTCCACAGCGTCCAGCCAGAGGACCTGGGTGAACCCTTTCTTCTTGGCGATTTCAGCGGCGAAGAGGCTCGCGGCGTAGTTGGCCATGGTCTTGGCTTCCCCCACACCCCCTTTCACGGCGCGCACGTGTTCATCGGAAACGTAAATGCTCACGGGGTTGAACCCCTCGGCGTAATAGGCGGCCACGGGCCCCGTGATGATGTAGTAGAGGTACTGGTGCGCGGGGCGCACTCCCAGGTGAGGCTCATTGGCGATCATGGTGGGACGGATGTAGAGGGATGATCCCAGAGTGTGGGGCACCCAATCCTGGTCGATTTTCATGAGGGATTCAATGACCTGGAACTGAAAATCCTCGTCTATGGAAGGCATGCACATGCGCGCGGCCGAGCGGTTGAAGCGTTCCCAGTTGCTGCGGGGCCGGAAGAGGCGGATGTTTCCCTTCTGGGTGCGGTAGGCCTTGAGCCCCTCGAATATCCCCTGGCCGTAATGCAAAACCATGGCGGCGGGGTCCATGACGAGATCCTGATGGGGAACGACTCTCGGATCCACCCACCCCCGGCCCTCGAAGTAATCCATCATGAACATGTGATCGCTGAATGTTTTGCCAAAGACGAGTTTGGTCTCGTCCTCCGGTTTTGGACGCCGCCTGGCGGGATCCAAAGGCTGCACCGTGATGTTCATAAACCTCCTCCCTCATGTGTCCGCGCTGACTTCAAAAGCGCATCAACACGGGAACCCGCGTCCTGATCCACCATGATCGCAAGCACCGCCCCCACGCCCCCGCATGTCACTGCAGGGTGAAATGGGGAAGCCTCATGAACCGGCTGATTTGCTTGCTGAAATGATGAACCAGCACCCGGTTGCCCGCATCCACGTAAACCTCCACATCCTTGTCCTTCGCCTGCAACTCCCCCTGCTTCTTGTTCACCGCGCCCTTCTCCACGTAGTACTTGAGGGCGTTGGTGAAAATGATCTTGGAAATGGCTTCGGGACGTTCGATGAGTTGCAGCTTCAAACCCTTATGACCGAGACTGATGACTTTTTTGAGAAAATCCTTCTCGTTGTACGGCGACTTCTGCAGGTATTTCAAGGCCCTGAGAACCAGCCAGTAACCTTCCAGGTAATTCCTGATGAGGCCATGGAAAAAATTGGCCGCGCGCAACCCCCGGGACGTGAGCTGGTAAGGTTCATCATTGCCCCCCACCCGCTTGACCCAACCCATGGCCTCGAAGTTCTCCAGGACCCCTTCAATGAGTTTTTCCGTTGGGATTTCAATGTCATAAACAAACTCAAACTTGAAAAAGCTGGTCATGAAGTCCACATCCTCCGTCACCTGCGCCACACTGAACTGGAATGTTTCCTGAGCCAGAACAGAGGTGGAAACGAAGACGGCGGGCAGCATGAAATGAATGATGTTGTTCTTGTAATACTCGAGCATGAGCCGCTTGCTGTCATCCATGGTGAAGACTTCCTCTTCCAGGTCGTCGTCATCATCCTTGAGCTTACCCACGAGCTTGCCCTTTTCCAGGTCGAGGAGGGTGTCTTCCATGCACTTGTCGTAATTGCGCAGGGTGTTGGAGAACCTCACACCCCGAAGGATCAGGTAGTCATGAAAGGCCCGGTTGACCTCATGAAACTGAGCCATGGAGACGCCTTTCTGAGAAGACCACAGAAGAGCCGAGGCCGCCAGGGCGTGAGGAGTCACCAGGGAAGCCTGATTGATGCTGTTGATGATGCGGTAGGCAAAATCCCGGTACATGGCGTGGCGTTCGCGGGGACGCATTTTGCCCTCCACCCCCCGGTACCGCTCCAGGTGCTTCTGCAAGGAGAGAGGTTCCGCAAACTGGACGTAGACCCGGCCATAGCGCTTCTTGAGGAAACGCCTCGCCTTGACCAGCTGACCGATGTTTTCATCCACTTTGCTTCCCCCGGTGATCTCCTGCATGTAGGATTCTTCCTCGGGAATGCGATCGTAGCAGATGGAAGTGGGCACAAAGACCAGGTCGTCACAGAAACCTTCTTCCACCGCCTGGATGAGGATGGCGAGAAGGCCCATTTTGGGAAGGACCATTTTTCCCGTGCGGCTTCGGCCCCCTTCGATGAAAAATTCTATGTTGTGGCCCAGCTGGACCATGGTTTTCACGTAGAGGGAAAATATCTCGGCGTAAAACTTTGACCCTCTGAAGGTCCTGCGAATGAAAAAAGCCCCGCACCGGCGGAAGATGGGGCCCAGGGGCCAGAAGGCGAGGTTTCTTCCCGCCGCCACAAAGGGCGTGAACAGATTGTTTCGAAAGAGAATGTAGGAGAGGATCAGGTAGTCGATGTGGCTCTTGTGGCAGGGAATGTAGACGAGGGTCTTGTCCCGGGCAACCTTCTTGACCTTTTGCATGGATTCCCGGTCCACGTCGATCCCATCGAAAAGGTTGTTCCAGATCCAGGTGAGAAACCTCTCCCCCACCTCCACGAGAGTGTGGCTGTAGCCGGCGGCGATTTCATTGAGGTAGCCGTCCGCCTCTTTGCGCACTTTCCAGACTTCCACGTTGCTCGAGCGCGCCCGCCGCTGCATGAATGTTTCCAGGCGCGGATGGTGCAGAATGATCTCCTTGAGTTCCAGGGGACTCTTGATGGTGGGCCCCACAATGGCCCTTCGAATCTTCTCCCCCGAATCGGTCAGCTCCCGCCTCACCTGGAAAATCTGCTTGCGCCTCTGGGCCGTGTTTTCCGAAAGTTCGGGAAGGACTTCCTGAAGGTTCACCTCCTCCCCCACTTCCAGAACGGCATGGGAGTAGCCCCCCAGGAAATAGAAAAACTTCTTGATGGCGCTCATGTGGTCCGCAGGGCCCGACAGGGGCCGAAAACCGTTGCCGCCCCTTTCCTTTCCGGGATGGCGCCGGTAGAGGATGACCAGCGGAACCACGAATATGGGCTGGGGACTTTCCTTCTGATATTCCAGGAGGTGTTCGAGGGGGTCATTGCCCACCAGCACCGTTCTCTTGTAGTAGCCCTTCTTGCCCAGAAGGAAGAGCAGCCCCGATTCTCCCTCCTGGAGTTTTCTATGGTAATAATTGTCATTGTAGGGATTGGGAAAACACCCATGGCGCACGAGATGAAACAAATGGTAGATGAGCAGTTTGAAAGCCTGCCACCTGGGCAGCCAGAGATAAGGCCGCATGTCGAACGTGAAGGACGCGTTGGGAAGCCCCAGCTGATGGAGCCTCAGGGCCGTGCACACGTAATCGAACTGGGAGCGGTATTTGACCGCGTAGACGATGGATCCCCGCTTGGAAAGTTCCTCCAGATGGCGCTGCTGATCTTCCGGCATGGAGATCTTGCCCACAAGCTTTTCAAACCAGCGCTGAAAGGTCACCCTTGGCTTCGTATCCACCGAGAAGCCATAGGGGTCACGATTGACGGTGAAATCAACGCTGTTTCTGATCTTATGCCACCACTGCTTCATGCCTCTCAAACCTTTTTGGAAATATTTCCGGAGCCTGCCCGCATTCCGGAATCGGAAGTGAGGAAAATGCCCCCCATGAACAACCGCCCGGGCGGGTTTTTCAGGTTTCTCGGGGGACTTCATGCCTCACGGATAAAAGCCTCTTCAGCAAAAAAACAAAGAGTCCTAAACTAGCAAAGAATTCGATGAAATACCAAACTTTTTTCATGGCCTTCACGCTCCACCCCCGAGAACGAGTGTTCCGGCATGAACCAAGGGAAAAAATGTTTCCTTTGTTTTTCCCCAATTCATGCTATCATGGTGCTTTCATTGAATATTTCAACGGGAATTTGAAAGCATTATTTATCACAGCGGCCCTGAAGCGGTGAACCGGAGAAACCTGCAGTGCTCAAAGAACTGATCATCCATAACTTCGCGATCATCCGCGATTTGGAGGTCTCCTTTCAGAGGGGTCTCAGCATCATGTCCGGAGAAACGGGGGCGGGCAAATCCATCATCGTGGGAGCGGTGAACCTGATCCTGGGAAGCCGGGCTTCACAGGAAATGATCCGCACGGGCTCCAGCGAGGCGATGGTGGAAGCGGTTTTTCATTTGCCCGGGCAACATTCACTGCGGCAGAAATTCACCGAATGGGGACTGGAAGACCAGGGACCCGAGGTCATCATACGGCGCGTCATCAACCGGAGCGGGCGCAACCGTATATTCCTGTGCGATCAGTCCATCACCCTTCAACAGCTTCAAGTGATGGCTCAGGGGCTCATATCCGTCTCGGGACAGCACGAACATCAGATCCTTCTGGACCCGGAACTTCACATGGGGCTACTGGACACCTTCGGAAACCTGGACAGGGAAGTGAGGGAGGTGAGAGAATCCTACATGGCGTGGTCCCGCTGCAGGGAAGAGCTTCAAAAGCTGCGCAGGGAAAGGGAGGAACAGTCAAGCCGCCTGGACTTCCTGCAATTTCAGTACAATGAACTGGATTCGGCGAATCTCCTTCCCGATGAAGACCAGGAACTGGAAAAGGAGAAAAATCTTTTGCGGCATGCGGCAGCGATCTCCGAGTCCACGCGCAACGCTCACCAGAGCATCTATTCGGGAAAAGGATCCATTCTGGAATTGTTTGCAGGGGTGGAAAAGGATCTGAAGACCCTTCAATCCATCGACGAATCCCTGCAGCCCCTGGGGAACCACCTGGAGCAGGCCCGAATACACCTGGAAGAACTGGCCCATGCTTTGCTCCAGTATGGCCAGTCCATATCCTTCGACCCGGGCCGCCTGTCGCACATAGAAGACCGCCTGGCCCTGCTGCAGCGGCTGGGGAAAAAATACGGAGGGTCCGTTTCAGCCATGATTCAGCGGCGGGAGGAACTGGAGCGCTCCCTGTCCCACATGGACGATTCCCACCTGCGCGAAGGAGAACTGGAAAAAGAGCTGGACGGACTGAAAAAGCGTTACCTGGACAAGGCAAAGCTTCTTTCGGGCAAAAGGAAGGAAGCGGCGGAAAAGCTTTCCAAAGCCGTTCAAAAAACCCTGGCCCGCCTGGACATGGCCAGGGCGCGCTTTTCCGTGAGCTTCGAGGAACCGCCCTTCGGGGAAGAGGAAGGGGCGGAGGCCCGGTTCAGTCCCCAGGGTCTGGACCGGCTTCAATTCCTCCTGTCGGCCAATCCGGGGGAAGACCTCAAGCCCCTGGCGCGCGTGGCTTCGGGAGGCGAACTCTCCCGCATACTGCTCGCACTGAAAGGACTCCTGAGCCGCCAGGGGGAAGGAGAGACGCTCATTTTCGACGAGGTGGACACAGGGATCGGTGGAAGGACCGGGGAACTGGTGGGCCTTCAACTGAAAAAACTGGCGGAAAAACACCAGGTGATCTGCATCACGCACCTTCCGACCATAGCCTCTTACGGCGACCTTCACTACAAAGTGGTCAAGGAGGCCCGGCAGGACGAGACCGTGACACGCATTCGCCAGCTGTCCTCCAAAGACCGCGTGGAGGAACTGGCACGCATGCTGGGTGGAATTTCCATTTCGGAAAAGACCCGCGCCCACGCCCTGGAACTGCTCGAAAGAGGCCGCAAGGCACCTGCCAATCCATGAAGGTTCCAAAAACGGGGAAAGCTTCAAAAAGGGGGATTTCTTTTATCCTGTTTTGAGACCGCGGAAGGGAGCACTTCCGGCCCCTCAAAGAAAACCGTCTTCATCGAGCCGGGCTAAAATCTGCTGCAGATTCAGGCCCGCCTGACGAAACCCCTCCAGCCCATAGGCCATGTTGGCCTCGATGACCCAGTAGCGGCCCCGCGCATGGCACACGTCGAGGCCCACATCGTCAAAGCGGCACCTGCGGGCGACATCTTCGGCAAATTGAAGGGCCTCTTCCGGAATGTCATGAAAAGAGATCGTCGCCCCTTGAGACACGTTGTTTCGAAAATCCTCAGAATGCCGCAAGCGCCAGTAAGCATGGACCACCCTGCCCGCAATGAGCACGATGCGCAGATCCCTGTCTATGGGAAGGTATTCCTGAATGTAAGCGACGGGATGAACCAGAAGATAAGCATCCAGGGCTGATTCATCCTCCATGAGGAACACTCCCCGGCCTCGGGAAGACCCCACGGGCGTCTTTGCCACAAAGGGCATGGAGAAATCTTCCAAAACACGTGCCCGCCGGTTTTTTCCGCTATAGATGCGTGTTTTGGGATGGGAAACGTTCAGAAGCTGAAAAAGGTTGCTCTGCTGTATCTTGTTACCCACAAAACCGTAATAGGAATGGGGAAAAACGCTCTTCCCAAGGGAAAGGAGAGCCGTTTCGTAGAGGGAAGTGGGATAGTAAACGCGATCCGCTGCGCATATGCGGGCCCGAGCTTCCGCCGGGTAGTCTTCCCAGTTGGGGTTCACACCCAGGCAGGAGAAGCTGGTGCAGCTGCGCAATCGTTTTCCAAGGGAAATTCTTTTCACTTTCTTCAAAGACCCATCTTATCATCACCAGGTCCCAGGCGGGAGGCACAAGCCCAATGCCCATGGCCGTGATGGCCGCCTTTTCCGTGCCATTAGAGCAGAGCACCGATGTATCTCACAAAAGATCTTAAATCTCCCAGATTCTCCTGCAAGATACTGTGAAGCCTACAGTGATCGACGTCCCAGTAAACATGCACCAGCAAATTGCGAAACCGGGCCATCCGCTGCAGCTTCGTCCCCAGTTCCAGGTCGATGATTCCCTTTTCAGCCAAAGTGGCAAAACATTCGGCATATTCTTCAGGAACGCGGTGCAGTTGCCTGGCACTGATATGAAAACAGATCTGTATGGCGGCCTCTATGGCGACGAGGAGGCGATAGCACGCCACATCCAGGGAATCCTCATCATTCAGGAAGCTTTCCAGCGGAATCGCCCTGAAACGTTCCAGGCGCTCGAGAGACTGCCGAATGTCCTGGAAGCGCCTCTGGATCAGGTCTTTATTCAATCCCATGAGATCATTGCTTCTTTCAGTGCACGATGCCTGAGGGGTTTTGAATCCAGATAGACTGAAAGGGTTGCTTGAGCCCATTGAACGCGCAAATCTTCCCTTCGGCTGAAGAGCAGGCGCCCCTTAAGAACATGATAGCAAAAGGAAGGCATCGCCTCGTTCAAGACCCTGACATCTATGGGAAAACGCCGGCGGCACACATCTTCTTCGTACTTCCGGCCCCCTGTTTCTGTGCTGCAAGCATTCAGGATTGCAGTTTCAAATTCAATGCCCATTTGAACAGCATGACGGGCGAGTTCAATGGCGCAGTGCGGCATGAGATAGACACCCACATCGATGTCATGGAACGGCTGATCTTCAAGGAAAGAACCATAAACATAGGCAAAGGCCACTTCTTCCTTTGAGGCGAGAACATCCCGCAGAAAGGAGAGAATTTTTTCCCGGTCTTGTGCCCTGAGATTGAAGGAAGCAATCCTCTGGGAAACTCCACCACCCATGTCCGCCTCATCATTATGTGTGTCCAGGTATTTTTTTCCGTGAAAAGGCTTGTCTCCAAAACCCAATTTAATTCTTATTTAGAGAAAATGAAGGGAAAACGAAAACAAAAAAAGCAGTGAGCCTTTGGCGGCAAGGATCCTTGCTGAACAAACGGCCGGGTGTTTCCCGTGAAAGAATTGAGGCCCAAGAAACCTATGACTGGGCGGCGAGCAGCTCTTCGTTGGTTTCAAATCTTTCCAGGAGTTCAATGAGCGTGTCCATGGCGTCTTTGGGTGACAAACCGGCCAGGCGCCGGCGCAGTTTGACGAGCCCCCGCATTTCTTCAGGACTGTAGAGGAGTTCCTCTTTGCGGGTTCCGCTGGCCAGAATGTTGATGGCCGGAAAAATCCTGGCTTCCGCCAGGGACCGGTCCAGGACGATCTCGCTGTTGCCCGTTCCCTTGAACTCTTCGAAGATATGATCGTCCATGCGGGATCCCGTTTCCACCAGGGCTGATGCGATCACCGTGACCGACCCTCCGTTTTCCACGTTGCGGGCCAGTCCGAAAAACTTTCGGGGAACCTCGAGGGCTCTGGCGTCGAGTCCCCCCGACATGGTGCGCCTCGCTCCCGGGCCGCGCAAATTGAAGGCCCGGGCCAGCCGCGTGATGCTGTCCAGGAGCACCACCACATCACGGCCGCACTCCAGTTCGCACCGTGTGTGGGCAAGAGTGATCTCCGCCACGTTCACGTGGGCCTGCACGGACTGGTCGTTGGAACTGGCGAGCACTTCAGCGGGCACGCTGCGACGGAAGTGCGTCACTTCCTCAGGGCGCTCGTCAATGAGCAGGACGATGATGCGCGAGTGAGGCTGACCCGCATGAATGGCATGAGCCAGCTCCTCCAGGATCCTTGTTTTCCCCGTCTTGGGAGGGGCCACAATGAGACCGCGCGTGCCCTTGCCCATGGGCGCCATGAGCTCCACGGCCCTCATGGTGAGATTGCCACCGTCCCCCAGGCGAATGCGCTCTTTGGGGTCTATGGCCACCAGCCTGTCAAAGCGGGGACGGTCCCGAAACTGTTCAGGCTTCAATCCGCACACGGAATCCACCGTGACGAGCTGGTCCCCTCTTCTGCTGCCACGGAAGGCCCCCACGACGAGGGCTCCATCCACCAGACCATATTCCTTTATGAGCCTGGAAGAAACCCAGACGTCCCGGGCCCCCAGCTGAAAGGAGTGTGCGGGATCCCGCAGAAATCCGCCCCCTTTGGGAAGACACTGCAAAACCCCTCTGACTGTTGCGATACCGCTTGCATCCATGATTCTGCGCTTTTCCTTTTTTTTACCCTCATCCAACCAGAGGAGAGCCACTGGGACTCACTCCCGTCACACGGGATTGTGAATCCATTGTTTTGAGAGTGTTTTCAAGGCCCTTTTCTTTCATTTCTTCAGGACCGCCCATGATTCCAAGGGAGGAGGCGAATTCCACCCAAGTCTGTCCATAAGTATTTTTCCCCACAAAAAACCAGGAATCTCCTTATAGACGAGGGGCGGCACCGTGTGATTCAATGCCACCCATAGACGGAGAGAGGGTTACAAATCCTGGCACGGACATGGGGTCGCTGAACCATCCAGGGTTTTCACAATCCTCTCTCATTTTTTTGTCCTTTTTTCACCGAACGCCGCACACCCCGCCCCCGCAGAACACTTTTCACAGGGCAAATTTCACCCTGGCAAATTTCACAGGGCAAGATCCCGCTCCAGGTCCAGGCGCTTTCCGAGGTTGACTCCATGGCGCCTTGCACTATAATGACCGGGTGGTCATTACAGAAGGAAAGGCACGGGAAATGGCACCGCAGGAAATTTTCAACAAGCTGGAAAACAACAAGCAGGCCCGTATTCTCCAGACGGCCATCGACGAGTTTGCCGATCACGGCTTCAAGGAAGCGAGTGTCAACAGGATGGTGCAGCGTCTCGGCATCGCCAAGGGTTCCATCTTTCAGTATTTCGGCAACAAGCAGGGACTCTTTCAATACATTTTTGACCATGCCGTGAATTTGGTGCGCCATTCCCTGAGAAAAGTCAAGCACGAGACGCAGGATTCAGATTTTTTTGAGCGCATCGGGCAGAGCCTCCTGGCGGGCATCGGGTTCATTGAGGCTCATCCCCGGGTTTACCGCATCTACCTCAAAATGATCTTTCAGGAAGATTTTCCCTTGAGAACCCAGTTTCTGCAGCAGGTCCACCTCTTTTCCGCCGAATATCTCAAGCCCCTCGTGGAAAAAGGTCTTGAAAGGGGGGAGTTGAGGCCTGACCTGGATGTGGACATGACGGTCTTCTTCCTGGATGCCCTCATGGACCGGTTTCTGCAAGCTCACTGCGTTTCTTTTCTGGACGCCGGTGCGGGAATCTACCAGGCCCCCCCCGAAGAGGTTCAAAAAAAGATCCATGAGTTCGTTGCGCTCCTTCGACATGGAATGCAGGCTCGCGCCGCAACCCCCCAGACAGGAAAAAAAGACCATGCTGCACCTTCAGCACTATAAAAAACTGGGCATCGGAGACATTTTCCATAAGGTGGAGGAAAACACCCGGCTTGAAATGGACGACGGTTTGAGGCTTTACCAGTGTCCCGACGTTGTGGCCGTGGGAGCCCTTGCGGACCGCGTGCGCCGCCGCCGCCATGGAAACGCCGCCTACTATGTGCTCAACCAGCACATCAACTACTCCAACATTTGCGTGAATGGCTGCAGGTTCTGCGCGTTCCACCGCAAGGCGGGGGAACAGGGCGCCTTCGAGCTTTCCCTGGAAGACGTCCTGCAAAAACTGAGTGAGAGGCCCAGGGGCTCCATCCGGGAGGTCCACATTGTGGGCGGTTGCCACCCCGCTTTGCCCCTCACTTACTTCGAGGACATGATTCGGGGGGTTAAGGCATCCCGGCCGGAAGTGCACGTGAAAGCCTTCACCGCCGTGGAAATCGATCACTTCGCCCACCTGGAAGGCACGAGCACCCGAGATGTTCTTGCCCGGCTGCACAAGGCGGGGGTGGACATGCTCCCCGGGGGTGGCGCCGAGATCTTCAGCCCTCGCATTCGAACCATTCTCTGCCCGGAAAAACTGGACGGTGAAAAGTGGCTGAAAATCAATGGGGAGGCTCACGAACTGGGAATGAAAACCAATGCCACCATGCTCTACGGCCACCTGGAAACGGAAGGGGAGCGCCTGGAACACCTCCTGGCCCTGAGGGAGCTGCAGGACCGGACGGGAGGATTCACCTGTTTCATTCCCCTGCCCTTTCAGCCATGCAACACACCTCTGGCCAACACACCCCTGGCCAGCACACGGCTGGGGAGAACTCAGCCCGCCACGGGGGTGGAAGATCTGAAAACCATTGCCGTGAGCCGGCTCATGCTCGACAACTTTTCCCACATCAAAGCTTACTGGGTGATGCTCACCCTCAAACTGGCCCAGGTGGCCCTTCACTTCGGCGCCGATGACCTGGACGGAACCATTGTGGAGGAAAAGATCGGCCACATGGCCGGGGCCCAATCGGAACAGGCGCTCACCCGGGAGGAGCTCAAAAGGGTCATTGAAGAAGGTGGTTTCACTCCCTTGGAAAGGGACTGTCTTTTCAATCCCGTAAACCCTGCCGAACCCCTTTCAGCAACGGGAACGGAAAACTGAAAAAACAACCCGGGCGTGCGTATGAACCTCGAAAACATTCATGGCAAAATTCACCAGGGTGAGCGCATTGAACGGGAGGAGGCCCTGGCCCTCTATGGGCGGGAAGATTTTCACCGCCTGGGGCATCTCGCCCACACGGTGAGGAGGGCCAGGAACCCGGAACCGGTCGTGACCTACGTGGTGGATCGAAACATCAATTATTCCAACATCTGCGTGTGCGGCTGCCGCTTTTGCGCTTTTTACCGTGCTCCGGGGCATGGTGAGGGTTATGTCCTCACCAGGGAGGAACTGGCGCAGAAGATCGAAGAAACCCTGGCGCTGGGAGGCACCCAGATCCTCCTTCAGGGAGGCCACCACCCTGACCTGCCCCTGTCCTTTTACGAGGAGATGCTCCGTTTCATCAAAACACACTACCCCATCCACATCCACGCTTTTTCACCGCCGGAAATCGTTTTCTTCAGCGAAAAGGAAGGTGTGGACCCGGGCACGGTCATATCCCGCCTCCACCGGGCGGGCCTCGATTCCATTCCGGGAGGGGGTGCCGAAATCCTGGTGGACCGGGTGCGCAGGAAGGTTTCCCCCAACAAGTGCTCCGCATCCCGCTGGCTCCATGTGATGGCCGAAGCTCATGGCCAGGGGCTTCGCACCACGGCCACCATGATGTTCGGCCACGAGGAAAGGCCCGAGGAGAGGATAGAGCACCTTTTCGCCCTTCGCGAACTGCAGGACAGGACGGGCGGCTTCACCGCCTTCATCCCCTGGCCTTTTCAACCGGGCCACACGGCCATTCAGGTGCCCGCCCAGACGCCCGTGTCCTATTTGCGTCTCCTGGCCCTTTCCAGGCTGGTCCTTGACAACTTCCGCAACGTTCAGGCTTCCTGGGTCACCATGGGGCCCAAAGTGGCCCAGCTGGCACTGCACTTCGGAGCCAATGACTTCGGATCCACCATGATCGAAGAAAACGTGGTGGCGGCAGCGGGGGTTCACTTCCGGCTTTCTTCCAGGGAAATGGACAGGCTCATCTCGGAAGCGGGCTTTCGCCCCCAACAGCGGACCATGGCCTATGAATGGATCAACACGTGAACAACACCGCACCAGCGGAAAAAAAATCCTTCATCGCGCCAGGTGGGTGCTTCCCATGACGTCCCCTCCCCTCGAGGACGGGGGGGTGCTCGTCTCCGGTGGGAGGATTCTCGCCGTGGGGCCTTTCGGGAAGCTGCGCAAAAACACCCCGCGGGGTACGTTGATCATGGAACACCCTTCGGCGGCCCTCATGCCCGGCCTGGTGAACCCTCACACTCACCTGGAACTGAGCCCCCTGGCAGGAAAAATTCCATTCCCCCGGCAAGGCTTCCCTTCCTGGCTCCAGGCACTCTTCGCCCTGAAAAGGGAAAAATGCTGGCAGGAAGGGAAACAAAACCAGGAAGCCCCGCAAAGGGAACTTCTCAAAACAGGAACAGGGCTTGCGGGGGACGTGTGCAACGAGCTTCCCTGTCCGCAAAAAATTCCCGATCCATCAACGGATGTCCCTGTTCCCCTGGTTCACACCTTCTGCGAAGTGCTCGGCTTCAACCGCCAGGGCCTGGAGGACGAAACAGGGCCAAAGGGCATGGCCCCCTTTGAAGAAGAAGCTCTCAAGGACGATTTCTTCAGCCTTGGAGCTCACGCCGTCTACTCCACTTCACCCGCCCTCATCAGGCAGGCCAAGGAGTGGTGCCACCGCCTTCATCGCCCCTTCACCATTCACTGCGCCGAACACCCCGAAGAAATGGAGTTCCTGCTGCATGGGACGGGCTTTTGCCGCCGGCTGCTGGAAGATCTGGGCCGGTGGAACTCCCGCTGGAAGCCGCCGGGCTGTTCTCCCGTGAGCTATCTTCACGGCCTGGGCGTTCTCGATGAACGAACCATCCTGGTCCACGCGGTGCACCTGGACGAGGACGACTGGCAAAAGGTTTCTTCAACCCGTTCAAACGTGTGCTTCTGTCCCAGGAGCAACGCAAACATTCATGGGGGACGTCCCCACATGGCCAGGGCATTGAGCCGAAACATCACCTGCGCCCTGGGAACGGACAGCCTGGCGAGCAACGATGACCTCAGCCCCTTTTCCGAGGCGGTTCATGTTCTTGAAAACCATGAAGGAATCGAAGCTCAAAGCCTGCTGCGGATGATCACCCTCAACGGGGCCGCCATGCTGCAGCGGGCTCATGAGGCGGGGAGCCTCAGAAAGGGTGCTTCGGGAGCTTTTCTGGCCGTGACGATCCCTGAAACCACTCATTCCTCCCACCTTGCGGAGACCATTCTTTATCAAGGACAAAAAGGAGCATGGCAATGGGCGTGCACCCCAAGGGCAAACTGAAGCTGGGACGCATTGGATTCCTGAACGTCCTGCCCATATTTCATCCCCTGGAGGCAGGACTGGTGCCCCATCCCTTTGAAATCATCACGGGAACCCCCTCTTTTCTCAACGAACTCATGGCGAATGGAGAGCTGGACCTGGGAGTGGTTTCCTCCATAGAATATGCGCGGCATCCAGACCGGTACCACCTGCTCCCCAACCTTTCCATCAGTTGCCTGGGGGCGGTGCAAAGCGTTCTTTTGCTGAGCCGGTTTCCCTTCGCGGAGCTTCAGGGGCGAAAAGTCCTGGTCACGGCCCAGTCTCACACTTCCGTGGCCCTGCTGAAGGCTCTCCTGGAGATGAAGCACGGGATCCGCTGCACGCTGGAGCCCGGATTTTGCACCGAAGCCATCGCCGGGCCGCGGCCGCCTTCTGCCGTCCTGGTCATAGGGGATGAAGCCCTGAGACTGAAAAACCATGGAGCCTATCCTCACAAAATGGATTTGGGACAGGCCTGGTTCCAGTGGACGGGGCACCCTTTTGTCTTTGCCCTCTGGGTGATTCAAAAAGGGGCGGTGGAAAGAGAAAACGGGCGCATCCGCGAAGCCCTGGAAGCCCTGAGCATGGCCAAGGAGTGGGGGCGTTCGCACCTTGAGGAGGTGTGCGCCCTCGGATGCCAAAAAGGTCCTCTGGACTCCCGGGAACTTCGGACCTATTATGAGTGTCTAAGCTACGATCTGAATCAGGAGCAGCAGGAGGGCCTGCGCCTTTTTTTCAAGATTCTTCATGAAATGGGGGACCTTGAAAAGGTGCCACCCCTCAAGGCCTATTCCTCCCTGGCCTGCGTGGCATGAGGAGGGAACGTTTTCCAGCCCGGCCGCCAGAATGGCCCGGAGGGACATGGTTTCACGGGCGGGAAAGGAATTTGGGAATTTTCATGGACCCTGGTGAAAGAAATCGCCGCATCCCACTTCCCCATAAGGATATTTGTTTTATTCTGCGGTTTTGCCCCCATCCGCAGCCACCCCTGAAGAGGTCATCATTATGAACGGAATGAGCGGAAAAATCCTGCGGCTGAAACGGACCCTCAAGTCCGGCAAGGGAAGGATGGTGATCCTGCCCCTCGATCATGGAGTCACTTGCGGCCCCGCGTCAGGCCTGAAGCAAATGGACAGGGCCATTCGCCTGGGCATTCGGGGGGGAGCCGATGCCCTCGTTCTGCACAAGGGAATGATTCCCCTGCTGGAAAAGGTGAACCAGACACTCCCCGGAGTGTTCATGCACCTTTCGGCCAGCACAACCCTCGGGGGGCAGCTTCAGCGGAAAATGCTGGTGGGCACCGTGGAAGAAGCCATTCAGCGGGGAGCCGACGGCGTGTCCATGCAGGTGAATCTGGGCGGGGATTTTGAAGGGGAGATGATAAGGGACCTGGGACTCGTGGGAAGCGCCTGCGCCCGATGGCAGATGCCTCTCCTGGTGATGGCCTATGTGCAGGACGCCCACTCAGACTCCACGGTTCCCGACGAAGCTCTGGCTCATGGAGCCCGCCTGGCCGCGGAACTGGGCGCAGACATCATAAAGATTCCGGCCCCGGCCCGATTGGAGGCCCTTTCGGAAATCACCGCCTCTTTGGCCGTTCCCGTGATCATAGCGGGTGGGGGCAAGGAGGAGGACACCCGCCTCTTTCTGGAAAAATTGTCAGGAACTCTCGTTCATGGAGCCAGGGGCTTCGCCATTGGCAGGAACGTGTTTCAGCATGAACGGCCGGAAGCCCTTCTGACGGCCATCACCAACATGGTTCATCTGGGATTTTCCGCGGAAACGGCCTGGAGACAATTCTGTGAAATGGAGGGAAACCTGGAAACGTTCATGACAGCCCGTCCATTGAAAAAGAATCTCGTGGTGGCCATCACGGGTGCCAGCGGGGCCCCCTATGCCCGAACCCTGCTTCAGTCCCTGCCTGTGAATGAAATCCGGGTCCACCTGGTCACATCTTCCGCAGGCCGCCTTGTCTATGAGCTGGAAACGGGGCAGGCCATCCACAAGGAGCTTCCCGAAAACGCCGAGCTTTATTCGGAAAAGGATTTCACGGCTCCCTTCGCCAGCGGTTCCTTTTCCACCATGGGCATGGTGATCGTGCCCTGCAGCATGGGTTCCCTGGGAGCCATCGCCAACGGGATTTCGCAGAACCTCATTCACCGGGCCGCAGACGTGTGTCTCAAGGAAAAGCGCCCCCTGGTGGTTGTGCCCCGGGAGACCCCCCTCAACACCATTCATCTCAAAAACATGCTTTCCCTGGCGCAAGGGGGGGCCACCATTCTCCCCCCCATGCCCGGGTTTTACCAGCTTCCTCAAACCAGGGACGATTTGATCAACTTCGTGGTCGCGCGCATCATGGATCAGTTCGGCATCCCCCACAGGCTCCTCTCTCCCTGGAATCCCGATGCGGTCAGGATTCCAGGAAAAGACACCTGAAGCCGCAGGTCAGCCCCGTGAAAAAAGCCCTCAATGCTTGAAGGCCCGCTGCCCCGTGAAAACCATGGTGACGTCCGACTCGTTGCAGGCCTCGATGACCTCCCAGTCTCTCATGGAGCCACCGGGCTGCACCACGGACGTGATGCCCTGCCGAATGCCCACATCCACGCCATCCCGAAAAGGAAAAAAGGCGTCGGAAACCATGGCCGCCCCCGTGAGGCCTCCCCTGGCCGCCCTGGTCTCCTCATCGATCTCGTCCTTCAGGTCCCTGGAACGCTCCCCCTTTTCTATGGCCAGTTCCAGATCCTTGTAGGACATTTTGTGCCGGTCAAAACAGAGGGCATCGGCATATTTCTGGTAGGCTTTGTAAACGGCGATTTCTGCAACTCCCACGCGGTCCTGCTCCCCCGTTCCAATGCCCACAGTGCAGCCATCCTTCACATAGAGCACGGAATTGGAGGTGACACCCTGCTCCACAAACCACCCGAAGAGCAGGTCTTCCAGTTCCCGGGCAGTGGGTTGTCTCTGAACGCGGTAGACCTTCTCCTTGTGAGTCGTTTCCGCAGCTTTGAGGTCTTCGGGGCCCCTGATTCGGTTGAGGGGGGACTGCTGGACGATCAGCCCCCCGTCCATGAGGGATTTGATGTCCACGAAACGGGAGGCCACATACTCTCTGAGGCGCTCTATGCCGGCCACCTGAACGATCCTCAGGTTGGCTCTTTTCTTGAGAACCTCCAGGCACCCTTCCTCGTAATCGGGAGCCGCCACCACTTCCAGATAATTCTCCGAGAGGAGCCTGGCTGTTTCTTTGTCCACGGGCCGGTTCATGACCACGCAACCACCGAAGG
This sequence comes from Syntrophobacteraceae bacterium, assembly GCA_003566995.1. Lineage (GTDB taxonomy): Bacteria > Desulfobacterota > Syntrophobacteria > Syntrophobacterales > Syntrophobacteraceae > SLCH01. Next base: position 17,427 of record PXBG01000078.1, read on the forward strand.
CGGCCACGCGATCCGCCCTGTTGGCCCGGTGGTAAGCTTCCGTCAGGTCTTTTCCCGTGGCGGCTCCGCAGGGATTGTTGTGCTTGAGGATGACCGCAGCCGGTTTGTCCATGAGGTATTTGATGATGTTGAGGCCATTGTCCAGGTCGGTGAGATTGGTTTTTCCGGGATGCTTCCCCTCCTGCAGCATGTCCTCTTCCGAAATGGCGCTCACGAGCCCCCGGTTGGGATCGATGAACCGGCAGTCTCCCAGGACGAGATTGCCCTGAACCAGTTCGTACAACGCGGCCTCCTGGCCTGGGTTCTCCCCATACCTCAACCCCTTTTCGATGAGTTCCCCACTGGAGTCGGGAAACTTCCAGGACCTTTTTCTGTAGACCAGTTCCTGGTCGCCAAAGACCAGGCGAAGGGAGCCGGGGAAGTGATCCTCCATAACCGTGCGGTACATTTTCTTTAAATCTTGTGACATGATCTCTCCTCAAACACTGACATTCTCCAATAAGCGCACATTCAATCACGTGCAGATCAACTCAAAAAGTCCGGGCTGAATCCGCGGACAATCATTCCTGAAAGGTTTTCCTTCCGAGAACGGGAACCCTTTCGTCGGGTTTTTCAATGAAAATCCCCCTGTCCACATAACGCAGGGAAAGGAGGGTGGCAGGGCTCAGCTGATCGAAAGCGGCGAACAGGTCTGAAATGTTGAAAAAGGCCAGGACAGTGTGTGGCTGGATCACGTGAATGTTTTCCACCATTCTTTCCTCTTTCATGTTGTAGACCAGCACCATGTCTTCCATGAACTTGAGAAGCCTTCCCACTCCGCTGCTGCGCCCATCGGCGAGAGGCCTGTCCGCCGCAGGGGCGATTTCCATGCCTCTGCGCGCCATGTACTCGCTGAAAATGCCGTAATGAATGGTCCAGACATTCTCTGCGGGGCGCACCACACGGACACCATAGTAGCGGTCCGTTTGCAGGTGAGGGGCCAGGGGCTCCTCTATGGGTTTTCGGATGGAGGGGCCAATGGAGCTTTCCCGGATCAGGGGCACGATCCCCTCTCCCGGGCCTTCATGGGAAAGTTTGCCGAGAATTTTCCCGAGACTCAGCGTTTTCCCTTCCACTTCGAAAGTCTCGTCCCTTCGAACAATGTGATCGATGCTCTCCTTCATGTGGAAGGCCTGAAAGCGCTCCTCCCGGGTGTAGGACGGATCGATGCGGGGCAGAGGCGGGCTTTCGGGAATTGCCTGAGCCAGCTCGGGAAAAGCATCCTCCTCCATGAGCTCCGGCGTGGCAAAAGTGCGAGCACGCTCCTCCTCTTCCAGGGTGCGCAGATCCTGCTCCTGAGGAGGGGGGGAGGTGGAAGGGAAAACGCCCTGCCAGAAGTCCGCGATTTCTCCGCGCCAAACAAGAGCAGCACTGAGCAGGCACAGGGGAAGAAGAATCCATAACACCTTTTTTTTGATCCTGGACACGGCTCTCTCCTGTCACTCAAGTCGTCACCAGCGACCCGGCCATGGGGGGGTTTGTCCTGCAGACGTTTTTTCTCCATATCATCAATTATAATAGTGCACTGTGCAACACCCCAATGAAAAGAGAAATATTGACCTCTTTGGCTCACCTGTGCTACGGGTAGCTCCTTGTCAAAGCCATGACCCCTTGATTCATCCCGGTTCGTGGCTCCCACGAAAATCCCGCACCTGGTGAACCGGAAGCTGGATGCTCCAGGTTGCCCCATAACACCGAGGAGTCGCAGAGAGTGAAAGCCCGCTGGAAAGCTCAAGCCGCCGCCACGATGGTGGGGTCCATGCCCCACAAGGATCGCCGCCAGGTCATTGATCTCATATTGGACCAAGTGCCTGAAATACCTGTCTGGCCCCAGTTGTCCGTGTTCCCGCCGGAGCAGATGATGGTCCAGTATCTGGAAGGCCTTCCCGGCCTGAAATTCCAGGACGGCAAGCATTTCATCGAGTGGAATTCGCCACGATTCGACCAGGAACTTTACGCCTTCTATGAAGAATACCTGGCACTGGAATCGGAAACAATGGACATCAGGGCTTCGAGGTTTGCTCTGGGCCATGAAACGGGGCTGACTTTTCATGCATTCCTGGAAGCTTTGAGGCGAAGGCAGGCCACGCCCAAAGCCTTGAAGGGCCAGGTGGTGGGACCGTTCACCCTTCTCGCGGGATTGAAAGACCAGGACGACCGTTCCGCCCTCTACGACGAACGGCTCTGTGACGTGGTCGTCAAGCATCTGGCCATGAAAGCCTGCTGGCAGGTGGAACTCCTGAAAGAGTTTCAACGCCCCGTCATCATTTTTCTGGACGAACCCGCCCTGGCTGGGTTCGGCTCATCCGCTTTCATCAGCGTCTCCAGGGAACAGGTGGATCGACTTCTCAGGGAGATCGTTGAAACCATTCAAAACAAAGGGGCAATGGCGGGAATCCACGTGTGTGCCAACACAGACTGGCTCCTCGCGTTTCAATCCCCCGTGGACATCATCAACTTCGACGCCTACAATTATTTCGACAAATTCGCCCTGTATCATCAAGCATTCCAAAAGTTTATATCCGAGGGCAGGACGGTGGCCTGGGGAATGGTTCCCACTTCCGATGCTCAAATCATTGAAAAAGAAACGCCCGGGAGCCTCGCCGAGCTATGGCTGAGCAGGGTGGAATCCCTTCTGTCAGAAACAATAACGGTGGAAAAGATTCTGGAGCAGTCCATTTTCACACCCAGTTGCGGCTGCGCCAGTCTGCCCGTGGCCGCGGCAGAAAAGGTTTTGAAGCACACGGGGTCTCTTTCGGAAATTCTCAAGGGACGGACCGGAAAGCCCAATCCCTGATTTTGCCCGATGAGTTCAAGGCCTCAAAAAAACACTGAAAAATGATTGATCGAAAAGAATGGGAAGAAAGGGATGCCAATGGAGGTTGCCCCTCCATATGCCCTTGACACACAAAAGGAAATCCGTTACAAGAAAAGGGTCGTCATACAAATGCCTTATGACAACGAGCAGGTACACCCTCCCTGCTGCATCCTTCACGCCTGAACTCAAAATCCTGGGTTGAGTCCGTGGAAGACGCCCCCCTTTCCTGCCTTTGAAGGAAAGAAGCGACTGCAAAAACAATCAGATATTCGTTAGACAATCGTTCTCCAATGCATTGCGCCATAAACCAAGGGTGCCTAAATTTATTGAGAATTGAGAATCAATGGCATCCCGGCAAGCAAGTTGAGATTGTCCTCTCTTTCCCTTCACTCCATCTGCGGAAAATTTCCGCTGCCAGAAGGAAAGAAGGCGGCGGGACACCCGGATGGTGAGGAAGTTTGCCTTTTTCGCTGCAAAAACCCACGGAACATCTGAGCCGGCAACAGGCCTGAAATCCCGTTTTTGTTCGCGAACAACGATTCTATGATGCCCCATTTTTAAAGTCTTTGTCAACCGCGGGGTTTGCAACCGGTCTTCCCTCCAGAAGGGAAGAAAAGCTGCCCCATCGAAGAAGAGGATCACATGCGCCAGGAAGATAAAACCGTCACGTACTATTCCAATAACAGGAATGCCAACATGAACATGAGCCGCACCAGGGATCGTGAGACCAAAGAAGGCAAGTCCATGCAGGTGGAATACAAAAACATCGACGCCAAGCTGGTGGTCAATGAAATTCGCAACGGCCGATCTCTCGAGTCGGTCCAGAAGCTTTTCGGAATCAAGTTCAAAAGCGAAGTTCAGGACCTCTACCTGCAGGGCCTCATGGAGCTGGGCGAAATCCCTCAGGTGGATTTCAAAAAACCCATGCCTTTGAAGACAAGAGGCGGAAGCGCCCCCGCTCCCCTGCCGGAGCGTTCAGTCATTCGGCGCCGGGAAAAACAGGCTCCCAAACCCGTGCCCAAAACAATAAAAACCGAAAATTTTCGAACCATCGGCCAGAGCGGAAGCATCACTTTGAACAAAGCGCTTCTCATCGAGCAACTGGGATTTTCCGTGGGAGATTCTTTTGAAATCTTTCGGGAAGAAGAGCAGATCGTTTTGCGAAAAATCCCCACTCCCCATTGATTCTGTGAACGCAAGGAAAAGGGGCCGCTCTGCTGAAACGAGCTTGAGGGGAAGGTGCCGAACCGCCCTGAAAGCGACCGCGGAAGGGGTGAGCCTCCATCATTGCCGAAGGGCTTTCAGAACATGAAAAAAGCGCCAAAGGGCCGTGAGATTTGTTCCCAGGGCGAGCACCAGCAGCGCCGTGACCAAAACGATATCTCTGGCCCAATGGGCAGCGGGAATGGCCAGAAGCCCGTTGAACACTGAGTTGAGGACACCGGCAAGGCCTATGAGAACGATCCGTTCACCTCTCTGAAAAAATCCCACCAGGCACTTGACGCCCAGCCCTTCCGCCCGGGCTCTTGTATAACTGACCATGAGAGAGCCGAAAAGTATGAGCAGTATGGTGATGGAGAAGAAGGGCCCTGTTCCGCCGTTCCTGTAAAAATAAAACCAGATGCCCAGGTAAATGATGAGTTCCGAGTATCGGTCCAGTACGGAATCGAGAAAAGCTCCCGATTTTTTGGACTGCCCCGTATTCCTGGCAAGAGAGCCGTCCAGTGTGTCCAGAAGACCCGTCAGGAGGGTGAAAAGCCCACCCCAAAGGGTGCTGAACGCGAAGAGGATTCCCGTCAGCACACTGGTGATCAGCCCCAGGAAGGAAACGTGGTTGGGCCTGAGATTGAAAAATCGGAGCACGGGGAGGAGATAGCGTTCGAGAAAATCATAGTAACCGGTCTCCAGGGAAGAACCTTTGAGCATACCGCGAGCCTTTCAATGGGGGTCACTTTGCCCCCTGACCACTTTCGCACTTTCACAAGCGAATCCCCCGATGACCTGCCACCGAGGTTGCCGTCTCACATTTCACACGTGCAGCACAGATTTGAAACCCGCTCCCGGCACACCGGGCAGGCCGCCATTGGCGCTCCATTCACAGCGGTGCAGGACCGATTGGGAGAGAGGGCACATCACGCACAGAAGATACCTGAACTCAAAGCAATGGAACCATCTCTACCACAGGGCGATGCAAAAGAGTACGTGAAAATAGGGTCCTGTGAATCCGCCGGCAAGCGCCAACCTGTTCAGAGCCTCACCATGTCCTGCAAGGTGTTGATGTTTTTGAAGCTCAGGCCCTCCGGATCCACCCGCTTCCAGTGTTTTTCGCTCAGGACCTTGACCCTAAGCTTCCTGTAAAAGGCCGCCATGCGCCGCTCCTTTCGCTCCAGATTGCGCAGGACAGCGGGCAGACAGCGGCGGCTGTACAGGGCGAAAAGGGGCTCATAGTGTCCATTGTGCATGGGGACCACAACATCGTGGTGTTTGGTGTGCCCGGTCATGAGCGTGAAAAGTTCCGGGACGAAAAAGGGCATGTCCACAGCCTTGACAAAGATCCAGCCGTGAGGGCTGAAAAGCAGGGCCGTGAGGATGCCGCCCAGGGGGCCCTGATGGGGCACAATGTCCTGCACGAGGGTCCCCCGGACGCCATAATAGGGAGCCAGGTCATTGGTGACGACCAGGAGGGGATGAGTGTGGTCACTCAGGTGGGCCACGCAGCGGTCCACCAGGCGCTCTCCCCGAAAATCTTCAAGGGCTTTGTTCCTGCCGTACCTGGAGCTTCCCCCCCCTGCCAGAATCACTCCCGTGACCACTCACTTCTCCCGCAGTCTCATGGAAATGTCCACGGTCCCCGGCGATTTCCACCCCCTGAGAGCCGAAAGCATGCCCTTGAGAGCCCCCGCAATGATGGATTCCACAAAATCGTTCATGGGAACTTTCCTGCCATCAAAAAAAACCTGCACATCGGAAACCGCACGTGTCCTGAGATACTTCTCTTCAATGAAATCAGCGACCTTTTCCACCGCTTCGAAAGCAAACACAGGCACTTGTGCATCCACGGCATCGTCGCTCACCAAAGCCACCAGGTTTTCCTTCGGGCCGCAGAGAGGCTGCCCCCCGAGGGCAGAACGGAAGATCTCTATCTTGGGGTACGGACTGGCCCTGAACCCCTCCGCAAGGACCAGGTCTTCATCCCAGAAGGTTTTTCCCACAAACCGGGCGAGATCCATTTCCCCGGAGGTTTCCCGCACGGAAGCCATTCCCCAGGGGGAGAGAATTCCAGCGGTCCGGGCTCCCGCATGCCTGTGCCGCCAGGTGTCCTTGCCTTCATGGTCCATGTGAAAACCATGCACGTCATGCTTGACCGTTCCTGTTGCGTAGCCCCTTCCCCGGAGGACGGGAATCAGCTTTTCCAGAAAGGTCGTTTTGCCCGAATCAGAAGTTCCCACAAAACAAATGATTGGAATCATGCCTTCCCTTCCCGTAAACGGGGTCCCGGCCCAACCCAAATGCTGTTGATTCAAGCCTTTTCAACCCCAGCAAAAACCCCATAACGTCATTCCCGCGCAGGCGGGAATCCAGTCTTTGCAAAATCTTCAAGCCCCTGGCCTCCACGGGGTGACGGGAGACAGGGCAACACGCAATCCGCTAAGTCAACAGTATTGCGGCCCACCCCCCCTGCCACGGGGCCAACCAGCCCCCTTGAGGCAAGGTTTGCCCGCGTGGTGAGAGCGTCAGAAAATGTGGAAAAAGCTTTTCACGGGATCAGTAAGAAAGATAGACCGTTTTCAGTTCCGTGTATTCGTGGAGCCCATAGGGCGACTTTTCCCGCCCCAGCCCGCTTTCCTTGACCCCCCCGAAAGGTGCCTGGGGATAGGCCTGGTGAATTCGATTCACCCAGACACTGCCCACTTCAAGCTTGCCCGCGCAATCCAGAGCTTTTCCCACATCCCCTGAAAAAACGTAGGCCGCGAGGCCGAATGGAGACCCATTGGCTTCCGCGATGGCATCCTCCAGGCTGGAAAAGGGTGAAATCGTCACCACAGGGCCAAAAACTTCCTCCCGGGTGATGGACATGCCCGCCCGCACTCCCGTGAGGAGGGTGAGAGGGTAATAGAATCCTCCTTCCGTTTCTTGGGGGGAAGTTCCCTTCCATTCCACCTTCGCCCCTTCACGGAGAGCAGCCTCCACCTGCCGAGACACTCCCGAGTGAATCTGGGCGTTGTTGAGAGGACCCAGGTCCGTGGATGGATCCGAAGGCGGTCCGAGCCTGAGTCCAGCGGCCAGATCCTTGAATCCCTGGAGAAAGGGGCCGTAGACGGAGCGGGCCACATGAATGCGGCTGATACGGTAACAGTATTGACCCGAATTCTTGACCGCCTGGGAAAGCATCTGGGGAAGGATAACATCCAGAGGGGCATCCTCGCACACAATGGCCGGGCAGTGTCCGCCCAGCTCCAGAATCACTTTCTTGACCCCGTTGGCCCCCACCTGAAGGATTTCCTTTCCCACGGCAGTGCTGCCGGTGAAAGAAACCACCCGTGGAATGGCATGCTCCACAAGGAGACGTCCCGTGCGCCGCCCGGGACCTGTCACCACATTGAAAACCCCGGCGGGAATGCCGCATTCCACAGCCAGCTGAGCCACCCTCAGAGTGGAGAGAGGGGTGTGTTCGTCCGGTTTGGCAACAACGGTGCAGCCGCTGGCCAAAGCTGCGCCCAGCTTGCACACGAGGGTGCTGAGAGGGTAATTGAAGGGCATGATGGCAACAGCCACGCCCAGGGGTTCCCGAAGAACCAGCACGTGTTCGCGGTTGTGACCGAGAAGCGGGATGTTTCCTGCCAGACGGGTGGCTTCCTCCCCAAAAAAATTCAGCAGGGAGGCCGCGCTCGCCACTTCATCCCGGGATCCCCTGAGAGGCTTTCCCACCTCCAGGGAAAGGAGGCGGGCCAGGGGATCCAGGTTTTTCCGCACCCCTTCAGCCAGGGCGTGCAGCATGCGGGCACGCTCTGCGGCGGGAGTTTCCCTCCAGGCGGGAAAACACTCCTCGGCCCTTTCCAGCGCCCTGTGCACCATTTCCGGCCCTGCCACAGTGACCCGCGCATATTCCCTCCCCGTGGATGGATCCACAAGGGGGGAGCACTCCGCGTCCCGCTCCTCTCTCCCGTCCACCCAGCAGGCAAATGCATCCCTCGGGTAATTTTCCACTCTACCCCTCTCCATGGGCTGTCCATTGCGCTACGAACAAAACGCTGCATATTCTCACAGGAAAAATGGGCTGTCAATGCAGCCAGGAGGCCTCACTTCCGGGATTTGTCGAGGAGCCCCCGGAGTTTTTCATTCTGCCGCCGGGCCTCGTTGGCCATTTCCATCAGAAGAGCCTGAACTTCCTCCTCCCCGAGGGATTTCGCTCTCCCGGACCACATTTCGTAAGATGTGGCGTGTTCCTCATTGTGCCTTAGCCAGTGCTCCAGCATTCGAAGGAGCTTGTCATGTTCCGTGAGGGGCTTGGAGTCTGAATGAGCCCTCTCCTCCTTCCCATGATGGTGTCTGTGATGATGTCCGTGTCCGCAATGATCGTTGTCATGACTCATGCTGTCTCCTCACCGGTCAGGAACTGTTACTGATTGACCCTTTAGATTCAGTATGTTAGCTTGATTCTTCAAACAGAAAGGCGGGCCTCCACAATGATCCCATTTCCCAACATCGACCCAGAGCTGATTCAAATCGGCCCCATCAGCATCCGCTGGTACGGCCTCATGTACGTTCTGGGGTTTCTCGCTTCCTACTTTCTCATACAAAAGCAGAAGAGATCCAGGGAGCTGGGGCTCACGGGGCAAACGGCCCAGGACCTCATTTTCTACCTGGCCGTCGGACTCATTGTGGGAGCCAGACTGGGCTACATTGCCTTCTACCAGTATACCGATTACATGATGTATCTCAAGAATCCTCTGGAAATCTTTGCCACCTGGCATGGAGGCATGTCCTTTCACGGGGGACTTGTGGGAGCCATTGCAGCGGGTTACATCTTCAGCCGGCGCAGAAAGATTCCTTTCTGGGCAGGGGCGGACAGCGTGATCGTCACGGCCCCCATTGGCCTCGGGCTGGGAAGGATCGGAAACTTCATCAATGGTGAACTGTGGGGAAGGCCCACCGACGTTCCCTGGGCCATGATCTTTCCGGGAGCGGGGCCCCTTCCCCGCCATCCCTCGCAGCTCTACCAGGCTCTTGGCGAAGGGTTCCTGCTTTTCCTGATTCTTTGGTTCCTGAGGAAAAGGGGCTACCGGGACGGAACGATGGTGGTTCTGTTTCTCTGTCTCTATGGAGCCATTCGGTTTTTCCTGGAGTTTTTCAGGGAACCCGATGCTCACCTGGGGTTTCTTCTGGGATATTTCACCATGGGGCAGTTCCTGTGTGTCGCCATGATCCTGAGCGGTGCCGTCATCGCCTTTTATCTTAGAAAACATCAGTCCCCTGGCCAGCCTTGAAAGATTCTCAATCAAAAACCGGAGAAAGCGGCTCATGACCCTATTCACGGAAGAACCTTCCCTCAATGTCACAGACATGTCTCCCCGGCCCTGGAGAGAAATTTACGACCAGAAAAAAGCCACCGCTGAACAGGCCCTGAAGGCCATCAAACGCGGGCACCGCGTCTTTGTGGGTTCGGGTTGCGGAGAGCCCCAGCACCTGGCTCAAACCCTGGAGGAGGCCATCCCCCTCCTTTCCGACCTGGAAATATTGCACATTTTGAGCGTTGGCAAGACCAGGTACACCTCTTCCAACTTTTTCGACAAGTGCCGCCTGAAATCCTTCTTCGTGGCTTCCGCAAGCCGAGAAGCCGTCGCCGAGGGAAGAGCGGACTACACTCCCATCAACCTGGGAGACACCTCGGAGCTTTTCCGCAGCGGCGCCGTGCCCATCGACGTGGCCTTGATCCAGGTTTCACCGCCGGACGAACACGGGTTTTGCAGCTACGGCATTTCCGTGGACATCGTGAAGGCGGCCACCGAGAGCGCCGCTCATGTGATCGCTCAGGTGAATCCACAAATGCCCATGACCCTGGGGGACGCCTTCATCCACGTACGGGACATGGACTCCATCGTGGAACACGACGAACCCCTCCTGGAAGTGCCGGCTCCCCTCATGAATCCCATAGCACGGGAAATCGGAACCAACGTGGCCAAGCTCATCGAAGACGGGTCCACCATTCGAGTGGGGGTGGGCAGCGTGTCCACGGCCGTTCTCTATGCCCTCCTGGACAAAAAGGACCTGGGAGTCCACGCAGACATGCTCACGGACGCCTACCTTCCCCTCATAGAGCAGGGGATCATCACCAATGCGCGCAAGACGTTTCATCCCGGAAAGATCATCACCAGTTTTTGCCTGGGAACACGAATGCTTTATGATTTTGTGGACAACAATCCCATGGTTTCCTTTCATCCCGCCGAATATGTGAACAACTACCTGGTCATCGCTGAAAATGAAAAGATGATTTCCATCAATTCAGCCCTGGAAGTGGACATGACCGGGCAGGTCTGTTCGGACTCTTTCGGTTATGAAATCTACAGCGGCGTGGGAGGTGCCATCGATTTCCTGCGGGGCGCCAGAACTTCGCGAAAAGGCAAAGCCATCATGGTGCTGCCCTCCACCACGCTCGACGGGAAAAGGTCGCGCATCGTCCCCACCCTTTCGGAGGGTGCAGGGGTCGTCACCACCCGAGGAGGCGTCCAGTACGTGGTCACCGAATACGGAACGGCGCACCTCAGCGGCAAGAGCATTCGGGAACGGGCCCTGGCCCTCATCGGCATCGCCCATCCCGACTTCAGGGAGGAACTCCTTCAAGCTGCGGAAAAACTCAAGTATCTTCAGAAAGATGTTCTCGGCATGAGAACCCCCAAAGCCCTGTATCCTTCCAGGTGGGAAGCGTCGCAAATTTTTCAGGAGGGCACAAGGGTCTACTTCAGACCCGCCAAACCCACCGACGAACGCCCCCTGAAAGAGTTTTTTTATTCGCTGCCACGGGATGAAGCCTACATTCGCTTCCTTTCCACCATGAAGGTCTTTCCCCACTACGATGTCCGCCGCATGGTCAACATCGACTACCGCAACGAAATGTCCATCGTGGCCCTTGCGGGAGAAATGGAGGCCGAAAGGATCATCGCCATAGGACGCTATATCCTCGATGAGGAAGATCCGTCCAGAGCGGAAATCGATTTCCTGGTCCATCCGGACCATGGCAGGAAAGGAATTGCCAGCTTTCTCATTCAGCACCTGGCGGAAATCGCCAGGAGCAACGGCGTCCGCAACCTGGTGGCCTACATCACCACGGGCAACGAGCGCGTTTTCGGGGTGTTCGCAAAGCTTGGGTACGTGGTGGAAGGGTCCTTCAGAGACGGCACCTATGAAATCAGACTGAGTTTTGATCAACCGGCTGAAGTCTGCCTGACCGAGTGATGGCCGGCTCACGGGCAAATGCAGGGTCGCCAGCCCTAGCTGTCTCACCCAGTGTGAAAGCTCCTTCGCGTCATTTCCGCCCAGGCGGGAATCCAGTCTTTTCAGTATCTTATGGATCCACACCTGCGCTGGAGTGACGGAGCGGGACAACACACAATCCCCTAAATCAACACCATTGAGGCGGGTGCCGCACCTGCCCCCATTTTTATCCTTCAGTCCCAAAACCCATGCTTTTGTGCAGCTTCAGCTGCAGTTGAACATTCCACGCCGCGCCCCGTCATGGAAGCGCTTCATGTGAGGGAGGAGGTGAAATCCCATTGAGCAGCCGGGACTTGCTGGAGCGGAAAATGACCGCACTGGAGGAGCAGTTGAGGCAGCTGCAGGAAGAGGTGGGCGTTCTTCGAAGGGAAGTGGAAGGCAGAGACCATCCCGTCAGAAGGCTGCTGGCACAGCGGGGGCTTCAAATTCTTTCTCA
>PXBG01000070.1 GCA_003566995.1 Syntrophobacteraceae bacterium
AAATCCTTTGCAGCTCAATGGGGGCGCCCGGAGCAGCCCGCTCCTTCAAAAACCAGGGCAAAGGGCGGCAATGGAGGCACCATGAGGCAGGGGGAATCCACGCGCCCCGCCAAATCCAAGGAAGTCATCCCCTTCGATTCCGATGATTTCAAGGAGTTTTGAGTGTTCCACCTGTTTGGATAAGATTTGAAGAGAGGACTGGTGCTCTGCGTGACACCGGCCTTTGAAAGTGTGAAGTCCCCGGGGTGACCTTGAGGGACTTCACTTTTTTATGCATCTTCGGCCAGGAGGATGATGGTCAGAATTATAATTTTCATGGGAGTATTTTCATGGGAGTATCGATCCCGCACGCAAGGCATGTTAATAAAGAGCACGCAATCCCGTGGGTTATTTAAAATCCCATGAATCAGACGGGCATGGAAGATTCCCCGGAGGGTGCGGGGACTTCTCCAGCAAAAAAATCAAAACTCCAAACAGAGAAAGTGGAGTGCATGAACTCTCTGGAGAGCACCAATGTGGACCGGCTCGAACACGAAGGCAAAGAAATTTTCCTCGTGGGAACGGCCCATGTTTCCCTGGAAAGTGTGAACCTGGCAAGACAGATCATCGAAGAAACGCAGCCTGACACCGTGTGCGTGGAGCTGTGCGACTCGCGCTACCAGGCCTTATCCCAGGAAAATCGATGGCAGGAAACCAATCTTTTCAAAGTCATACGGGAGAAAAAAGCCTTTCTGCTTCTGGCCAACCTCATGCTCGCGTCCTTTCAGCGCCGCATTGGCGAAAAACTGGACATCAAACCCGGCCAGGAGATGGCCACCGCCATAGACGCTGCCCGCGAGACAGGTGCCGGAATCGAGCTGGTGGACCGCGACGTGCGCACCACCCTCTCGCGGGCATGGCGCTTCATGAAGCTGTCGTCCAAATTCAAACTGATGGTGGAGTTGTTCTCCTCCTTCGGGCAGATTGACAAACTGAAACAGGAGGAAATCGAAAACCTGAAGAAGAAGGATGTTCTCGAATCGGTCCTGGAGGAAGTGGGCGAGTCCCTTCCTGAGGTGAAAAGAATTCTCATCGATGAGCGGGACGAATACCTGGCTCACAAAATACGTTCAGCACCCGGCCGGAAAATCGTGGCCGTGGTGGGGGCGGGACATGTGCCGGGCATCAAAAAGTGCTGGGAAAAGCCTGTGGATGTTGCGGAACTGGAATCCATTCCCCCCGGAGGAAAACTCCTGGCGGGCTTCAAGTGGGGTCTTCCGGCCCTCATCGTTTCCCTCATCGTCTTTGGTTTTTTCAAAGCGGGCCAGAGTGCGGGAACAGACATGATCACCTGGTGGATCGCCGTCAATGCCGCATTTGCGGGAATGGGAGCGGCCATGGCGCTGGCTCACCCCTTCACCGTCTGCTCCGCCGTTGTGGCCGCCCCTTTCACCTCCCTCAACCCCATGATGGCCGCAGGATGGGTTTCGGGCATGGTGGAGCTTTTTGTGAGAAAACCCAGAGTGAAGGATTTTGAAGCCCTTCCTTCGGACCTCTCCAAGATCAGGGGATTCTGGAAAAACGGAATCACCAGGGTGCTCCTGGTGGTGGTCATGACCAACCTGGGAAGCTCCCTGGGAACCTTTATCGCCATTCCTCTCATGCTCCGGGCTTTTCAGTGACAAAGGCCGGGTCAGTGTGCCGGCCCACTTTCCATCCCACCCGCATCACCGCTTCACGCCCCTGCTGAGTGGAGTCCCGGAAAAGCTCAGGCAGAGACGGGAACAGGGGGGAAGCCCTCTCACACGGCTCCCTCACGATCCTGAATCAATTGCCTTTTGATCATTTCCTGCCGGTAAGCGTTGAGCAGATGGCTTCGGGTGATCACCCCCCTGAGCCTCAGTGAATGGTCCAGGACTTCCACCACGGGCAGCTGCTCCACGTCAATGTTGCTGAATTTATTGAGGGAGGAGGCAAGGGATTCCTCGGGCGTCACATAGACGGGGTTGTCATTGGCCAGATCTTTGGCAAGAACCAGATCCTTGAAGCCCTCTTCAAAAACGAACTCCTTCAGATCGGAAAAAGCGATGACTCCTTCCAGGTTGTCATTTTCATCCACCATGTAGAGATAATCCCCTCCATGGGCGAGACAATGGCCAAGCACCACATGATAGGGGGCATGAGCAGCCACCTTCACATGGTCGCAGCGCATGACATCCTTCACTTTCAGGCTCAGAAGGATGCCCATCTCGCGGCCCGCGTCGATGTCCAATCCGCTCCGAGCGAGACCGAGGGTGTAGATGGAACCCTGAAGGATGCCCTTCTGCACGAGTGTCGCCACGATACAGGCCGTCATCATGGGAAGGATCACCGCGTACACGCTGGTCATTTCAAAAACCATGATGATTGCGGTCATGGGGGCCTGAACCACCGCTCCGAGCATGGCTCCCATGCCCACCACACCGTAAGCTCCGGGAGTCACCACGATGCCCGGTAAAAACTTCATGAACAGCTCACCGCAGGCACTCCCCAGCACAGCCCCCAAGAACAGGGAAGGCGAAAGAATGCCCCCAGACCCTCCGGAACCCAGCGTGAGGGCGGTGGCAAGGATTTTGAGAACCACCAGGAGCCCCATCATGCGGAGGTCGACCTGGCCATAAATGGCTTGGATGAAAGGCTCATAGGAATACCCCAGAACCTGGGGAAAGAAGAAACCCAGGGCTCCCACCAAAAGCCCTCCCAGGGCCGGTTTGAGGTACTTTTGGATGGGAACTCTGTTTCGGAAGAAATGCTCCATGAAGGCCATGGTGCGAATGAAGAGCACAGCAACCAGGCCCGCCACAACACCCATGAACGCATAGAGCAGGATTTCCCAGGGGCTGTGGAGGGAATAGGGAAGCACATCCAGCACATTGCCGGTCTTGGAAATGGTCCTGGAAATGGCGGTGGCCACCACGGAAGCGATGACGATGGGACTGAAAGAATGAACATTGAACTCGCCCAGGACCACTTCGAGGGCGAAAAGAACACCCGCAATGGGCGCATTGAAAATGGAGGCAACACCAGCAGCTGCGCCGCACGCCACCACGACGCGCAGCCGGTTGCCTGCCACCCGGAGAAGCTGTCCCACGCCTGATGCCAGGGAGGATCCGATTTGAATGATGGGGCCGTTGCTCCCGGCCGATCCTCCCGAACCGAGCGTGATGGCGGACATGCACATGCGCAGGACGGAATTGCTCCATCGCATGACGCCATTTTGCAGTGCCACGGCCTCTATGGTGGCGAGAACCCCGTCCCGGGAGGCATTCTTTGGAAACAGGATGAGAAAAGGAGCCAGAAGGAGGGCTCCCAGGGCAGGAGTGAGGATTGCGAGGAGGGGATGCGCCCCCAACAGATCCGGAAGAAATTGCCAGAAAAAGAAGGTGGAATATTCCAGCATTTTTTCAAAGAGGTAAGCGCCGACCCCCACCACCATCCCCACGATGACGGCCACCATGATGAGAAAGTTTTGGTCACTGATGCGGAATCGCTTCAGCAGGCTGAAAACTCTTCTCTGGATCGGGCCGGCATCGATGAATCGTTTCACTTTCAAGTCCTGTGGTGTGTCATGTGTGCAACGGGCCCCTCCCTCGAATCCCCTTCGAAGCCCTCTCCATGACCGGGTTCATTTTGGTTGCAAGACCCCGACCTTCACTCCCGTTCTTCCTCTTTTGCCTGCACCCTGGGCGCAGCTTCCTGTTCTTTGCCCTTCAGGAGACTCTCTCCGACCACTCTTGCCCGTCCCACACACCCATGAGCCTGCCACATCGGGCCACGTCGTATCCACCGAGGTCGTGCACACTGTTTCTGAAAGAGGCAGATTGAAGGATGTCCAGGAGTATTCCGATTTTCCTGTCCTTCCAGGCGGCTTCAGGCACAAGGAGGTCATAGCGCTCCTGGGCGACGGGAATGAACTCAAGTCCCAGGGCCTTCGCGGAAGCATGGATGGCCATGCCCGTGTCCGCCCTTCCGCTGAGCACATTGACGGCCACGGCCATGTGCGTGAACTCCTCCTGGTCATAGCCCTGGATTCCTTCACACGAAAGGCCCTGCTTTTGCAAAAGGTAGTCTGTGAGAATGCGCGTTCCGGACCCCCCTTGACGGTTGATGAAGGTCACATCGGGCCTGAACAGGTCATGGACGGTTTTGATGGACCTGGGGTTGCCGGGCCTGACCAGAAAACCCTGCTGGCGCATGGCCAGCTGCACGAGCCTCACGGCCGTTCCTCGAAGATACCGCTCCACGTAGGAAAAATTGTAGCCCCCCGTTTCCGTGTCGAGAAGGTGGGAACCGCTCAAATGAGTCTGTCCCCGCCGAATGGCCATGAGACCGCCCAGGCTGCCCACATTGCTGGAGGAAAGGTGCATTCGGCTGTCACGGCGTTTCAGTTCGTTGGCAAGAAGGTCGAGAGTGTTGTCGTGGCTGCCGATCATGATGAGCGTGTCCTCAAGCTGGTCCCGGGGTCTCAGCAGGCGCACCTGAACCTCTTCCCCTTCCTTGAGTCCCTCCAGTTCCTGAGGCACCTGCAGGATTCCATCGGCACGGGTGAGAGAGGTGATGACTCCCGCACCCCTCTGCAGGGGCATGGCAATGAGTTGTTGCTGGACCTTGCCCAATATGACACGGACAAATTCCTCGAGCCCCAGCCGGGAAGGAAGTTTCCTTCCGAGAACAGCGGGCACGGAGGGAAACGGGGGAGGGGACAGTCCCTGCAGGGTGTGCATCAGAGGAAGCACAAACTGTTCAAAGGAAAGAATGGCCGAAACGGGGTAGCCGGGAATGCCCACCACGGGTTTTCCCCGAACCATTCCCAGTATGGTCGGCTTCCCGGGCATCATGGTCACTCCGTGGACCCACACCTCGCCCATTTCAGCCATGACCGTGGAATTGTAATCCTCCGAACCCGCTGAAGATCCCGCATTCACCAGAACCACATCCGCCTGAGAGGACGCCGCTTCCTCCATCATCCTTTGAATGCTTGAATATTCATCGGGAATGGTGCCTTGAAGAAACGGTTCTCCCCCGTTCTCTCTCACCAGCGCGGCCAGCACCGTTCCATTGAATTCTATGATTTGCCCCGGTTCCAGTTCCCCCGCTGCACCGGGAGAAACCAACTCGCTTCCCGTGGGTTGAATCCACACTTTGGGAAGGGCGTGGACGGCCACTTTCGGGACACCTCCCGCCAGGAGGGCTCCCAGATCGGCAGGGCGCAAACGGTGGTTCTGGGGAAGAAGCATCTCCCCGGCGACGATGTCCTCCCCAACTTTGCGAACGTGCTGCCAGGGAAAAACCGCCGATCGAATCTCCACCTGGGTTTCTGAAACCACTTCCACATTCTCGGCCATGATGACCGCATCCGCTTCAGGGGGAAGAGCCTCTCCTGTGTCCACGGGGAAAACCTGCTCCCCCACCGTGAGACAAAGAGGATTCGTGACACTGGCGCCGAAGGTGTCCCGGGCTCTGACGGCGAAACCATCCATGGCCGCCCCGTGATAATGGGGAACGGATCTCGACGCCACAAGAGGTTTCGCAGTGACCCGGCCGAGGGCATGGGCGGAAAGGACCGTTTCAACCGCTGTGCGAAGGTGCCCCGTTTTCCCGGCCCAGATGTTTCCGGCTTCCTCCAGTGTCTTCATGCTCAGGTAGATGTTTCTTTTGAACTCCTCCATGGACCCGTTTCTCCCCCTCACCTTCGAAAACCAAACCGGTTTTTGAATTCATCACGAAAGCGGCGAACAACACCCAGGTTCACTTCCGCCGTGTGCACCTGTTCCAGCTCGCCGAGCCTTTCGGTCACCCAGTGTTCCACGTTGTCCAGACTGCGGATCCAGCGGCGGAAATCCTCCTTGTCCAGCATCCTGGGCGGCTGAATCACAAAGCTGTCCCCCCCATGGTGGTGAACCCTTCGGCCACCGAACAGGGCGTTGTAGTCGGCCGTGTTCACGCCCACGACACAGAGAAAGTGGTCGAAAGCCCTCGCCAGCGATCCCGTGATCCAATGTCCCCTGAGAACGGGAAACACACAGATGTTGAAAACGATTTCCACCCCCTGAGCGGCGAGCTGCCGCGCCCCTTCGGGGTTTCCCCAGAAATCGATGCAAACGGCAAGGCCTATTTTCCCGAAATCCGTGGAAAAAGCCCGGTGAATGCCATCCCCCTCGGTCATGTTGAGATTCTGGCGTTCGAGCACTCCCAAATTTCTCTTGCGCTGGCGCCCCAGCAAATTCCCCTGCCGATCAAAAAGGGTGGCGGTGTTGTAAAGATGGTTGCCTTCAAGTTCCGCCAGTCCGGCAATCACATAGGCCTGGTGCTGCCTGGCAATGTCTGCGAGGGCTTCTTCCCCCTGAAAGGGAAAACATTCAGGAAAACAGATGACATCGATCTTTTCACCCCGAAGCCTTTCCACGAGCTGATAGGCGTGGCCAAGGTTTTTGGGATCTTCAAAGGAGGGGTAGGGCTTGGGCTGTATGAGGGCAACCCGAATACTCTCTTTCATCATTTCTCCTGCATTGCGTGTGAAGTCAGCACCTGCCGCCATCCCGCAGCGGGCTCCTCCACTCCAGCATCGCCAGATAGGGATAGTGATCGGAAGGATAAAACCCTTCCCGATTGTCGCGCAAAATGGAAGCTTCCCGGGCCATGAATTGGGGAGAATGAATGATCCAGTCCATTCTGAATTTTTCGGGGCTCCCCTGAAAGTCGTGCCGGGTCATGCTCTTTTCATTTTCGGCCTTGTGAAGGGTTTGCCAGGTGTCCAGCATGTTTTTGTAATCTTCTGTGAGAATGCGGTGCACACGGGAACCGGGCCTGTCGTTGAAATCCCCCATAAGAATACAGGGCCTGCACTGTTGAGCGAGCCATTCACCGATCATTCTCGATTGCTCCACGCGGGCCTTCCCGCCCAGGTGGTCCAGGTGGGTCACCAAAACGGTGAATTCACGGCCTGAATGTTTTTCCTGGAAAGAAGCATGACTCATCATTCGGGGAAAGGCACTGTCCCAGTTTTTGCTTCGGTGAACGCGGGGTGTCGTGGAAAGCCAGAATTCATCCCCTTCCATGAAATCAAAATCTTGTTTTTTGTAAAAAAGAGTCGGGTACTGACAGGTGCTGTCCCAAACCCTGTTCGCGGCGACCATTTCATATTGTGGAAACAGTTGCTCCGCGAGAAAATCCAGCTGGTTCCGCGTCCCCTCCTGTGTGCCGAGAATATGCGGCCCGTGCCGGGAGATCACCCGGACCACGAGGTCACGGCGAAACTCCCATGCGAAGGGCCCGTCGGCTGCGTTTTCAAAACGCAGATTGAAAGTCATGACACGCATCAATGTTCCCGCTCCTGTGTGATGACCTGAGAGTCTCCTCTCACAGTCCCCCTTTCCTTCCGTTTATGACGCTTCATGCGAAACGCCTGTGAAACACCCCCTGTGAAATGCCCATTGATGGTGCAGGGGATGGTGCAGGAATTTCCCCGCGCCCGCCCGGCCGCTGTTCCGGCTTCCGTCCCCATGGAGATTCACACGATGGACCAGGGGCATGAAGCGTAAAGGTACTCCACAGAATCCTTCCCCGCAAGATTTCCTTGCCGCAAGGCTTTTTTCACGTTTGCCTTCCTGCTGGGTTTTCGGGGGGCAAAAATAATGGCAGGCTGCTTGCAACGCGGCCGCGGGTGTTTTCATTTGACTCTGTTCAGAGCCAATGTTAGCTTTACTTTGTCACAGTTTGAACAAGCAATGACGCATCATCAGACCATGGTTTCTTTTTTTTCCAATCCAACTTTCAGCAGTTGACCGTGTCAACTCATGATCAGAGTCAACGGGTTTCACAGTCAAAATCATGGCAAAAAAACTACACCTCCAGGACATATTTGAAGGCAACCGGTTACCAAAAATCGTCCTCGTTGTCTGCGTGCTTCTTTTTCTCGTCATAGAGCTCCTCATTTACATGGTGGCCGCGGGGCAGGCGGGACACAAATCACGCGTCATCGTCCACGATGAACAGGGCAGCAAGATCTATGAGACCACGGGCAACAGCCTGACCAGTTACGAGAGACTGGTTTTCGAGAAGAACTTCGGTCCCCTGGATGATTACCAGCTTCAAATCGTGACGGAAACCCATCCTTTTCCCTTTCGTGCCTGGTTCACGGCAGCGGTGGGCATCCCCGTGGGACTCATTCTTCTGGTGTCTTTCCTCATCAAGGTCTATTTGGCTTTGCTCTACCAGGAGGACGAGGAAAAACCACCGGGCATGGCTGCAACGCCTCTCAAGGAGGGGCGCTTCACGTCCATGTTTCACACTTTTGGACAAATTTCCATATTTCATATAGGCTTCGCGGTTCTGGCCTTTGTGCTCCTTCTCTGGATGGTTCCCAATCTGGTGGAAGACATTTTCACCATCAGTGCTGAAACCATACGGGATTACAAATGGTTTTTCTTTGGCCTGGCCCTCTTCGTGGCCTTCATCATCACGTGGGTCATCTACCTCCGGTACCGGCTTTCCAGGCAAATGCTGGACAACCAGTTCAATCTGGAGAGGTATCGGCTGGAGCAGCAATTGCTCGCGAAGCCTGAAACACAAACCCTGCTTCCCAAGCCCGATGACCCCCTGTAGGGCGTTCAGGACGGCCATGGGCGGCCCCCGGCCTTCGTTTTCTCAAGGAATAGTTGCATATGTGGTTCAGTAAACTTTTCAGGCGAAAGAAAAAACCCAAAGAATCGGAAGAAAAAGATCCCCAAAAAGCCAAAGCCAATGAAGAGGCGGACAAGGACAAGGCTGTCATCAACCAGGGAGTCTATTACCTCTACCTGATCATGGGTGTTCAGCTTGCCATCGTGTTGGGCCTCCTGGCCGTGATCACGGCTTTTGGCAGCTTCATTGCCACGCCCGTATGGGTTTTCTTCGCCGCCCTCCTGCTGGGCGGTGGAGGGATCGTTTACCTGTACAGAAAAATCAAGCAGAAAGTCCGAAAATTCAAAGAGAGCTTTCAGGGTTCGGACCTCTCCGATCGCAATTATGAAATCAGCTTGATGGGGGGAATGTTCACCATGCGTGTGGAACAAAGCCCTCAACGCCCCATGCTGGAAGCCCCTTCCTCCCGTGAAGACACCGGCACGCCCGTTCTGGAAGCAGAAACCGTGGACATGCCTTCTTCGTCCAAAGCTTCCCCTGAAGCTTCACCCCGATAGAAGGTCCCGGAGGCCCCATGCGCCCTGCCGCGGGGCCTTCAGGCCCCTTCCCTTCCGGCCGCAGTGGGCGGTCACCTCTCCATTCTTCCTCGCAATGCCCCGTGTCTAAGGATCAAAAGACATCCTTCCCGTCATGACACAGAGAAAATCCTCCGTGTGGCCTCCCGGTACAAGGGTGTCACGCCCAAAGTGCTCGTCGTCTTTGTGGGGATGGTCGAGATTGTGATGAAGTCCCCGGCTCTCTTTGCGCTGGAGAGCGCACATGATGATGAGTTCCGCCACCAGGGCCAGGTTTTGCAGTTCCACCAGGTCCGTGCTGAGGGGAATGTGGGGCATGTGCTCCCTGACTTCATTGCGGATCTGGGCAATGTGATTCTGAGCCAGCTTCAGGCGCTTGTCCGTTCTCACAATGCCCACGTAATTCCACATGATACGCCGAATGATGTCCCAGTTGTGAGCGATGAGCACCATTTCACCATTGGCCTGCTCAGCCGCCGGTGGCGGCACGCGATCGCACGCAGGAATTTCCTGAAGCTCCCGCCGCCGCAACGCTTTTATGTTCTCGCCGCAGTAAAGAGCAGCTTCCTGCGCAAACACCATGGCTTCCAGAAGAGAGTTGCTCGCCAGACGATTGGCACCATGCAGTCCCGTGCAGGCGCATTCCCCCAACGCGAGCAAGCCCTCGATATTGGTTTTGCCCTGACGATCCGTGACAATTCCACCGCACATGTAATGGGCGGCAGGCACCACGGGAATGGGCTCTTTTGTGATGTCAATCCCCAGGGACAGGCACTTTTCGTAGATATTGGGAAATCGTTTGCGCACAAAGGCCCCATCGCGATGAGTGATGTCCAGAAAAACACAGTCATCGCCACTCTTTTTCATCTCCGTGTCGATGGCCCTGGCCACAATGTCCCGAA
This sequence comes from Syntrophobacteraceae bacterium, assembly GCA_003566995.1. Taxonomy (GTDB): domain Bacteria; phylum Desulfobacterota; class Syntrophobacteria; order Syntrophobacterales; family Syntrophobacteraceae; genus SLCH01. The sequence continues at coordinate 10,118 of PXBG01000070.1, forward strand.
AAGCCAAATCCTTGAGTGGATGATAACCGGCCATGAAAGCGCGGCCCCGCTTGTCTATGAGCCGGGCGCCCTCTCCACGGACGGCTTCTGAAATGAGAAAATTTTTGGTGATCGGATGATACAGACAGGTGGGATGGAACTGAACAAACTCAAGGTTGGCCAGCTGCGCACCGGCACGATAGGCAACGGCCAGCCCGTCCCCCGTGGCCACATCGGGATTGCTCGTGTACAGATAAACCTTTCCGGCGCCACCCGTGCACAGAAGCACCACATGGGCCCGAAAAACATGTATTTCCCCCGTTTCGCTGTCCAGGATGAACGCCCCCCGGCAGGTGTCCCGGTGGTCGAGGGAAAAAGCCCCCGCCTTGAGTGAACGATGCTGCACGATGAGATCGAGCAACAGGTGGTTCTCGTGGATGGCGATGTTCGAATGCTCGTTGGCCCGGGCCACCAGAATCTCCTCCACCGCCCGTCCGGTCATGTCATGAGCATGGACAATGCGGTGCCTGCTGTGACCACCTTCCCGTCCCAGGTCCAGTGTTTCGGGGGCGGAATCTCTGCGATTGAAGTCCACGCCCATTTGAAGAAGATTGGCGATGCTCCCGGGGCCGGACTTGACAACCATTTCCACCACCTCCGGGTGGCAAAGACCATCCCCTGCATTCAAGGTGTCCTGCATGTGCAAGTCAAAGGAATCGTCGGCCCCGAACACGGACGCAATGCCCCCCTGAGCGTAATTGGTGCTCGTCTCGATGGTCTTTTTCTTGGTGACCACGGCCACCGTGCCATGTTCGGCCGCCTTGAGAGCAAAAGACAATCCCGCGATGCCGCTTCCAATCACGAGAAAATCAATTTGGTGTTCCATAAATGATCCTCGGCTTGATATGATCAGGGACAAGTGGATAGAATGCAGATGGAAAGCAATTTTCCCGACTCCGAAGAGATAGGGTTAAACCATGCAATTTATTCCATGAAAAAAAGCTTGTAAAGAACACAGATGAACAGGGGCAAAGCCTCGAAGCTCCCGCGATTCATCTCTCACGTCAGAAGGAAGCTGGCCTTATGAAGAGCAACGAGACCCATGACATGATCTCCACATCTCTGGAGGTGCTGGTTTTTGACTGTGACGGCGTGCTGTTTGATTCCCGCCAGGCCAACACGCGCTTTTACAGCAGCATCCTGGAACACCTGGGCAAACCTCCCGTTCGCCCTGACCAGGAAGAGTACATCCACATGCATCCCGTGAGGGAGTCCCTCCAATATCTTCTGCAGAGCCCAAAACTCTTCGATGAAGCCTGGAAATACCTGGAAACCTTTAATTTTTCTTCATTCAACAAGTACCTGCACAAAGAGCCCGGCCTGGAGGAACTGCTGCAACTGGCCAAAGAGTCCAAGCGCATTGCCCTGGCCACAAACCGCACGGTCTCCACCCGGGAACTTCTGGTCCACTTCGATCTGGAAACGTTTTTCGATCTCGTGCTGTGCGCTTCGGACGTGGAGAAGCCCAAGCCTCACCCGCAAATCATGGAAAAGATCCTTCACTCCTTCAGGGTTTCCCCGGAAAAAGTGCTTTTCGTGGGTGACTCCCCCGTCGACGAAGAGCTGGCCTGGAGCACAGGGGTCTTTTTCGCAGCCTACAAGAACCCGCGACTGAAGGCCCATCTGCACCTCAACCACTTTGACGAGCTGAAGCCCATCGTCTCCAATGGAAAGTGACTGGACAATGGGCTGTTCCCCCGACTCCACCCTGGTGGTGAATGAGGCGCAAAAGAAGGTCCCTTCCCGGCCCTCTCGAGGAAAACTCCACCTTCTGGGCACCGTTCATCATGATCCCAGAGGTTACCGGAAACTTCGCCGCTTTCTGGAGTGGCATCAACCCGATCTCATACTCCTGGAGTTCAGCCCTTATGGTCTCACCTTCCGAAAGGATAAGGGACCCGAACTTCAGAGGCTTTTCAGGAAAAATCTCTCATGGGCCGCCGGCCAACTGGGTCTCACCGTGAAGGGGGCTCGAAAGCATCCCGAAATCGATGCGGTGCAGCGCCAGCTGAGCCTGCCTTTTGAGTACCGGGCAGCCGCAGGATACGGGTTTCGCAAAGGTGTCTCCCTGGAACTGATCGATTGTTCATCCTTCAGCCAAAAAATGATCGGATTGTGGAAGGAATTGATTTCCCGGGAAAACTTACTCCAACTTCTATCTCTTCCATCACGCCGCCCCTCCGTGAACCGCCTCTATGGGCGGGCATGCCGCTTGATTTTTCAGGAGGAGTTTCACTGTCCCAGGCGGGAAACGCCCCCGGAAAGCTCTTCACCTTCCAGGCCCTGGAACGAAAGAGAAAAAGATCTGGCCGGAAACATAGAAAAAATTCTCTCCGTGCATGGAGCCACAAGGCCTCTCTACGTGGGAGGCTGGCAACACCTGACCCCCGGTTCGAAACCCGCAGCACTGAGAGACCTTCTGGAAATTGACAAGAGCCGCTGCCACTTGCTCGCCGGCCTTTCCAGCAATTGACGGTCACGGGGTGTGAGCTTCACCCCGCATTCCCTTGAAGGCATTGATGAGGCCATTGGTGGATCCGTCATGCCCCTGGGCGGGCTCTTCACTGCCCAACTCGGGAAGTATTCTTCTGGCCAGCTGTTTTCCCAGTTCAACACCCCATTGGTCAAAGCTGAAAATGTTCCACAGCACTCCCTGGACGAATATTTTGTGCTCATACATGGCGATGAGGCCGCCGAGAATCCGGGGGGTCAGCTTTTTGAAGAGGATGGAGTTGGTGGGCCGGTTCCCTTCGAAAACCCTGTAAGGAACGAGCCGTTCCATTTCCTCCTCACTCTTTCCTTCAAGGGTCAATTCTTCCCGCACTTCCTCTTCCGTTTTTCCATTCAGAAGAGCTTCTGTTTGAGCGAAAAAATTGGAGAGCAACATGAGATGATGGTCCCCCATGGGATTGTGAGACAAGGCGGGGGCAAGAAAATCAGCGGGCACCAGGCGGGTGCCCTGGTGAATGAGCTGGTAGAAGGCATGCTGACCGTTGGTGCCCGGCTCACCCCAGATGATGGGCCCGGTCTGATATGACACCTTTTTTCCGTTCCGATCCACGGACTTGCCGTTGCTTTCCATGTTTCCCTGCTGAAAATAAGCGGGAAAGCGGTGCATGTACTGATCGTAGGGAAGGATGACCTCCGTTTCCGCGCCGAAAAAATTGATGTACCAGATGCCCAGCAGGGCCAGGATAACCGGAAGATTTTTTTCCAGGGGAGTCTGGCGAAAATGGAGATCCATTTGGTGCGCTCCCTCCAGCAACTCTTCGAAATGGTCAAACCCCACGTAGCAGGCAATGGAAAGACCAATGGCTGACCACAGGGAATATCGTCCCCCCACCCAATCCCAGAACTCAAACATGTTTTCCCGGTCGATGCCAAAAGCTTCAACCTTTTCAACATTGGTGGAAATGGCAATGAAATGCCGGGACACATCTTTTTCCGATGCCTGCTTCAGAAACCATTCTCTTGCGGAATAAGCATTGGCCATGGTCTCCTGAGTGGTGAAAGTCTTGGAGGCTATCATGAAAAGGGTTGTTTCGGGAGAAAGGGATTTGAGGGTTTCAGCCAGGTGGGTTCCATCCACATTGGAAACAAAGTGAACGCTCAGCCCCGGTACGGCATAGGGTTTGAGACACTCCGTCACCATGATCGGCCCCAGGTCAGAACCCCCGATGCCCACGTTGACTATGTCGGTGACGGGTTTTCCCGTGTACCCCTTCCACTCCCCCGACTGAACTTTTTTGCACAACGTTTTCATTTTGTTCAGAACCCCATGGATCCGGGGCATGACATCCTCTCCATCCACCTCCATGGGAACGGGGCTTCGGTTCCTGAGGGCCACATGAAAGACAGCCCGGTTTTCCGTTTCATTGATCCTCGCACCGGAAAACATCTTCTCCACGGCATCCTCCAGTTCGCACTCCCGCGCAAGCTCCAGCAAAAGTTTCATGGTTTCCCGGGTGATGCGGTTTTTGGAGTAGTCCACAAGCATGTCCTCCAGGAAGATGGCAAAGGAATCAAACCTCCTGGAATCCTCCGCAAACAGCTGTTTCATATGGACCCCCCGCATCTCTTCCCAGTGAAGCTTGAGGCGGCGCCAGCTTTCCGTGGAGGTGGGATTGACTCTCTTCAGCATAAGCAACTCCTTCCAATGAACCTGAAAAGATTAAAAATTTCATGGAGTAAAAAAATTGACACACGGACGGCGACGGGTAACGCCCATCAAAAGAATGTTGACATTCACGTGATCAGAGAATAATTATTTCGTATATCCCCTATCCTGCCGGCAACAATTCTCCTGTTCGAACTTCCAATGATTCTCCAGGGAAGGAGGTGATCTTCGAAAAGTCCAGGGGTCCCCTGGAATCGTTTCACGTGGGCATCATTTGATCACATTTGGGTTCAGCCAAAAGGAGAAAAGCATGAAGAGACTTTTTCTTTTTCCACTGATTCTGGTGATTGGACTTTCTTTGGCCACTGTGGCCTTCGCAGGAGACCGAGACCTCATCAAAAACCAGGTGGATGAGATCGTGGCAGCTCTCAATGATGGAAAAGAAGCCGAAGACTTCGCCCATACGGCCCACAATGAACCCTATTACGTTTTCATCATGCAAGATGATGGCAGCATGCACGTTCACCCCACCCTGGCGGGCACAAACCTCAAAGACACCTCTGAAGAGCTTTTTGAAATCCTGAGCCAGGCCACTCCTGAGGGGGTTTGGGTTCAGTACGATTGGCACGGGGAAGAAAAGAACACGTACGTGAAAAAGACCGCGGATGATATGATCGTGGGAAGCGGCTATTGATGGGGAATTGTGCATGAAATTCTGAATGGCCCCTGAAAAGCGGAGGGGTTGACCCAATCGTGAGTCAACCCCTTTTCTTTTGCTGGTGGGCGGGAGAGGATTTGAACCTCCGACTTCCACCGTGTGAGGATGGCACTCTCACCGCTGAGTTACCCGCCCTTTGAGGTTGCTCACCTTATACATCACTGAAAATGGTCTTGCAACACAAATTCACGGCTTCAAGGAGCTTCAGGGGCTTTCACGATTGCTTGGCCTCCTGGGAACGGATGGCTTTCAACTGAAGTCTGAGGTACGCATCCTGGGCACCATTGTCGCCGGGGTCGAGCTCCATGAGTCGTTCATACTTTTTTGAAGCTTCCGCCCACTTGCCCATGGCTTCGTAAAGATCCGCCGCCTGGCGCAGGTGCTTTTTCTCCCTGGGCTGCAGACGCGCCAGCGCTTCCAGTTCCTTGACGGCGCCGTTTTTATCGCCCTGTTTCAGGGCAGCGTAGAGCAGGTAATTGCGAATCTGAACCGAGTTGGCATTCTCCCCGGCGACTCCCTGGAAATAAGACCTGATGGACTTGTAGTCCTTCTTCTCATCGTAATGGGCAAAAATGGCCTCGTGATAGGCCTTGTTGTCCTTTTCCAGGCGCGCCAGGGTCTTCAGGGTTTCCAGTTCACCCTTTTCGTTTTTCTGCTTGCGATAAATGTCGAGCAAATAAGTTTGAACCCTCGTGTCACCGGGATCGAGCCTGGCCAGTCTTTCAAAAGCCCTGGCGGCCCTGTCCCAGTTGCCCCCTTTATAATGGAGTACAGCCAGGTTGTTCAGCACCGTCTTGTTGTCCGGCTGCTGCTGAGCGAGTCTCTCGTAGGCACTTTCCAGTCCCTTTTTGTCGCCGGATTTTTCAAGAACGGCGATGAGCCGCATCAAAGCATCCCTGTTTTCAGGGTTGCCCTTGACGATTCGTCCATAAATTTCCTTCGCCTTTGCCCCGTCCCCCTTCTTTTCGGCGAGAGCTGCCAGCTGCATCTGGCTCCGGGTGTCATGGGGCTTGGCTCTCACATACCTCTCCATGGCGGCAAAGGCCTTATTCACATCACCGGCCTGTTGATGGCTGACTGCCAGATTGTAGAGCACATCCGAATCCGTCACGCCTCCTCGCACGGCAAGGTCGTAAAACTGAGCCGCTTTGGACCAGTTTCTGGTCTGGCCCGCAAGATCCGCAAGGTGCAGGTGAAGGGAGTTGTGAAAGGTCCCGGGGATGCGATCCCGGTGAGTTTCCAGGAAACGAAGGGCATCCCCCGCGGATCTGCTGCGGTCCAGATAGTCCAGAAGGCCGCTGAAGTGTGTGGTGTCTTCCGTCATGCCCAGGAGTTCCAGGTAAACTGCCAGCGCCTCGCCGGACTTTTTCTGAGCCTTGTGAACCTGCAAAAGTTTTTCAAGGATCGTGGCGGACTGCCCCGTTTCATTCACTTCCCTGTAGAGCTTCACGGCCTCATCGTATCTTTGCCGGTCAAAATACACACCCGCCAACTGAGTTTTGAGGAGCGTGTTGGCTGGGTTTTCCCGCAGGGCATTTTCCAGATAGGCCAGCCTCTTTTCACTGTCTTCCACCGTATTGGCTTTTTGGACCCAGTCCCTGGAGTCCAGCTGCACGAGAAATGAAACCTTTCCAATGGGCCGGTTCCAGAGAGACACCCATAAATCCAGGTTCTGAGGATCTTCGAAGGTCTCATTCGGCATGAGGTCCCTTATGACCACCGGGCCTGCTTTCAGTTTGTCCGGATCCACATGGGCCGCATTGAGGCGCGTGCCCCATGAAACCCAGCCGTCGGTTTCCACTTCCACAAATTGAAGGGTGTCCCTGGGATTGACAATTCCCTGGGAATCAGGAAGAAGAATGACTTCCTTTCCGTTGTGCAAAAACCTCACCGCTTCAAGCTCATTGGGAAACGGAAGGCGCGAGACAATCCCCTCCGCGGAAATGAACTTGAAAAGAAAAAAGATTCCTCCGCCCGCCAGGACCAATGCCAGGAGCTTGCGCAAAATTTTCCGGGGAGGACGTGTCGGCGGACTCCTTTTGAGCAAAATGGAATCATCTATGGAGTAGGGGTACTTTCTGCGGATTTTGCTGCTCATCGCCCTTCCAATTCCCTCTCATTCATGCCCACGATTCTTTTCAGATTACGGACTTCCCCACCACGGAGTTCCCGATGTTCGCCGGGAGAGAGGCCTCCAAGGGTCAGGGGACCGTACTTCACTCTCTTGATCCTCAAAACAGGGTGCCCCACGGCTTCCCCCATCCTTTTGATCTGGCGGTTCCAGCCCTGATGGAGGACCATGCGCAGCCACGCTGCCCCCGGCAGCTGCCGCACCACCGTCACCGCCGCCGGAGCAGTGGTTCCTTCTTCCAGCGCCACCCCTTTTCGAAGGCGGAAAAGAGAACTGGGTGAGGGATGACCTTCAACTTTCACTTCATAAGTTTTTGAAACTTCATAACGGGGGTGCTGCAAACGATTGGCGAGTTCCCCGTCATTGGTGAGTATCAACACTCCCTCTGCATCATAATCGAGCCTTCCCACGGGAAAAAGCCTCACATCCCTTCTTTGAACATGGTGAAAGACCGTTTTGCGCCCCTGAGGATCCCTGGCGGAGGTGATGCAAAACCGGGGCTTGTGAAGAAGAACATAGACATTTTTCTCCTTCATTCCCATGGGCTTTCCGTTGACTTTCACCACGTCCCTTTGGGGATCGATGCAATGGCCTGGAGTGGTCACCCTCTGATCGTTGACCAGAACACGGCCCTGCCGAATGAGTTCCTCCGCCGCCCTTCTGGAAGCGAGCCCCGCCTGGGCGATGGCCTTTTGAAGTCTCAGAGATCCAGGCGCTTTCACCGTTTGAAACCCCGATTCAATGGGATAAATCTCCAACCATGATGACTGAATCAAATATAACATTCACATCTGAAACATTGAATGGCCCAAACCCACAGCTGCCCTCACCCCTTCCATTGTCATGCGCACTTCCCTGGAAGCCGTCTCATTGCCCTCCCGAATGGCGTCTTTCACTTCCTGGGGATTGCGTTCCAGCTGCAGGCGCTTCTCGCGCACAGGCCCCAATTTTTTCAAAACATTGCCGATGAGGATCTTTTTGCAGTCAACGCACCCTATGCCCGCAGTGCGGCAGCCTTGGCCCACGTGCCCGATCTCATCGCGAAGGGAGTACAGTTTGTGGTAATCAAACACAGGACACTTTTCAGGATCCCCCGCATCGCTTCTTCGAACTCTTGCGGGATCTGTCATCATCTTGAGAATCTTTTCCTGAATGCTCCCCTCCGCTTCAGTGATGTAGATGCAGTTTCCATAACTCTTGCTCATTTTCCGGCCATCCAGCCCCGGAAGCACGGGAACTTCCGTGAGGACAGGGTCGGGGATGGGAAAAATCTCCTTTTCGTACATGAAGTTGAACCGCCGGGCGATTTCACGCGTCAACTCCACGTGCGGCAGCTGGTCCTTTCCCACAGGGACGCCGTTGGCCCTGTAGATGATGATATCCGCTGCCTGCAAAACAGGATAGCCCAGAAAACCATAGGTGGACAGATCCTTCACTTCCAGCTGCTGCTGCTGGTCCTTGTAGGTGGGATTACGCTCCAGCCAGGCCAATGGCGTGATCATGCCGAGAAGCAGGTAGAGTTCCGCATGTTCCTTCACATCAGACTGCACGAACAGCGTGCACTTTTTCGGATCCAAACCTGCGGCCAGCCAATCCAGCACCATGTCCCACGTGTTTTGACGAATCTGTCCGGGACTCGCATAATCGGTGGTCAATGCGTGCCAGTCCGCCACAAAGAAAAAGCATTCGTATCGCTCTTGCAGCTCAATCCAGTTGTCAAGGGCTCCGTGCAGGTTCCCGAGATGCAGACGCCCCGTGGGGCGCATACCGCTCAAAACGCGTTTTCTGGTTGTCATTTTCTTTCTCTCTCCTTTGAACAGTACAATGAAACCCTAAAGAAAACCGGCACTGAATCCCTGTTCCCCTCGAGACGCACAACTCTGCACCGGCATGATTCTCACCATTCTCGCCCGTCCGTGTCCACGCCAGCTCCCCATGAAACGGTGCAACAACTGCCGCTTCCTTCCTTTTCAAAAGCAGGCGACCCTCTCCCTTGTCCGTTCGCCTTTGTGTGCCCGCCCATGGTCAGATGCCGAGCAATCCCAAAAGCGCCCGGAAGACGGGGGCGAAAAGATAACCCCACGCCCCCGAAGCGAGCAGAAGGAGCAGGACAAGAATCCCATAGGGCTCAATCCTTTTCAGCCCGGCGGACAGGCGCAACGGCAGCACTCCCATGAGAAAATGGCCTCCGTCCAGGGGAGGAACGGGCAGCAGGTTCACCATCATCAGCACCAGGTTGAAACGCACGGAATAATACGCCATGTAGAAAAGGGGCTCCACCACAAAACTCAAGAAAGCCCCCTCCACAAACCAGCCGTTGCGCGTGGCCCAGAGAATGAGATGATAAATGAGTGCACTCACAATGGCCAGAAGCAGGTTGGCAAGAGGGCCGGAAATGGACACCCGGGCCATGTCCCTGCGGCCGCCTCGAAGATTTGACGTGTTGACGGGAACGGGTTTGGCCCAGCCGAAGAGAAAAGGGGATTGGGCCATGAGCAGCAAAAGCGGCAATGCGATGGTGCCAACGGGATGCACATGCACCACGGGATTGAGGGTGATCCTTCCCTGTTCACGGGCGGTGGGGTCTCCGCACCTTTCGGCCACCCAGCCGTGGGCCACTTCATGGGCAATCACTCCCATGAGAAGGGGAACGGCGTAAAGCAGCACACTGGCCAAAAAACCGCTCACCATGCAATCCTCGATGGTCTTTCCATTTCTTTTACAGCCATCCCTTCCGCATCACGACCCCGTCGCCCCCTTCTGCTGCCCCCCCGCCTCCTGCTTGAAAAGTTCGGGGTGGGACCTGAAAAGCAGGGCGAGCTCGTCCTGCCGGCTTTTCACTTCGCCATTGAGCTGTGCATTCAGGAGTTCTTCCAGTATGGTGCGATATATGGGACCCGGCGGAATGCCCATGGCCTTGAGATCCCTGCCTCGCAACTCCGTCCGCACATTGCGGTACCGATGCAGGTAATGACTGATGGCCCTTCGGACCTTTTCACTGGCAGCCTTGGCCATCATGAAGAGAATTTCTTCGGGACTGAATTCCTGCAAGGCCCGATAGACGTCGCTGGGCCGATGATCCGGCAGCTGAAAAAAACCCTTCAGGAGCTTGTCCACACGCCTGAAAGTCCAGACCATGCGCCGGCTTTGAGTGGGGGGGAAGTCAAGCCTTTCCCAGATATTGTCCAGGTCGTGCCCGGGAAGGTCGCAAAACAGCCCGAGAGCATAAATCCTCCAGGTTTCGAGGGGCTCATCGAGAAAACTGAGGCGGTACCAGGAGATCACCTTGCCGATGGCAATGAAGAGATCGCGGCGCTTTTTGTCAAACTGGAGATTGCTGGAAAGGACGGAGAGGACTCCGTACTCGGTCATGCGCTGCAAGGCTGGAAGGGGGTTTTCTTCCATGAGGATCAGCTGGATTTCGTGAAAAAACCTCTTGCCGCCCAGTTTGTGAACCAGGCCCATTTTGACGGCACCGCGCATGAGGTTGGCCGTCTGCTTGCCGATGCGAAAGCCAAAGCGCTGCTCAAAACGAATGGCGCGCATGATGCGCGTGGGGTCCTCCACAAAGCTGAGGTTGTGAAGGACCCGAATGGTCTTTTCCTTGATGTCCCTCTGCCCCCCGAAAAAATCGATGAGATGGCCGAAGTCACCGGGATTGATGCTCAACGCCAGAGTGTTGATGGTGAAATCCCGGCGGTAGAGATCCATCCGAAGCGAACTGGCTTCCACGACGGGCAACGCCCCGGGGTGCTGATAATACTCGAAACGGGCGGAAGCCACATCCACCTTGAGACCGTCTGAAAAAACGAGCACAGCCGTGTTGAACTTCTTGTGGCACCTGGCCCTGATGCCCCGTTTCTCCGCATAAGCTTTGGCAAACTCAATGCCGTCCCCTTCGATCACGATGTCCATGTCCAGATTGGCACGGCGCAAAAGAAGGTCTCGCACAAATCCGCCAATGGCGTAGGCTTTGAACCCCATAGCCCTGGCAGAGTCTCCCAGGTCCTTGAGCAAATGAATGATGCTCGAATCCAGCTGTTCTTTCACGATGCCCGAGATGTTTTTGCGCTTGGGCCATCGCGAACTCCCCATCTCCTGAAAACGGGCATCTCTTTCAGCGTCCTGGTCGTTCACCAAGAAATTCAGAAGGTCTTTGCGGGTGATGACCCCCAAAACCCGGTTGTCTTCCACAACCGGCAGAATACGCTGCTGATGCTCCACGAGATAGGTCTGTATCTCCAGCAGCCCCGCATCGGTCCCCACCACGCTGAAATCGGAACTCATGAATTCCCCCACAGCCTGCCCCTCAAGCTTGTGATAAATGGCTTTTTCCAGCACCTGCCTCGTGATGAGCCCCACCAGCTCCCCCCCCTCCAGCACGGGCATGGAATTGATGTTGTAGCGCACCATGATCTGCTCCGCTTCATGGATGGGCATGTTCACATGGGCGAAAACAACGGGACTGCTCATGAGTTCTTCCGCTGTGGGAAAAATTTTGACCGTGGAACTGAGGATTTCCCTCAAACGCTCTTCCACTTGAATGAGGGTGAGATTTCGAATGGTTGCGGAGGCGGCGGTGGCGTGGCCGCCTCCCCCGAACTCCCTGGCGATGGCGCCCGCATTGACATGAGGCATGCGACTTCGAGCCACCAGGTAGATGCGGTCTTCCATGCGGGCGAGAGCGAAAACCACGTCCAGATTGTTGATGTCCTTGAGCTTGTGAACGAGAAGAGCAAGGTCCCCCACATAATTGTCCACGGAGACGGTGGCGATGCAAATTTCTATGCCGTTCACGTTGAAGTTCTGAGCGGACAGGAGCAGTTCATTGAGCAGGCTGACCTGTTCAGCTGTCAGTTCCTGGGTGACCATGTCAGACACCACGTTGAGATCGGCCCCCGCGCGCCGCAGGTAGGCTGCCGCCTCGAAGTCTTCGGCGGTGGTGGAGTTGAAGGTGAAAGAACCCGTGTCTTCGAAAATGCCGAGGGACATGACGGTGGCTTCTTCGGGAGTGATCTCGATGCCCCGTTCCCTGATGAGCTGTGTGAGGATGGTCACCGTGGCCCCCACGGGACGGACCACTTCATGGTCCCCGGAAATGTCATCGGGGGAGTCGGGGTGGTGATCGTAGATATGAACCTCCACCTCGCGGCGGTTCACAATCTGTTCAAACTTGGCGATGCGTGAAATTTGCCGGGTGTCCACCAGGATGAGGCGGCTGACATCCTCAATGTCAATGTCTCTCAGGCGCCTGAAATTGTAGAGATAGAGGGTTGATTTGATAAAAAATTCACGGAGACTTCTCTCCTGAGAACCGGAAAACACCAGCAGTGCATCGGGATACAGTCTCTTGGCCGCCACCATGGATGCCATGGCATCGAAGTCGGCGTTGACGTGCGTGGTGATCACTTCCATGAATCAAGTCCTGTGCATTCTGTGTGTTTTCCGGGCAGGAGCGCTCACTCCTCCTGAAGGCCATTCAAGGCCGGGGATGATACTTCTCATGGATTTCCTTCAGCCTGGCCCTGGCCACATGGGTGTAGATCTGTGTGGTGGAAATATCCGCATGGCCGAGCATGGCCTGAAGGGATCGCAAATCCACTCCGTTTTCCAAAAGGTGGGTCGCAAAGGAATGGCGCAGCATGTGAGGCGTCAGGCTCACATCCATGCCAACCTTGAGTGCACAGTGCTTGAGAATTTTCCACACACCCTGGCGTGACAACTTTTTGCCATCACGGTTGAGAAAGACGTTTCGGCACTGGCCGTTGCGGTCAAGAACGCGGCGCCCGTGCTCCACATACTCCTTCAGAGCCTTCGATGCCCACTCCCCAATGGGAACCAGCCTCTCCTTGTCTCCCTTGCCCCGCACCACGAGACATCCCATGTCCAGATGAACCTGAGACAACTCCAGTTGGGTGAGTTCACTCACCCTGAGCCCTGCAGCATACAGGAGTTCCAGCATGGCCTTGTCCCTCTGCCCCAGGGGACTCTGGGTGTTGGGATACTCCAGGAGTGCTGTCACCTGCGAAGCGTTCAAAACCCTGGGCAGAGGAGCCGGAATCTTGGGGAACCCTATTCTCGAAGCGGGATTGTTTTCAGCCATCAAAGACCGCTGAAGAAACTTATAGAAGCTTCGAATGGTTGCAAGGCGCCTGCCGCAGCTGCGGGCCGAGATTCTCGGTCCCACCCATTCCAGGTACTGGAGGATAAGCTCCCGGCTCACCAGGGACAGATCATGAATGCCCCTTCCCTCCAGGAACCGGCAAAATTCCTCCAGGTCTGAACTGTAGGCAGCAATGGTGTTCCGACTCAAACCTCTCTCCGTTGCGAGATTCGCCAGAAACATATCAACCAGGCGATCCATGGCTCAACCTTTCATGAAAAAACCACCCAGGAACAGAGAACCCCCCAGAGGCCGGTCACCGTGATGTTTCACCACCGGCAAATTCCTGGAGGGCTCTCTCATGATCCGTGAATCACCACCAGCTATATCACCATCAGGCCTTGTGGCACTCACTGTTTCATTTGGGGCCGGCAGCTTTCTGGGAACTGACCTTGTGAGTGAGGCTTTGAAAATTATGATCCACAAGAATGGAAGTCTGCACCGAGTCACCTGTCCGCCTGGTGGAAATGAAATCGATATAATGAGTTTTTCCGTCATAGTCAGAAAATGTTATGCGATCACCATCCTGAAAGCCACCGCGGTTGAACCAGACTTCCGTGGGAAGCATCCAGGTTTTGCCAAATTTGTTTTCGAACCTGAAGTACTCCACTGCATCCCGCGGAAACTGCAGGTAGAGGCACAGCTCCTCATCCGTTGGGGGACGGCTGATCTTGCCCTGGAGTTCCAGCCGCCTGGCTTCGAGATCTTCATCGTGCAGCCTGGAAATGCCCCCTTCCTCATCCAGAATTTGACGCCACTTTTTCCCGTCTTTTCGATTGTACTCCAAAACCCTTTCATAGATCCAATCCTGTGGGTTGTAGATGGGAAAAGGACCATAACGCCCCAGGAGCAGCCTTTTCAAGTCGTCGGTGGGATTGCGGTAGCGCCCATGAAGCACATTGTTCACAGCGGTGGTCCAGAAAATCTGGCTTCCAGGGGTCACAGAGCAAACATTGCCCAGTTCTTTATTGACCTCGCTGAGTTCGCTGAGCACCTCATGAATTCTTTCGAGCAATCCCACCCGCTCGGCCTGTTCAAAAGCTATGTTGGCCGCACCCCCGGGCAATTTGTGACGCTTCACCGTGGGATCAAATCCATGATAGGTGCTTTCAAAACGTTCATAAATCCGCCTTTCCCGCCTCAGAATGTCTGAAGTGTCCACCATGGGCTGGACTTTGAAACCGGGGGCTGTCATTCCGTAGTCATTGAGGGTTTGAATCATGCTCAGTGCAGGAGCCTGGCTGTAGATTCCTCCTGCCCCGTGATCTGAAACCTCTACGATTTTGACCCCTTCCATCACGGCTGACACCATTCGGCCCAGGTCATTTCCATCCGTGTTGTGTCCGTGGTATTCCAGGAGCAGGTCAGGAAACCTTTGACGAATGGCCGCCACCAGTTCCCCGATGCGTCTCGGCGTTCCCAGGGCCGAATGATTCTTTATGGAGAGGATGATGTCCTCTCCCATGGCAGAGAGGATTTCTTCCACCTTGTTCAAATAATAGTCATTGGTGTATCCATAGCCCGTGTTGAAGCAAATGGAGGGCATGAGAATCTTTCCGGCGTTTTTGACTTCCTCCGCCACAACGGTGAGATTAGGCACGTAGTTGAGAAAATCGTAGATGCGCCATACGTCGATATACCGGGAGAAAAGCCTCACGGCCATGCGTATCACATTGTCCGGATACGGGCGATACCCGAAGAGGCTCCGCCCGCGGCACACCGCCTGAAGCAGGGTGCGCGGCATCGACTTGCGAACCAGCCTCAGCTTTTCAAAGGGATTGATCTGCTTTCCCATGAGATCCACATGGACGCAAGCCCCGCCGCATATCTCGAAAGCAAAGTAGCCCGTTTCATCCCGATAGGGAGCCACCTTCAAAGTGGTGTTCGGCATGATGCGGCACTTGAAGTCCGACTGGGACAGGTCTCTTTCGTTGTTGGTCATGAAGTATCCGGAAGTGTTCCGCAAACGATCCAGTATCTCCCGGCTGGACATCTGGGGTGTGAATGTTTGAGAATCGGGCATGTGAGTGGACTCCTTGACTTATGGAAAAACCTTCCTGCCAGCGGGCAGTTCAGGGAAAGGGACCAGGATGAGCATGGGCAAGAGGACCTTCGACCAGGCATCTCAACACCGCTGCAAAAAGCGGAAGGCCGAATCACAACTCGGCGTAGGGATTGTAGCCATGGGCATTGATTTCTGCCACGAGGGTGGCCAGCCTGTCCATCTCGGGCATTTCCTCTTCATAGTCCAGCAGTTCCGGGTGTGTCTCTATGTAGGAAGTGTCAAACTTCTGAGCCAGAAAATCCGGTTCCTTCATGATCTGCTTGTAAAAGGGGATGGTGGTCTTGACCCCGGCAATGATGAAGCCATTGAGCACCCGGCTCAGGCGCTGCACCGTCTCTTCCCAGGTGAACCCGTAAACGGTCAGCTTGGTGAGCATAGAATCATAGTAGCGGGGGATTTCATAGCCCTGGTAAACGGCACCATCCATCCGCGTGCCATGCCCGCCAGGGGACTGGTAGATCTGCACCAGTCCGGGGCTGGCCATGAAATTGTTTTTGGGATCCTCCGCATTGATCCTCAACTCGATGGCACACCCCCTGAAAGTGATGTCCTCCTGCTTGAAAGCGATGGGCTCTCCCGAGGCGATGCGTATTTGTTCACGCACGATGTCAACGCCGGTGATCATTTCCGTGACCGTGTGCTCAACCTGAATACGGGTGTTCACCTCAAGAAAATAATAGTGGTCATCCTCATCCAGCAAAAACTCCACCGTCCCGGCGTTGAGATAATTGCAGGCCCTTGAAGCTGTGACCGCCGTTTCGCAAATCTGATCGAGCAGAGCCTTTGGCAGATTGGCGGGAGCGATTTCGATCATCTTCTGATGGCGTCTCTGGATGGAGCAATTTCGGGTGCCAAGGTGAATAACATTTCCGTAATTGTCCGCCAGGACCTGAACCTCGAGGTGACGGGGATTCTTCAGGCCTTTTTCCAAATACACGTCTTCATTTCCAAAAGCCATCCGCGCTTCGGACCTTGCTACCTTGAGATTTTTAAGCAACTCCTTCATGTTGGCGCTGTTGCGAATTCCCCGGCCACCACCACCTGCAACCGCCTTCACCATGATGGGAAATCCATGTTGTTCCGCAAAGGCCATCGCCTCCTCATCCCCCTCCTCACCTTCCGGCAGAATGTCCGTGCCGGGAATGGAGCGAATTCTGGCCTCATTCATGATGCGGCGAGCGATCACCTTGCTTCCCATGTCGCTGATCACCTTGGGGGGCGGTCCGATGAAGACAAGGCCCGCGTCCGTGCATTCTTTGGAGAAGTTGGGATTTTCCGCAAGAAAACCATAACCGGGGTGAATGGCTTCCGCACCGGAACTGAGAGCCGCCTGAATGATGCGTTCTATGTTGAGGTAGTCTTTTCTCGGACCCGTGCCAATGCAGACGGCTTCATCAGCTTTCATGATGTGCATGGCCGTTCTGTCCGTTTCTTCATAAACAGCGACGGTCTTGAGTCCCAGTTCCTGCGCAGACCGTATGATTCGAATCGCTATTTCACCTCTGTTGGCCACCAAGATCTTATTGAACATACTCTGCACTCACTCTTTCAGACACAATGGAAAAGGGATGTGAACTGACCCGTACCTGGCAGGGGGAACTTTCACCAACCAGAGTCCAGTGCTCCGCAACGCAATGAAAGACTCAAACCTGGTTTCAGGAATGATTTCAACCTAAAAAGGCGTGAGAATTTATAAACTGCTTTGGCAGATCAATCGGCGTATCTTATTAGCACAACTGGAGGCCGAACTTCAATGGCGGAGACACGTGAGAAGTGCATGGATTGGAAGAATTCTCCGGCGGTTTTGCCGGGTGTATGAGCAGGCACCTTCCATGCCCCGTCATTTTATGGCGCTGACTCCTCTCCTCAGCCGTTTTTTCTGGTTTAAAAAATTCAGGAAATTCCGGTCGAGCAAGTCACACTTGAACGGCTTGATGACTGCATTCACTTCCCACCTGGGCCGATCTTCATCCATCAGCAGGTCCTTGATGCTGTTCCAGGTCTTGGCACTGTAATAGTCGCAATTCCTGCCTTCGTTAAAAAATTCGCAGTGTTGCTGGCTCACGTATTTTTCATATTTTCTGCAATACTTGATCTTCATTGAAACCTCCTCATGTCGCTCAAAACCTGCCACACCTTTTGTTCTTTCTTCCCAGTATAATCCATATGTTACCACAAGGCTACCCCAAGCCTTTTCCATACAGCCCGCAAAGGAAGGGCATGGCTCCTTTTTAATCCACATTTCCCGGCACGAGCAAAAAACCTTGCCGCACGCATGATTATAAATCTTCAGGCATCCTCAGAGCAACTTCAGATGCACCATGAAAGGGTATTTTGTGCCCCACATGAGGACTTCACTGCACAAACCAAGTGTTCAGGCTTGCAGGTCTCGTGCCTCCGTGAGCTTGAAACCGAATGAAACCGATCATGACAGCTGACCCCTTTCACATAAGAAGAAAGGAGATCCCTCAAATAATTTTCTTTACATATGCCTCAATACCCATTATAAACATCCACGTCGCAGGCCAGTAGCTCTAACGGTTAGAGCACCGGACTCCAAATCCGGGGGCTGGGGGTTCGAATCCCTCCTGGCCTGCCAAGAAAATCAAGGACTTGGCGGGATTGCCGTGAGGTCCTTTTTTTTATTCCGAGCAGACTCCATATGTGAATCCCCATTTTGCTTGTACGCACGACCACCCCGCACCTCCCCTGTGAACTGCCTTCATGGCGCCCATGAAACCACACATCTGTCTTTGTTCCAGGAATCAAAGGGCACGGCCACAGGAGTTCATTCAACCGTTTGCGGGCTGCCTGGCCGTGAGCAATTCCCCGGGCAAACAGGGTGGTGTTCATTTTTCAAAAGCGCTGACCATAAGGAACTGCCAAAACTGTCATTACTCTCCACCACACTTCAGGTCACTGAAAAACACTGAAAGCGGGCAGTCCTTCTTTTGCACGATGGCCAGGTGAGCCCGAGCCATCCCCCACTCTCAATGCTGTTGACTTAAGCTGTCTCAACCGGTGCAATACCACCCTTACGTCATTCCCGCGAAGGCGGGAATCCAGTCTTTTCAAGGCCTTCCAGACCCACCGCTTTCGTGGTGGCCACTTGAGGGGGGCAACACACAATCGCACATTGTCCCCCACTCTTCCCGGTGTCAGTGACCTCGGCATGGGAGAATGCATTTTTTTAAAAACGCCTACCATGGGGACTGTCAAAACTGCCAAAAGGCCCTGGAGGCTGTCTGACAGCTCACCGTCTCGGGGGGAGGCTAAGCCCGAAGAACCTGTGGCAAGCCCAAAAATAGCCGTTCAGAGACGATTTGACATAAAACTCATGCACAGACCCTCCATACTCCATTTTGGTAGCCCTCTCCCACCGTCACGCCCAATGCCGAGGAGAAGGGCCTTCCTTTTGTTGGGAACGGGCCACAACAAAACCTTGACTCATCTTTGACAGTTGCAAAAAAATATATTTGTAATGTCAACAACATACGGACCCATTTTGAGTTTTTGGCACTACAGATCTCTCCTATGGG
>PXBG01000022.1 GCA_003566995.1 Syntrophobacteraceae bacterium
CATATCAGCATCCAGAAGGTTTATGCCCTGAGAGCGAAGTTCCAGTGCCAGATGCATAAACCGCTCCGGCAACATCCCCCAGGCACGCATGGCCCTTACGGTCAGTTCGCCCTGCACTGCAAGCTCCTGAAGTTCCTGCTGCTGATTTGCTGCAGTTTCCCGGGCAATACTTTTCTCAGGACCTGACAGACACAGCATGAATGCCCAGGAACAGAAAAAAAAGCTCAAGAACAGGTTCTTGTGGAACTTTAAGTCTTTCATGAATCTAATCCTTTGTTAAATACCAGGTAATTTTATTACCATATCCATCTGATGGCTCATCCATATGCACCCGTCAATTTAAATCCACTCTCTTGCTTATTCAGACAAATAGTATTGTATATCAAGCATATTCCATTTTTATAGTTGAACCTGTAAGACATCATGTACTCATCGGCAGTTATAACTTCAAAATCTTGAATCATATCTATTCTTTCCTGAAATGAAGTTTTCACATTCAACAGGTAGTTCATGCAGCATATGCTTAGAGTATTCATTTTATACATTCCTGGAAACAGCAGTTCATACAGAAACTGAGAGGTATTTTTCTGCAGTATTCTGTCATGCTGCTTTTGCAGGTATTCCTGGTGAATATAATCCTCCATGAGACGCTTCCAGTCATGGGCGTTAATTGTCTTTTCCAGGCCCAAGACAAAGGTGTCCAGTTTCAAAATAAGCTTCTCATCCTGCAAGTTAGCCGGAGTAAAAGTCTTCCTGTCCGACTGGACATGGTATTCCAGGCATGATCTTGAGAAGCTGCATGCTTTATCCTGTGGGTCTTTGTCCAGGATGAGCACATCCGTGAGGCAGGTAAACATCCCGTTATGGAGGTCTATCCCCGCCGTGGCCCGGATAGTTCTGCCCTCGAACTTATCCGCTTCAAAGGGAATATTGGCACAGGGCACAATGTCTAGAGGCTGGCTGGAAGCAAAGCGCTGTGGCTCAATAGTTGTTATCTGCCCATTCCGGACAAGGCCTTCAACGGTTTTTACAGGCACCGGCATGGAAGCCCCGGCCGGCAGGCATAAGACTGCGGCAAGAAAAATACTGAGTACAGTCATGACCAGCACTGCCCGCCCGGAACTTAGAAGATATTTCAAGAGTGCCTCCTGGCTTGAAACCCTGTTTATTTACTATTCACCTGAGGAATCCATATAACCCCACTCCTGCAGCCTCTTGCGGGCATAGTCGGCCTTTTCTCCCGCACCGGAGCTGTGCAGAAACCTCTCGTATTCCCCGGCGGAATCTCTTTTGCGGCCCATGCCTTCCAGGCAGACAGCCTTGAGAAAAATGGTGTTCGGGTTGCCCGGAAGCATGTCTTCATATCGTCTGAACCCATCCAAAGCCGCGTCATACTGCCTCAAATTCATTGAGGCCACTCCGCTTAGGTGATGCGCCTGGGCCTCCTGCGGATAAACCCTGATGGCCCTTTGGGAAAAGTTCCTGGCTCTTTGGGGCCGGTTCAGGGCCAGCTGGCATTTGGACATGAGCACAAGGGCAGCGTAATCATTGGGAGCCTGGTGCAAGGCCCGGCTGAAGGAATCTTCAGCCTGATGGAAGCGCTGCCGGCCCATATGTTCTTCCCCTTCCTGCATGGCTTCTATGGCCCCTCTCATTCGGCGCAGACGGGCGGTATTGTCCATGTAGCGCTCTCTATTGACCGGAAAATTGCGGGCATGTGCATACTTGTGCTCGGCCCTGTACCGGGCCGTGTCCTGGCGCTCCTGGCTCATGGGATGGGTGGAGAACATGCGCTCGATGGCCGAAGGCTTTCTGCTTTTCACCCCCTGCAGAACATCCATAAGACCAACCATTCCCTGGGGATTCATACCGGCATCGGTCATGTACTGCATGCCCAGTTCATCGGCTTCCCGCTCGTTGGCCCGGCTGTAGCTGGCCAGCAGGGCCCCCGTGGCCACAGCTCCCAGCCCTGAGGCAATGGGAGCGTATTCCTCATGCTGACTGTCCAGGTACAAAGTCGCTCCGGTCAAGAGCACCTGGGCCATGATGGCCCGGGACATGCGTGCAGCAGTGTGTCTGGCGTTGACGTGGGCTATTTCATGCCCCAGCAGGGCGTCCAGTTCGGCCTCGTTTTCCATCTCCAGGAGGATTCCCCGGGTGGTGGCGATACTCCCCCCGGGAAAGGCGTAGGCATTGACGTGAGTGGCGTTGACGCACCTGAAGGAGTAGGGCATGTCCGGTCGGTGGGTGATTGCGGCCAGATCTTTGCCTTTACGGTCCAGGTAGCTGTTCAGGCCGGAGTCCTGGACCTCTCCGTAGTCGGCTGAAAACTGATGCGGGGAGTGCTTCTGATCCAGGCTTATTTCGCCTGCTTCCGTCATGAGCATGAACTGGCGCCCTCCGGTGACCGGGTTAATGGCGCATCCGGTAACAACGCCCAGCGTGGACACCGAGGCCAGCCACAGAAAGTCCCGGCGGTTCATGCTCCGGGTGGATATCCGGTTTTGTGGATGGTGCATGGCGCTTTCCTTTACATGAAAGAAGTCAGTCAGCATCTACCCTTGTTTGAGGCTTCGCGAGCGCATCTCACTCCAGTCCAAGGTGCTTGAGCACAGGGCCAAGAGTCTCTGCCGGACAGGCAGCCGCATCCCCAGGCAATTCAAACTCAAGCGTGTCCAGCAGGGCGCTCAAGTCCCCGTGCTCTTTCAGCCATTGGGGATAGACCCGCATGGTCAAAATAACCGGATCATTGCCAGACAAACATTTTTCAAAGATTTTCCTTTTGGAAAAGCCATTCTCAACGTGCTGCTCTACAAGGACCACCGGATACCCGAAAAACTCTCCCCGGGACACGCTTACTTCTTCCTGGTCAAGCAGCTGGACACGGCGGAACTCGTCCAGGGCATGCCTTCCTGTTCTGACCCCAAAAGACGTGTAAGGCATTTCCCTGGTCCGTAAATGGAAAATACCCGGATGATTCCTGGTCGCGAACATCCCCCCGGGGATGCGTATACGCAGCATGGAATCCTGCCATGCAGTATATGGAATGTCATCGCTAAGGGCATCCGGATCAACGGCCCGGGCTGTCTCTACGATCTTCCGGGTCTTCTTGAGACCCAAATCCGAAGACTCTCCCGCATGGGTCGCGTTGAAAACCAGGTATCGACCGCCTTCGCTGGGGGTTCGGCCCACCAGTATGTGCCCGGTGGCATGAATTTCCCCTTGTTCGTACTCCCTGGTCTCCCGCGCAATATACTGCTCAAAGGTCTTGTTTCCCAGCATGACCGTTTCTTCAAGATGCCGCACATGGTCCTTATCCAGAAAGTCAAGGTTGCTTTTCCCTTCCAACCCCACAAAGATCAGCAGTCCCAAGGGCTCTTCAAACCTGTAGTCTGTCATGTATTTCTTCATGTCCGAATCACCCAGATAAAATTTCCCATCTTCATCGGCTATAACAATCAGACGCTCCGGAGCCTGGAAGCTGATCCCCTGGGCAGTGTATTCCTTTTGGGCCCGAGCTTTAGGAACCGATTCCGAGATACTCTTTGACGTTTTCTCGCCTTCCGCTTGTGCTTTTTCCCGGGAAGTCCTCTTATGAGCTTCAGTCGCAGTGCTTGCCTTTTCCTCTTCCGTTTTTACCTGCTCCTGCCCGGCCCCTATTACCCAGACAACGGGATGCTTCCCCTCCTCAGAGTGGCGTTCCCCCATCACGACGCCCCCATCCGGGCTTACAGATCGGGCAACTGACGAACCCTCTCCGTGGTGTATTCCCAAGTCCTGCATGCCTTGCTCCCTGCTCCAGCGAAAGGCATGAGTCCATGAATCCAATCCTTTTTTCGCGCCGCTCTTGCCCACAACCACTGTTCCGTCCACATTGACTGCTGTGGCGCGGGACCAATCCGCGCCTTCCAGGACACCCAGGTTTTTCAGTCCTTTATCCTGCTTCCACAAAAAGGCCCGTTCCCCATCAGCAGAATGGCTGGAGCCCACGACTGCCGAACCGTCTGCACTGATAGCATGACCCCGGGAAGAAGGAATTTCTGTCGCGGAATCTGAAAGCTCAAATGCTCCAAGACTCTGCATGCCCTCTCCTTCCACCCAGCGAAAAGCGCGGTCTCCCTCGCTGGTTTGACCCCAGCCGGCGATTGCTCTTCCATCGGCACTGACTGAAGTGGCAACACTTTCCCTGCCTTCCTGGAGTGATCCCAGGCTCTGCATCCCCTGTCCCTCTACCCAGCGGAAGACATGGCGCTGGTGTTCATAGCCGGTCATCTTTCCCCGAAGGCCAACCCCTCCCACAACCACAGAGCCATCCGCATTGACTGCATGGGCATTGGCTGTCTCGGCCCTGGCCTCCACTCCGTCCATCATTTCCAGTCTCTGCATGCCCTGGCCCTTCACCCAGCGAAAGGCCTGTTCCCCCTCGAGTGAAACATCCCAGCCGACCACCACCCTGCCGTCGTCACTCACTCCTGTAGCCCGCGAGGTTGAACTCAACTCGTTCAGAACTCCAAGGTCTTCCGGAGCCTTCCCCCTGACCCAGCGGGCGGCGCGCACGCCTTCAGGTGTTTCCATATCTCCCACCGCTGCCCGTCCATCTGGCGTAAAAGCCCTGACACGCAATCCTTCAGCATCCCCGACCTCACCAAAATTATGCATTCCGGGGCTTTTCCAGATCCCGGCCGGCTGCTCACGCTTCTCATCCAGGGGGGAAGCCGTTTTGCCCTCCAGGGTCATGATTGAAACCAACTCCTTGAGCATGTCCTGCTCATGCAGTTGCAGATCCATCTGACCCTGCTCCGTCTGGTTCAGCCAGTCCTGGAGTTCTTCCCGGTCGGCGGCGAGCAGATCCATTCCCTGACCTCTCAAGGCCAAGGCTGCCTGCATAAAGCCTTCGGGCAGCATGCCGTAAGCCCCCAGCGCTCGGACCGTTAGGTTGCCTTGCTCTTGAAGTTGCTGAAGTTCCCGGACGAATTCCGTTGTTTCACTCCGGGCAGAAACCTGGCCTTTTGAGTTGTCCGAATACCAGATGCGAATACTTTGCAAGTCAGCGGTCATGATGCTCTGTCCATCCGGCGCAAACTTTACAAAGCGGAGGTTGTACTGCGGTTGGCCGCTCTCACCCCGGGGCAGGGCGGCTACTTTCTCGCCGCTGGCGATATCCAGAATCTGGAACCGATCCCACGAATTCTTGCTGAGCACAATAATCCTGCGATCATCGGGAGAGAACTTCGGGCTCTGCCAGCTGTTACGGAATTTTTCTTCCCATCGCTGGACGACTTCACCCGTGGCCGTATCCCATACCTCCATAGCGCTGTCCCGGCCCACTGAGACCATGCGCCTTCCGTCATTGGAAAAAGAAACCTCCGGCTCCCCTTCATGGCGGTCATGCACCATCAGTTGCTCTGCACTTTCGGCGTCAAAGATGCGTACAGTTCCATCGGAAACAGCTGCGGCGATGCGTTTGCCATCCGGGGAAAAGACAAGCTGAACAGTGCGGGTGTTGATGCCGTCCAGTCTGACCACGGGTTCTGAGTTCATGGCGTCAAATACCTGCAACGCCCAGTTTTCAGCCCGTTGTACAGCCCTTGGTCCCTGAGGGGGCCAGGCAACAAAATCAATCATAGGCCTCATTTGGTGACTTTCATCCCCGAAAGTATGCAGCAGTTCACCGCTCTGGACATCCCAGGTGCGGGCCAGTCGATACCCCCCGGTGGAGATCAGGCGTGAGCCGTCCGGTGAAAATGCGGCATTGCTGGTGCCGCGCTCGTGCTTGAAACGGCTGATCTCATCACCTGTAGCACTGTCCCAGACCACAACGTCTGAACCCGGTGTAGCAAAAACCAGGCTGCCATCCGGGGAAAATCCGGTCTGGCCCACTTGCTTGTTGTCAACCATTTCTATGGTCAGGTGATCCTCCCACTCGGTCTGGCTCCAGTCCGGTGAATTATCTGCGGCCCAGGCATAATTGAGGTTCAGGAGCATCAGGACGGTTGCTGCCAAAAAAAGAAGCAGCGCCCCCAAAGCAGGGCGATTGCCAACAAATAGCTTGCTCAGCATGAAAAGCTCCTTACCGGTCGGTTTAAGCACAAGCTCTAAACGGACCACTTGGTGAATGACAAAACTCGCAACCATTTCTTTTTGCATTGCCGTAATACAGATCAGTTGTCATTGCCCCCGGAGTCCGGTGTAAATACTGGCCTGATGGAATATCCGCCATGGCCGCTGACCCGCTGGACCCGGACAAAGTAGGTTCCGGGGGGCAGATCGTCGCGCTCCACGCTGGGATTGTTGCTGGCGGAAGACCGGGTGAGCAGCGTCCCGCTGGCATCTGTCAGACGCAGATTGACCGTGAGGCTTTCCTCGGCGCTCACTGCGACTGCGATCCGACCCTGCTCGGTGATGTCAAACCGGAACCAGTCCCGAGTATCTGTGTGTCCATCCGCAACATAGCCCAGCAACCCGGTGATGTCCTTCCCCACCTGGATCTCCTGAGCCTCCTCCTGACTGTCCTTGGGCTCACGGTCCCCGGGGTAAAGGGCTGGTTCCAGGCGCGGTGAAAGTGTATAGCCTCCATATCCGGACTGACGGTCAATACGAATGTAGTAGGTCCCAGGGGCCAGATCAGGACGATGCACGCGGCGCCTGGACTCCTGTCCCGAATTGTCCCTGTCAAGGAACCTGTTTCCGGATCCATCGAGAAGTGACAGGCGGGCCTTGAGCGTCTCCTCCCCTTCCAGTTCAACGGTCAATGCGCCGTGCTGTTTGGTCTCCAGGCGAAACCAGTCCCGGGTATCTGTTTGTCCATCCGCAACATAGCCCAGGACTCCCTCCGTAACCTTGTTGATTCCGATTGGCTGGGCATCTTCTGCAGAATCATTGGGTTCCTGGTCCACGGTGTGGGCCTGGGGCTCGTGAACCGCCTCTATGATGTACGGGCCGTCACCCCTGGCCCCATAAATGCGGACAAGGTATTCGTGTGCATCCAGATCCGGGCGCTTCACTGCGCGTTCTGATTGTAAGCCGCCGGTATCTCTGTCCATGACACGGTTGCCGTCAAAGAGGGCCAGATTGTAATTCAAGGTCTCATCGCTGCGCACATTGATCTGTAAAGATCCCGGCAGGGCAGTGCTGACCCGGAACCAATGCTCCCGGTCATCCCTGCCGAAATCAGCGCGCATGGGCCTGTTCAGCACAAGACTTCCAGCCTCTTCCGCTTCAGAACCCGGCTTCGCTGCAATATTTTGAATTTCCCCGGATACTTCCACGTAGTTCTTCAGCCGTTTAAAACGGTCTTCCAGTAAGGGATCGCTTTTCAGAGCCAGGCTTTGACGGTACTTTTCCAGGGCACCGTAGTAATCGCCGGACACCTGAAGCTCCTCGCCTTCTTCCCGCAAACGCTCAGCGGGAGAAAGATATATGGCATCCAGGGAAAAATTCAGTGCCAGGGCTGGAAAGGCGTCATCGTTCAAGTCATTGGTTGCTTCCAGCCTGAGGAACAATGGACCGCCCAATCCGCCTTCCTTCTGTTCCCTGTAGTCGATTGAGCGAAAGTAATTCCATTCCCCGCCGCGCCAGTAATAGGCTGATATCACTTCTCCGGTGCGCACGAGGCGGAGCTTGCCGCTGGTCTCCCGGACTGCATCAGAACCATACTGCATGGAAGCATCGGGTTTATAGCCGCCGTCTTTTCCATACACCACACCGTAGCGCAGTCCGTTGCTGTCCAGTTCACCTCCAATAGCCAATCCGGCCTCTCTCGTGTCGACCGCAGCCAGGCTCCAGCGCCCTTTGCCCTCTTCATTCGGGGACGCAGTTTTGAGCTCAAAGGCGACTTCTACATCAAAATCGCCATGAAAAGGTCTCGTTGCCATGGCCCTGGCCGTACCAGGCATTTCACCGTCCACAACGAGCCGGGCTTCGTTCCCCAGGACAACACTTCCTTCTTGGGCATAGCTTTGCCACTGAGGCAGCGGCAACGTCCCCAAAGGAGCGGATTCAAGCAATACATCTCCAAGAGTAAACCTGGCCGAGCCGGGTGAGCCATCGGGATTCAGGAAACACCAGCCGACCCAAACAGTCTCGGGGAGAGACATGGATATGACACGACTGGTATGCCAGGTCTCGCCCTTGTCCACACTCCAGCCGGAAAACCACATATTCTTGCTTCGGATCAGGCGCACTCTGACAGACTTTTCAGTGACTTCAGGCCAGCCTGCCCGGTTGTCCTCATTGAGTGCCTGAACGCGCCGGTTGCCTTCATTGTCCAGGAAAAGGCCTATCCCCCCCAGAAAGTAATGCTCACCGGGGCCATCTCCCAGGCTCCGGGGAAACTGTTCCAGCATTACGCCTGCAGAAGATCCAGGGGAACGTACCAGGAATTGCAGGGCCGCTTCCTGAGAATCAATTGCTTGCAGATCTGCATCAGCTTCCAGGACAAAGTCTCCGGTTATCTTGTGCAGAAGACGCGGCGCAGTGTCTGCTCTATCGTCCAGGCGACTGTTGCCCGGCACATCCAGCTGAAGCTTCCCGGGCCGGGGAGTGCTCATCCCTGCACGGGGCAAGTCTTCACGTCCCCTCTGGCTCCAGCGCGCAGGGGGATCGGCCAGAACCCACCCGCCAGGGAGTTCATCATTGATGAAACCGGACTGTTTTTTCCCGTAGGCTTCTCTCTGCGGCAGCCAGAAATCCAGGTCCATGGGAATGCCGTCCGAAGAAGTGAAATTTGTCAAGGATTCATGTTCGCCGGGGTCCAGGGCAAGAATGCCTTCTTGCTGATTCGACAGCCCCTGACCGGCATCCAGTGCAATGATTTCATCTTCGGTCAGGACTTTGACCCGGCCTTCCATCACTTCAATGCCTGTGTTGCTGACCAGGAATCTTGTCCCCTCGGGAACCACCCGGAAACTGCCGTCATTTCGCAGCACTTCAAAAGGCCGATGCAGAGAGCCGTCCCTGTTGAAGGCGACCTGACCCCTGATGAGGTGGATCTGCAAGGTGCCGTCTTCGGCTTCCGCCACTTTTACTTCCGAATTCTCTTGCACATACATCTCAGCGCCCCAGAGATTTACCAGAGCCCTCCTGTTTGACGTTTTCAGCCTGTCGCCCGGCCAGAGGCAGGTGCCTGAGACGGCTCTTTGCTCCGGTAAGTGCTCAAGGTATTCAATACTGGCTGAAAAGGATTGTTGATGCTCGAGATACCCTCCTGCCTGTCCCCGACTGGTGGCCATGGCGAAAAAAACCTCCATTTGGCCGGGATTCCTCAGAATGAAAGTCGTGGATGCTTCGCCGCTGGGCTTGTCCCTGGCAACGGGGCGAAGGGTGGCCACCCGGGAAGTACTCCCCTGGCTCTTGTGCCTGACCGTCACGCCGGTATTGTGGTTGCCGGCAGTCATGGATGGCCTGACGTCCGGGGAATAGCTTAAATTGACCCTGTATTTGCCGGGGCCTGCATAAGTGGGGCCCACGCTGTACGGGGCATTGGGAGGATTTTCTTCGGTTCTCCATCCTCCATAGGCCTGGGCCCAGCTGCCCGAATGGGAGAAGATGACCCGACCTTCTCCGGGGGTTCCAGGCACTCTTTCCGGTTCAGCCCTGACAATCGTGGCTCCTGAACCGTCAAGAACTTCCCCGGCACCCCTGTCCCGCATGACAATGCTTTGGCACATATCCTCCGCCAGCGGCCTGGAATACTTTTCCAGGGTTTGACGCTGGACCTGAAGGCGGGCGATCTGGCGTTCTTCTTCAGCCACATCCCTGAGATAATCGTTGGCCAGCTTATCCAGCAAACGGTCGAGACTCTGGGCTTCACTCTTTATGGCCATGTCCCGTTTCTGTTCTGCAAGGTTGATCGCTCTTTTGCGTCCCGTTTCAGTACGAGACTGAGGGGGTTGGGGCGGTCTATAGCCAAGCCTGTTCATTTCCTGGTGTACTCTCTTGAGCTCTGAATCGAGCTCACCGGGCACATCGATCTCCCGGCTGTGAATTTCTATAAGTTCCAGCTCCAGTTCGTAGATTCTGACGAAGCGATCTACATTTTCATGATAGTTTTCATATGCTCTTTGAACGTCAACGTCGAACCTGGCGGTGATCTCTTGAATATTGTTCAGATGCTGACTGCTTTTGTCGTGCATGAGTCTTTGCTGTCTGGAAACTTCCCTTGAATCCCAATCTCTGCTTTTTTCATGAATCTCCAGGGCCCATCGGCCGGCTTGTCCTGCTTCTGTCCCTTCAAGATAACTTTTAACTATGTTGTAGGAATCCGTAACTTTTTTTGCTTTCTCAATCACCGGCACTTCCACATTGATGAAATCAAGCGCCAGAAAATCCTTGCTGTCATCCCAGACATTGATTTGCAGCAAGTCGATTTCGACCTTCAATACACTCGCGCCCAATTCGATTTTTGACAAAGAGGGATTGGGAAGCCATTTCCTGGCCACGTCAAAGGAGGCCAGCGTGCTCCTGCTCAAGGAAAGCTCATCCTGTCTGGAATCCAGGAACATTTTCAGTTCCACTGCCGCCCGACAGTCATCCTGAATATTCCTGGTTCTTTCCAGCGCCTCCAGAAGAGATGCATCCGAGTACATTGGCCAGTTGTCATATTCGGGATAAGGGTACCCAGCCCTTTTAAATTCCCGGGCCCGCTGGATGAGCTCATTCATTTCCTTGACAGGGTCTTCCCGGTATGCAGGCCGCTCTCCGGTGATCATATCGAAAGTGCCTTCACGTATCGGCGGATCTGCATATTCTGCCGGTGATTCAACAAAATCGAACTGGCCGGGGGATCGCTGCGCCTCTGCCGCCGCAGCCAAAAGGAAAGATAAAATGAAGCACAAAAAAAATGTGAACGCTGATCGAGGCATCCGTGTCACAAACATTGTTGTTCCTTATGTAAAGGTGAGGCTCAAATGCTTGGATATATACACTATAGGCTGATCCATCTGTTTACGGGTTATGTATCCGGGCTTTTTTCCCTGCTCGGTCTGAACCTGGCGAACATCGGCAAAAGCCCGAGGGTTAACAAAAGCATCTTAGCAAGGGTAATGCCGGCTTCGGCATTGAAACCGGGATATGCGGGCAGACGACGCACGCTCATCATGGAACCCTGCGCGGGCGGGTGGGCGGTGTTGCAGATATGGTTTCCGTGGCGCCGGCGTGGTCCCCGATGCAGATCATGCCCTTTTCTGCCCGGTTTAATTCTGCTTTTCCCAGCCACCCGCACTCATGAACCCGGCCAGAGATTCCAGTTCCTGTGCATGTCTTGCCAGGGCAGGATCATTGGAGTCAGCAGCCCTGGCCGCCCATGATTTTACCTGCTCTGTGCCGGCGCCCAGAAGATCCAGATTCAGTTCAGCAAGATCCAGCACCAGCCGCACGTATTTGACCGGCAGCCTGTCCCAGGCGCGCATGGACCTCACCGTGAGACGGCCTTCACCGGCCAGGCGCTCCAGGGAGTATTCATCCTGGGTTTCACCGGGCAAAGCGTCCTTGGCCAGTCCGGCCAGGCCCCGGCTGACCAGCCAGGCCGTGTCAAAGAGTTTTTTTTCCGGCACAGTGATATGCGGTTGCAGTCCCGCAGAGGAGCACTTGTCTCCTTCAGGGCCCAGGATCAGACCGTTGGTGAACTGCAGGACAGAACCGTCGGACAGTTTGATTCTGGTCTGTGTGCTGCACTTGCCAAAGGTAGGACGCCCAACCAGCAGGGCCCGGCCGTGATGGCCAAGGGCCGCGGCAAAGACTTCGGCGGCGCTGGCCGTGTCCGGTCCCACCAGCAGAACAACAGAACCGGCAAACTTTTTTTCTCCCGGAGAATTGACCACCATCCGGGAATCCCTGCGCTCCATGCCACCCATGGAAGAGCCCGAGGGCAAAAACATGGAGGCGCAGTCCAGGGCTTCATACAGGTCGCCTCCCACTGCTTCGCGCAGATCAATGAACACGGGGGACTGCCCCGCCCCGATGAACTGAATGCCGGCCTTGAGGGCTGATCTGGTGCGGCCCGCCTCGAAGGAGCGCACCCTGAGCACGGCCTGGTCCCCGGGCTGCACCATTTCCACCTGCAGTGGCCTGAAGGAACGGCGAGTCAGGGTCTTTTCAAACTCCTCTCCCTGCGGAAAGGTGTGCATGCGCAGACGCACTCTGGTTCCAGGCGGTCCCAGAAGCATGGCTGCCGCTTCCTCCAGGGAAAGATCTTGGGCCCGGCTGCCATTCACTTCCAGAAGGACCACCCGCCGGGTCACTCCGGCCCGGGCCAGGGAGCCTTCCTGGTATGGGGAGATGATCAGTTGACCATCC
This sequence comes from Syntrophobacteraceae bacterium, assembly GCA_003566995.1. GTDB lineage: Bacteria > Desulfobacterota > Syntrophobacteria > Syntrophobacterales > Syntrophobacteraceae > SLCH01. The sequence goes on from PXBG01000022.1 coordinate 12,295, forward strand.
CGGAAGAAAAGCTCTCCCCCGATGCCCACCCCCTGGCCGCCTCCCGGGGGAGATTCATGCAGCTCTTCCCGGGTTAAAAGCCTGGCGTGGGGATCAATATCTTTCAGCCCCTCTTCCAGTTTGTCCGGACTGAGGGCCGCCAGCCTTGATTCCCTGGGAGGTTCGGGCAGATGGGTGCGCAGGATTTCGCGTATTTCCTCCAGGGGCGGTTCAGCGGCCAGGGCAGGCGGCAGGAACAACAAGATCCCCAAAAGCCAGAAAAGACACCTGTACATCTCTACCCCGTCAGCTCCAGGGCCAGCTCCAGCAAAAGCTCATATTCTTCCTGCAGTTGGCGCCTCTGCTCCTCCAACTGACTGCGTCGCAGGTCAGCACCCTCACTGCCCGTGCCATGCCCCACTGTTCCTTCCAACTGGTCCAGGGCGCTCAGGGAGGATTCCTGTTCTTTTATTCCACTCTTCAAATCAGCCAGCCTGGACCGCAGCTCAACTATCTGCCGCTGCTCCCTTTGATCCCGGGCTTCCAGGCTCCGGGCCGCCTGTTCCAACTCTGCCATAGAGCTTTCCAGTTCACCCAAAAGGGCGCGTTCCCGGTCGATCTGTTCCCTCAGGGTGGTTTTCTCTGCACTCAGATCTTCACTTTCTGCTTCCAATCCCTTTCGCACCTGCTGCAGACGGCTCAGGCGGTCTTCACGCTCCTGCACCCGCGCCTGGTATGCTCCGGAACCCAGGCCGCCGATGCCTCCGAAAAAGCCCCCTTCCCGGGGGTTATGGGAAGCCCCGCAACCCGTAAGAAGCAGCACTCCAAAAAGCAATACAGTACAGACATACTTCATACGGATAACCTCTCGTCTATCTGTGCCAACTGTGTGCTGCCCTTGCTCAGGGCGGTGATATTGGCCTGCAGTTCCCGGACTTCCTTCTCCAGTTTGGCTATCCGCGGATCGTCCGCCGGCAGGTCCCGCTTTTCCTGTTGAATGATGGCGGTCTGGATGGCCAGTTCTTCCTCCAGGTCCTCTTCCAGCTGCCTGCTTTCAGCCAGGCGTTTTCTCACTTCTTCCTGCCTGGCCAGCAGGGTTTCCTGTTTTTCGGTGCCCGCATCGTAAGCCCGGCGCAGGGTTTCAGCCTCGTGCTGCAGTCCGGCTATTTCCTGCCTGCTCTCCTCGTTGTAGACCCGCATGGTCTGGTTGTACTCTGCCGTACGCGCAATTTCCGCATCCAGAAAATCCTCCTGGGTGGCGTATTGGGCCTTGCGTTTGGCCACTTCCCGGCCCGCAAGGTAGCCCAGTCCGGCCCCGGCTGCAGCACCGATGGCCGCTCCTTTCCCGTCCCCGATCAAGTACCCTGCCAGCCCGCCCACAGCAGCACCAAACACAGTGCCCTCAGCCTTGGTCCGGCCCTGATCCGACCCGGTGACACATCCGGTGAGAACCATGGCCATCAAGACCAGCAAAACAACAAACCTGGATCTTTGCATGTTTTTCCTCCTTCACTCATTGCTCGAACTTTTTGAAAACCTCTTCATACCCTCCAAGCCAATTCTCACGGTCCGCCCGGCGCTTTTCGCTGAATTCCCGCACATGAACCGTCAGCAATTCCAGCACCGCATTTTCCCTGGGCAGGGGATCCTGCTCCCTGAGCGTCTCCAGGGCCTGTTCAAAGTAATCGGAACCGTATTCCCCAAGCTGCCCCACCTTTTCACTGTATGCCTGAAACTGCTGTATCCTTGCGGCAGACAGTTCCTCTATCCTCTTTTCCACCGCACTGACCTGCTCCAGGTATCTGCTGGACATTTCAGCCAGTCGTCTGGCGGCCTCCAGGCTGTTTTCCAGACTCACCAGCCTGGAGATGTAAACACTCAGATTAACCCCGTTGCGGGCCGCATCCTGGGCCAGGCTGCGGGCGCTTTCCCGCTGGGCCTTATCCAGGCGCTGCCTGGCCTGGTCCATGAACTCCTGCACCGTGTGCAGCTCATTTCTCAAATGGGGATGCTCCTCCATGAGCCTGCCCAGGATGGGCTCCACATCGCCCAACTGGCCAGCGGCCTGGGCCACCAGGTTGTCCAGGGTCCGGCCCACGGGCATGGCCTTGCGGACCATGTCCTTGTATTCCTGGTACTCCCTTTCCATGGCAGCCCTGACCCTGGTGTTGACCACCACATTGGAGCCTATGGCCAGTCGCGCCCCCGTGTTGAAAGACCTTCTTTCCTGCACCTGCTCCTCATCCTGGTTCCAGGCATAGACGTCCAGTTCCTGGCGCAGGGAGGAGCGCATATCCGATATGGGCGTGGAGACGCTTCCCCCGCGGACGCTCACGCCGCCCGGCTTTCCCTGCCACACCTCGGGCCTGAAGAAACCGGCGGTCATTTCCTGGACATTGCCCAGCATGTCGTGAAACCCAAGACCGCAGGGCTGGCGCAGGCCTATGGGCCGCACCCTGTGGCTGGCATTGCCCAGGTGCCAGGCATGCTCATTTATCCGCTGCAGGGCAAAGGGCAGGCGGTCGTTGAAGGTGCCGCCCTCCAGGGCCGGCAATCCCCCGCGGACAGTGAACTCCCACTCCTCCTCGGAGGGAAGGCGGATAAATCCTGGAATGCCTTCGATGTGGGGCATATTGTCCAGGCGCTCAGGGTGTTCCGGGGCAAAGAGCCACTGGTTGTAGCGGCGGATAAACTCCTGGATATCGTGATAGCTCACGAATGACAGCGGGACCATCAGGGCCTCCTGCAGGGCACGCCCCTCCAGTTGCGCCAGCCGGGGCGCTTCCGGATCGGCGCTGGCCTCTATGAGTGTGCCCAGGCCCATGACCGCAGCAAACTGGCCTTTGGTCAATTCGTACTTGGCCAGGTAAATGGCCTGCCCCTGTCCTTCCTCATCGGGAAAAGATCCGCTGATCTGGGTGCGCTGCAGGCCCTCGAAAATTCCCCCGGATGCATCGCCCATCTGGATGATCTGCTCCTCGTCCCCCCAGTATCCCTGGCCCGGCACCTGAACCTTTCGAAAAACCATCACGGAATCATTGGGCATGGCCAGGACGATGTCCCCCTTGTCCGGGCGCGGATTGTCCGGCCCGGCGGGAGGCGCGGCCATGCTGACACCGCCCAGGGCAATGAAGAGGGCGCAAAAAAGGAAGAGAAAAGCTTTTGGAAAGCCGTGAACAGCCAGCATCATGGAAGCCTTTTCCAGTCTGTCCTGAGAAGTGTTCAGGTGCAGGTCAGTTGTCACGAATCACCTCCGCAGGATCGATGCGCGTGGCCCTCCACGCAGCCACCAGGGAACCGGCCAAAGCCAGACAGGTTGTTAAGAGGATGATTCCCCCCGTGTAGCTCAGGGGCAGGGAGCAGAATTTCTCTCCGGGGGCCAGCTCCGAGGCAAAGGTGTGGTTGATCATTGCCGACAGGACATAATAGCAGGCAAAACCCAGCGTGAGCCCGGCAGCAGCTATCATCAGTCCCTGGACCATGGGGAAAAAAAACACATGCCTGCGGCCAAGGCCCACCAGGCGCAGCACTCCCAGATCCTTTCGCAGCCTTTCCACTGCGGCATAAAGGCTGGAAAGAAGGACAGCCGTGCCCCCGGTTATGCCCAGCAGGGCCAGCAGGGCATACAGGCGGGCAAAGCCCTCATCCAGGACCTGGATACGCTGGATGGTTTCCACCTGGGCCATGATTTCCAGTCCCTGCTCCTGCAGCTCCCTGTAAACCCTGGGGACGTCGTCAATGCTCTCAGTGTAAAGGCGAAAACCCCTGAAACCTCCCCTGACCATGGCAAATTCCCCGGATTCGGGCTCCAGTTTCACCCCGCGCTGTCTGGCTGTTCGCAGCACGCCCATGAGCTCTGCCGGGACCAGGGGCCTTTGCAGTGCCGTGCTGCCTGCTGCTTCAAGCTCCATGTGCAGATCCAGGACCCCGTGAAAAACCACCCCCGAATCAAAATCAAAGGAATCGGGCACAAGCAGCCTGGTGAGCCTGCCCGCCGATGCCGCGCTGCCGGTGAAACCGCCCCAGGGAGGGTATTCCACGTCCAGAAGAAGAGCTTCTCTCCGGCTCAGGGACAGTCCTGCCGGAGCGATATTTCGTCCCGTAGCATCTTGCAGCACAATGTCACGCACATAGGGGAGCAGAATGTGCTCCTTGCCCCGAAGCTTTTGCCGCAGGGCGCGGATCCCGGACATGGTGGCCGGGCTTCCCGGAGTGCTCAATCTGTATGCCGTCCAGCCCTCAGGCAAAGGAACAGCTGTCTTTTCGGTCACTTCAATGCCTTCTGCCTCGTTTATCCGGGCAAAACCTGTGTTTATGATCAGCCCTGTTCTTTCTATGGGATCCAGAGGCCCGGGCATGAGCAGCATCACCCCGTCATAGCTGAGGTACGGTTCAGGCGTATCGCCTTCCCAGCCTCTGGGGGGCACGCCGTAGCCCTCCTTGTAAGCCTCGATGTCCAGCACAAATGACAAGGGAGCGTAGATCCGGGGCAAAGAACCTGCCCTGGGCTGCAGCACTCCAGCCACTTCCAGCCGGGATGCCGCCATTTCCCTGCGCCCCTGGCGGCTGCGGGTGACCCTGGCCTCCAGGACATCTCCCTGCTCAAGACCCAGAACACGTGCGGCCTCATGGGTGAGCACACACTGTCCCTCCTGGGGTGCCGGGGCACTGTTTTCCAGAAGCAGGGGATCACCAGGGCCGCTGGATATGAGGTCAAACATTTCCAAACTGCCCGTTTCCGGATGCTCAACATGCAGTATGGAAGACAGAGGCAGCACCGAGGGCACGATGAACTTTACCCCCGGAAAGCTCCTCATCCGGTCAAACCATTCGGGGGAGAACTCGTAAATCTGGGCCGGACGCACTTCCCGGTAAACAGGATCCTCCACCAGCCTTTCCCGCAGAGTTTCAATGGTTCCGTGCTTCAGCCCCAGCAGAACCAGGAGCGGTCCAATGACAGCGGCCAGGGCAATGATCAGGCAAAGCGTCAGAATACGGTCATGCACAAGGCTGGATGCAGCCAGCCCGGGGACCATTTTCAAGGAATGATTCTTCTGGGGACCCATCACACGCTCCGCCTGCACTCTGCCCGGACCAGACCTTCACTGCCCTGGCTCAGGACAAAACTGTAGGTGACGTCTGCATCCGCCACCAGGTCCGTATCGTGGGTAACCACCACCACGGCTGTCCCTGAGTCACGGGTGACACCGCGCAGGTCCTGCATGATGAGCCTGGCGCGGGCCTTGTCCACGGCGGCGGTTGGCTCGTCCGCAAGCACGAGATCAGGCCCGTGAGCCATGGCCCGCAGTATGGCCGCTCTTTGTCTTTGGCCTATGGACAGATAGTCAGGCTTGCGGGCCAGGCACTGCTCTATTCCAAGCCTTGCAGCCAGGGTTGTCACCTGTTGCAGGTAGTCCTGGTTGCCCTTGATCCTGGCAGGAAGGCACACGTTGTCCATGACGCTTAGAAAGGACAAGAGCCCACCCGTCTGCAGAATATATCCCATGTGGTTGCGGCGGATCTGTGCCAGCCTGGATTCCAGCCTGTTTTTCCACAGGGCCTGTAAATCCATGGCATTTTCCTTCCCCTGGCCCAGATCCAGGAGAAACCGCTCCACCCGGGTGGGCTGCATGACCAAAGCCAGCATATCCAGGAGCGTGCTCTTGCCGCAGCCGCTATCACCCACCAGGGCAACCATACTGCCCGGGGGGATTTCCAGTTCCGGCACACACAGCTCAAACACGCTGCCGGCCTGTTCCCTTCTCTTGTAAAGATTCTCAAGATAAACCACTTACCCTGATCCTGGTTAACCAGCTACAAGTCAGAGACATCTCGGACGCTGCTCTTCAGCATTTCGTCCCTGCGCCCCATCTTTTTCACCGTGCTCCCATCGTCATGCTGTCAATCCTCCGTGAGCCGCACTCCGCCCTCCGATCAGGGCAGATAGTCCAAATGGAGGGGATAAACCATCTCCCGGTCCGGATCGGTTTCATTGAGGCGGAACCAGACATCCACCTGCTCATTTATGGCCCGGTATTGCTCCAGCTTGGCCAGAATGTTCCATTCCAGCTGGGAGCGCTGTTCAGCGGTCATGCTGGCGAACATCTCATCGCTCAGGGAAAGGACATCGCTTTTGTAGGGCAGGGCCTGGATAAAAGCCGGTAAAAGACCGGTATCTGCCAGCCTTTCTGCCCCGGCTATGTCCTCGGGGCTCTTCATGGTCTGGCCGGAAACGCTCTGCAAGGCTTCAAAGAACTGCATCTGAGTCACTTCAGCACGCATGAGGGCCTGGATGACATTGTCCAGAGCCTGGGCCAGGGAGCTCAGCTGATCCCTGTTCACCAGCACCCTGACTTCCAGGGAACGATCGGCGGTGTAGACCAGATCCCGGTCCATGGCCCAGGCCACGATATCCTTGGGCGGCCTTGCGGACTGGCCTATGTACTCCACCAGGGCCGCCTCCCAGAGCTTGCCCACAACCTCCTGGCCCTGGCCGGCCTTCCCGGGTTCCTCAAGGGGTTCAGATGAATCGGCTGCGGCTTTTGTCTCCACGCCCAGTGCCTTTTGCAGCAGATCGTTGATCTCGGTGACGATATCGTCCACCAATGCCTGATATTCTTCCTGTTCAAAAGCATTCACGGAAGTGTAGGCCGATTCGGTGCTGCCCCTGACCTGAGAGAGCTTCATGTACTGAGGGGTTGCTATGGGGTGATCTTCCTCGGCCCTGGGGTCCAGAAGGTGTATGGCCAGAATGTGCACCTGGGCATCGTCAGCCTCCCGGCGCAGGTCATGTTCGTCCTTGCCGGTGATGTTCTGCGGGTGTCCCTTGGGATGAGAGCTGGCGTCGGTGATGAAAATCATGAAGCGCAGGGCGTTTTCCCTCCAGGCGGAGCGCAAAGCCTCGTCCACCCCGGCAAAACCCTCTTCTGCATAATCCAGGCTGCCCACTTCCGTTTCTTCAAGTTCATGCTCCAACAGATGGATAAGCCTTTCACCTTCCACCAGTTCCGGGGTGAAGTTGCGCACGTCATATTCCAGCCAGGGGATGGTGTCGATGCAGTCCCTGAAACCTACCAGGCCGAAACGGAAACGTGCTGCTGTTTCATCTGTGAAGTCCTGGACCATTTTCATCACCGCTTCACGGGTCATGTCAATGAAGGGCTGCATGCTCCTGGTGGTGTCTATGGTAAAGACTATGTCCACATTCAGGTCTTCCATGCGGGCACCGGTCTGTTCGCCGCGCTGGGTCATGGCCTGAGTGCCGTATTCCTCGCTGTCCAGGGTGTCCGCCCCGCGCTGCTGGGGCACGGCTGCCGCCAGCTGCAGAAGCCGGACGTCATCGCCCATGATGCTGGTTTCCTCCCAGTCCAGAATAGGCAGGATGTAGAACTGCTTGGTGATGTCCACAAACCGCTTGGGCTCCATGCTGACGATTTCTCCGGGCACATCGCCTGTTTCAATGTTCTGGTAAATCTCGCGGGCTTTGTCCTGGCGCCCGAAGTCGTCCACCAGTTCCCTCAAGCTGTCCAGGTCCCGAAACATGAGCACGGGATTCCGGCCCTCTATCAGACCTCCAGGGTGGGTATAGGAAACCAGCAGTGCCTGGCGCCACTCCATCACGTCTGCGGCCTGCATCCAGCCCTGGTGCTCATTCCTGGACTGACCCACGCGGTACCAACCTTTGGGCTTTGCCGGGTCGCTCAGATCTATATCCCGGCGTTCAAACACAAAAAGTGGATGAAAAGCGGGTATGTTTGAAATGACAATATTGTCTGCATCCGCCCCGGCCTCGCTGTAGACATGGGAAAAGGGACGCGGCAGGACTCTGAGAGGAAGCTGTGTTTCAGCTTCCAGGCAGACCGAATCCTGAGGACAGATGACATCTCCCTCCTGGACAGCTTCCTCATGGTGGCCGTGAGTGCCCTCCAGGGCATGGAGCCCCGGCGGCCCGTGACCATGATCCCCTTCCAGGTCGTCCAGGGTGGATGGTCCGTGTCCGTGAGTGCCCTCCAGCTCCGAAAGACCAGCGAGCATCTGATGGTAGGGATCAGACTTTGAGGCCCGGGACTCTCCTGCAAAAGAGGCCAGACAAAAGAGCACAAAAAGGGCTGTCAGCGCAGCACACAGGCACGACTGCCTATTCAGATGAAAAATTCCTGGCTTCAAAATACACCTCCTTCAAGTTGCGGCATGAACCTGGGCCATTGGCATCATGAAAAAACCGGACTTCACGTTAAGGGGCGGTTCTGACTCTTGGCAACGAGTCTGTTCGCACCTGAAACCAAAAGTGCGACTGCCAAACGAAAGATTGATTTGCTGGAGTTCGGTGACAGGGAGTTGAGAAGGATTGATCGACAGGCTGGCATCATGGAAAGTTCCATCCTCTTTAAGGTTTCAATGTGACGAAAAAGCACTCCTCCTTCAAAATCAATTTTGAATTCGGCAAACCTCCGGCGCTGCTTGAGCATTTTTTTTACGCGTTGCTTTGTCCGCAGCATCGAGGCGCATAGGGACTCGCTGTTCACCCTTATATTACAAATAAAGATTTCATGTCTATTTTTTTCTATTGATTCAGTAGCTATTTATAGATGATCCACCAACTTATCAGCAAGAGCTCTGAGTGTATCTTTATCTTTTAGACCTTCGATAAAGCGTTGAGGGATGTTACTTAGGCCAACTTGAGCACCAATCAGTGCACCTGTTAACATCGCTCTTACCTGGTTTTGGCCTCCCCCATTGAGTGCATGCAATACTCCCGATTCGAAATCATCCTTAAAGCGTGCAGCCAAGTAATATGCCGCCGGAAGCATATGATAGATGGCGCAAGGCATACCGTAAACAATGGAGACTTTCCAGGCCGGCTCAATACGAATGCCCTGATCCTGTGCTGCCCTTGCCATGTAGCTCGGTGACAGTAAAGCGTCCGGGGATGCAAACAAGCCTTCCTCCGATGAAACATCTCTTCCCACCATGACAGTGCCAAGGTTTTCAGAGGTTACCGCAAAGAAGGGCAACTCTTTTTTGTAGACCTTTTTCATCAATTTGCCGCTTAAGTATTCATCGAGTTTCTCACCGTTGATCAAACTCGCAAGGACAATGTTGAACGCTACAGAAAGCGATCCAGTGATATTGTCGCTCTGAGTGAGTGCGGTATTTTCAGCAATATTATAACATAATATTCTTAAATTATAGCTATAGTAAATTGCCGTAGGGATATTCCGTTCCAGAGATTCTGTCGTATCACTAATACTTGCAACGTTGTCCCAATCAAATTTATCAACTACTCTCGCTTTATAAATATGACGCATCGTCTGGCTTGTGTAACCGCCCTTACCTCCCATCGGCTGGACATCAACATGCGGCAAAATTTCTTGATCCATCATCTGACAGAAGGTATCTTTATCATAACCCTGATTTTTAACGATATATTCCGCCATCTTCTGAATAATCCAGCCTTCCTGAGATAGCTCACCCGCTTCCAGGCCAGCGTGATAACGGCCATCTTGAGGTCTGGTGTAATCGTCGATCCATGAGCCGTAATCTCTTTTCAGCTCATTCAAATCATAATACCAATGTGGACCGACTCCGAGCGCCTCACCAATCAAAGCTCCAATGAATGCCCCTTTGGCACGATCCTGTTTTTGATTCATCGGCTCATTTCCTTTCTTTCTCTGTTTGTGACAGGAATGTCGTCACCAACATCCCCCCGCGCAGATGCCAGCGAGGGGGATCACCGCACCGGCCTCCTCTTGCGGGTGGATGGCGCAGAGACGAACATATCGGATAACATTTCTCTTGCTCACTACATGCAAAAAATTGGCCTTGACAGCACCGGCAAGCCCTGATATCCGAAAACCCTGAATATGTGGCTTTCCATCACCTCATCACCGATCTCAGGAGCACGACAAATAGACAAAATAGAAATGTGTATGTTATGAGCGACCAGCATCACTCCTCATTGATTGAAAAAAACGGCACTTTTTGGAGAAACCATTCAAAAAAATCCATTGTCGTCGCAGTTGGCAGCCTCTCCCTTCTTGCCTTCCTCTCTTTCTCACACTTTTCACCTTCACCACAGCGACCTCTCTCACAACTCCACCATGATGACCTCAACTACAGCACAGTGGATGAATTCATTGTTCTTGGGGAAGGAGTTCCCGAGGAAGGAGTTCCCGAGGAAAAATTTGAAGTGACCCACCACACCGTTCAGCAAGGAGACTCCCTCTACAACACTCTCACTGCAAACGGTCTGAGTCCCGCTCAGGTTCATACTGTCATCGAGATGCTCAAGGGTGAATTTTCTGTGCGAGGGTTCCGTCCTGGACAGTCATATGAGGTTACACACGACAGCGAGGGCGAATTCAGAAGCTTCAGCTACCAAATGAACAGGGCCAATGTGCTCCATATCGAGCGTGATGTGGATACGGGGGAGTTTGTCGTCTGGAATGACGTCCTCGAATATGAAACCCGCCTTGCCAGCCTCCAGGGGACCATCAGCTCAAACCTCTCCAGGCACCTCAAAGACCACGAGCGCACTGGCCTTGCCGGCCGACTCAAAACGATCTTCAACGGTCAAATTGACTTCCGGCGCGACATCCAGCCCGGCAGCACGTATCAGATCCTCTTTGAAGAACGGTGGACGGGTGATGAATTTGCCGGATCTAACGAAGTCCTTGCAGCTGAAATCACAATCCGCAACCGCCGTCATACTGCCTATCGCTTCAAGGATTCGAACGGAGAAGTTGGTTACTATGACGAAGACGGCAATTCACTGCAGGCATTCTTTCTGAACAAACCTCTGAACTATTCACGAATTTCAAGCGGATTTGGCTATCGCACACACCCCCTTCGCGGAACCCGCCATTTCCACGGAGGCGTGGACCTGGTTGCTCCAACCGGAACCCCGGTCTATGCCGTTGCTGACGGAACGGTGGCCTTCAGAGGCCGCAATGGATCTGCAGGCAACATGATCACTCTTGCTCATGCACACAATTACCGCACCAAGTACCTCCACCTGAGCCGCTATGCACAAAACATCACGAAGGGATCACGTGTCAGGCAGGGCGATGTCATTGGGTATGTGGGAGCCACAGGAGCGGCAACAGGACCGCACCTGTGTTTCAGGGTGCTCCACCACGGCAAACACGTCAATCCCCTCCAAACCCTGGCTTCAGCATCATCTCCCAGCAAGGCTGTTGCCAAATCTGACAGGGACCGCTTTAAAACTCAGATCGCACAGTATAAAGCCCAGCTCGATGAACGGGATACCTTTCTTGCCGGTCGTCAGCCATCCGGGAATAAGCCTTCATCATCCAGCCTCTGAGGCCGCCTGACATAATGGTGACAAACTCCCCCGCCTTCCAGCTGTCAATGTGAATGGGATCTTTTGAAGAGCAGGGAAACACGCCAAAGAAAAATTCATATCCACTCGTGCCAGGTGCCAAATGGTCACGGTCTTTGCCGGGCGGCCTGCACCCCCGGGAAAAAATCCAACCGGAAAGGAACTTGACAATGCAGGTCGGTGAATGCATCAAAAAAGCAAGGTGGGGCGAGTCTTTTTCCCAGGAAGAACTCGTTTCCATGCTGTCATATGCACCTGCGTCCCCCGAAGCTTATGCCTTGCTGGCCGAGGCCCGGCGTGTTTCGGAAGAAGTTACCGGTGGCAAGGCTGAAATCCATGGGCAGTTCGCCCTCGACCTTGCCCCCTGTACCAGAAATTGCCTCTGGTGTTCATTTGCCGAGTGCAATCAGATTTTCAAGGAAAGCTGGCAGATCAATGCAGAAGATGCAGTCTCGTCGGCTGTCCGGTTTGAGCAGGAAGGGGCCAATGCGGTCTTGACGATGACGACGGCCGACTACCCCCTATGGAAAATGCTGGAGATGGCGCGCGAAATCCGCAGGCACATCCGTCCGGATACCCCGCTGATCGCCAACACGGGCGACAAGACCCTCGCCCAGGCGGAAAAAATGAAGGATGCAGGCTTTGATGGCGTTTACCATGCCCTGCGGCTCGACGAAGGCAGGCGCAACAGGATCCATCCGGGTAAACGGCTGGAAACCATTCGCAACTTCCAGGAAGCAGGGTTGTGGGTCGGCACCTGCGTGGAGCCCATAGGACCGGAACATTCCAACGAAGAGTTGGCCCATTTGATTCTTTTTACCGCCGGGCTTCATCCCGCCTTCAGCGGAGCCGCAAGGCGAATTCCCGTCCCAAATACAGAACTGGCAAAGTATGGCATGATTTCGGAGCTGCGCATGGCCCAGATCGTGGCGGTTACGCGCCTGGCCATGCCTCGTGGCACGCGCGGCAACTGCACGCATGAACCCTGCACACTGGGTGCCCTGGGCGGTGCGACGCTTTTCTGGGCAGAGGTGGGAGCCAATCCCCGGGATGACCAGGAAAAAACCGAGGAAAACCGCGGAAAGGATGTGGGCATATGCCGGGAGCTTTTCACCGAGGCCGCCTGGGAAATACTGGAAGGTCCCTCACAGCATTTCATGCAAGCACCGGAACCCAGGGCCCCCGTGGAAACACCGCCTGCAGTCGCACAATAGTTGCGGCAAAAGCGGCACAATGCCATGCGACGGAAGACATCAGGCGGGCAAAGCCGCTTCTTCACCAGCGTCGGCCCTGGCAGAAGCGTGAGGGGCATCAGCGCCGTGCCGGAGAGAAAACATCGCGAAGGGATTTTTCGCCACATTCCCCGATCGAATCTAAATACCCGTTATGGTTACTTCAACGGTCCTGGTTCTGGGCTTGACGTCGTGGTTGATGATCACCGCCTGCTGCCAGGTGCCCAGAGCGCATTTTCCGTTACGGATGGGAATGACCAGGCATGGCCCCATCATGGCCGCCTGAACGTGGCTGTGGCCGTTGCCGTCGTGCCAGGCCTTTTCATGTTCATACTCCCTGCCGGGCGGAGCCAGTTCGTTTATGGCCCTGGCCAGGTCGGCCACCACGCCGGGTTCATACTCAATGCAGGTCAGGGATCCCGTGGAGCCCAGGCAAAAGGCATGAAGCGTGCCGGTTTTTATACCGGACTCCCGGACCATTTCCCCGAGACGGAGGGAGATGTCTTTGACGTCCACACCAATCCCCGAGGAAACCTGGATTTGCCCCGTGTAAAGTTTTAATTCTGACATGATTCACCTCTTTTTCCCTATGCAGCCCAGCCATGGGGCCCCAGCCATGGGGTCGGACCAAGACAATCATTTGAAATATTGAAGTTTATTGCATCAAAACAGCCTCATTTCAGGCTTAAGCCACATTTTTGCCGGCAAAAATGAGCTTGTGTGAAAAGGCGAGAGCAACCCATCATATCCTGTTCGGGGGCAAGTTTGGCACTTTGCCCATTATTGCCCCCGAAGCGCCCCGTTTATGTTAAAGTATTATCCCGATACCATGGAGTGCCCCCTTTGGCCCACCCACGCAGGGCTTTCAAAGCCCGAATAATGGTTGTTTTTGCATGATTTGCCTGAAAATTCTTCAGGTGAGCTGGTCCGACCCCGGCAGCCTCGAGCAGACCGTCTGGCACCGGCCAAAAATTTTGCCGATGCTTCTCAAGAAGCCAACACACAGTTGTTCACTTTTACCCCAAAGGAGGAACCCAAAATGAGAAGACGCCTGCTGACAACCATCGCGATGGCCATGGGGATTTTATCGTCGAATTCCGCCCTTCTGGCCGGAGGATTTCCCGTTTCATTTCAGGCAGACTATGTCAATATTACGGATTCAGAAGAAACAAAAGGAAAATACTACGCCGGACCAGAAGGAATGCGCATGGAGGGCATCATGGATGGTGAGGCCCAGATCCTGATTGTCAATTTTTCGGAAAGCGTTTCCTGGGTGGTCATGATGGAAGAAGGCATGTATTTGGAAGTGCCCTTCAACCCCGAAGATTCGGAAGCTTACACAACTCCCTGTCCCCCAATGAGCGTAAACCAGACCATGGTGGGCAAGGAAACGCTGCACGGCCGCAACGTGGAAAAGTGGCATTGTGAAAGAGCGAGGGGGGGCATCGGAAAGGTCTGGTTCGATCCCCGGCTCAAGACATCCATCAGGGTTGAAGAGGACAGAAGCATTTTTGAACTGCGCAACATCCGGGAAAAGCGTTTGTCCAGCGATCTTTTCCAAGTCCCGGCAGGCTACAGCAGAATGCCAATGCCTGGAATGTAGACACGTTCAGAGCCGACCCGCTGCCAAGGGCAAGGCTTTAAACTTTTCGTCAGGAGAGCAGAAGATGATGGCCAATAAAAAGCTTGCCGTATCCGCCCTGGTTTTTCTGTCGGCATGGGCCTTTTTGTTGACAGGATGCACCCTCGCCCCGGTTTCAGTGGGCCATGACCCCGGATACCATCATGGCCCTTCCGGGGGTCCTCCGCCCTGGGCGCCTGCACATGGCTACCGGGCCAAATACACCTACCGCTATTACCCTTCCCTTCAAATCTACTATGATCTGAACCGGGAACTGTATTTTTATTTGAGTGACGGGCAGTGGAGAACTTCCAAAAGAGCTCCCGCAACCTATCGCTCAAGACGGGGGGACGGTGTGACGCTGCACATGAGGACCGGACGCCCCTACCATTACCATCAGGATGTTTTTAAGCGCTATCCTCCAGGTCAGGCCAGGGGCAAAGGCAGGGGAAGATAGCGGGAAAGCTGGGTTTATCTGCTCACAAGCGGGACACCCCCGTGAGCCTCCCTGGACACCACTGCAGTGGCGCCAGGTGGGCCTGCAGACCCTAAGGTTTGCCCTGTTGCTGTACTCCGTGCAGTATTACTTTGAGTGCGTGCCGCAGGATTCCCGAAGAGCCTCCTCGATCATTCGAGCCATCATGGGGGCATTTCCTCCAGCCCGGTTGTTGAGGATGACGTTGATGCGGAAATCTTGTGCCATGGCCTTTTCCACAAGCCAAGCCGTTTCTGCTACCATAGCGGGATGCACCATCTCTTCCACGAGCCTGTCGAATGGATGGGCCATGGCATAGGCATCTTCGTAGCGCATGCTTCGGGGAGTCATGAGCCGAACCACCAGCTCCTGACCTCTGTTGATTATCTTTTCTCGGGCTTTCCCGAACTGCTTGCGAAGAGATGGCAGCCAGGTCCAATGGGAAAGCACCTGTCCCACACCGTGTCTTTGCAGTGCGTCAAAAACCGCGGACGTCAGATAGGCATCCGTTCGCAACTCAACGTGGTATCGTGAATCCGGTGGAATGGATCCGAAGAAGCGGTCGAGCTGTTCTGCAAGTATTTCCTGGGATATTCGGTCACGGGCTCTCTGGTACTCCTGCTCGAAAACGACACCGTGCAAAAGATCACCCAGAACAGCTGTGGCAGGTTCCCAAAACGCACGCATGAAGGCTTCGGGATCGAGGTAACCGGGATTGTCTGAAAATATACCACCGATCCCTCTCAGCTTCTGAGCGAAGATGCTCTGGGGGGCCTTGAGAATAAGCCGATCCCCATCCTTCAGGTGTCTCCGGTATTCACCGAGAAGGGTCTCCGTGTGAGTCGGCTTTCCGGTCGCATCACGCAAAGGCCGGTAAAAAGTGAAATCCAGCTCCAGCACATTGAAATGCTCGAAATATTCGGAAACACTGTCCACCGGCAGGATTTCTTCAACGAAAGATTTCTTTCCCAGTTTTCTGGATCTGCTGCTGATGCGCCCTGCATAGCGTTCGGGAGTGTAGATCTGTCCCAGCCAGCCTCCATAACGATCGCTGGCGGTGCCCATGCGCAGGTTGGGGTGAATGTCCCGAAAATCATAGGTCCCACCCTTGGGGGAACTCAGGACTGACATGGAACCTCCTTGAAGTATCTTGATTTTATTGTTCTGCAACAAATAAAGCCTGCTTCCTGAAAGCTCTTTTCACCTTGCGCTGACCACCTTTTCTACCGGGCAGATCGTGGCAGCTTGAGCATTCCGCCCTGTTACGACCCCCTTTTCGCTCCCAAAAAGCTTTTATTCCTTGAATCTCTTTCTACAAAGGATCGAAAATATCTATGAATTTTATATTGTTTTATCAAGATATCAAATTGGACTTTACCCATTGGAATTCAGTAAGGATGTTTTCATGGCTGTTGTGCGCGGGGCAACCGGTTCCGGCGGACTTTTCTCTGAGGCCTCAGAAAGCATGAGGAATCCTCTGAGTTTTGCGAGGGGATAACGGTCACCCTTATGGGTCCAGGCTTCTCTGGATCAACAGCAAGTGAGTGATGGCATGGAACGAAGCAAAAGACTGGTCGTGGTGGCCCATTGCATTCTGAACAGCAACTCCAAGGTGACCGGTTTGTCCAGGTACCCCGGCGCCCTGGAG